>JADMJQ010000185.1:11324-38040 GCA_018780415.1 Roseateles sp. | reverse complement strand
CGAGCGCGGCCGGGATGGTGGTCACCAGCATCGACTGCTTGGCATTGGTCGGGCAACCCAGGCCGCAGGAGCCCAGGTTCCAACAACCCTTGACGTTACGTTGCACGACTTTGCTGGGAATGCCCAGCTTGAGCGTGCCGCGGCGCAGCGCGTCGTTATTGCCATTCGGCTCGGCCAGCCAGTCGCTGATATTGAGGCGCTTCTCGACCTGCTCGAACCAGGGCGCCAGTTTGTCGGGGCTGCAGTCGCTCAAGCCGAACTCCTTGACCCACTCTGCCAGAGCGTCGGGCGGGGTGCGGAAGGAGCCGGTCCAGTTGACCGTGGTGCTGCCGCCGACGCAGCGGCCCTGCAGGATATTCATCGATTGGTCGGCGTTCTTGCGCCCGGCGCCTTCTTGATACAGCTCGGCGTAGGCGGTGGCCTCGCGCTGCTTGAAGTCGGAGCTGGAACGCAGCGGGCCTTCTTCGATGATGATGACCCTGAGCCCGGCTTTGGCGAGCAGCTCAGCCGTGATGCCGGCGCCGGCACCGCTGCCGATGATGGCGACGTCGCAGTCCAGGCTGGCCGGCAAGGCGGCCTGGCCTTGGCCTAACACCTTCCATCCGCGTGCCAAGCCTTCTTTGATCGGGTCAGCAATGGAGCTCATGGAATTTCTCTCGGGCCGGGGTAGCCGGTGCTCGCCCAATGCTCGGGCGCGGTGAAGAAGGCGATGGTGTTGAGGTCGCGCAGCGCGTGGTAAATCTGCTGGCGCAGATCCAGGCTGGACAGCCGCAGCTCATTCATCATGTGTTGAATCTCGGCCGCGCTGGCCTGCGGCCAGTCCTGGCTCATGCCGAGCAGGCCTAAGCGCCCGCCGCTGCTGGCCAGCAAGGCGAAGAGCTGCGACAACTCGGCCCGTACGGCCGCCGGATAGCCGCCGATATTGGCGTCGACCCGGTCCAGATGCGCTTGCACGGCCGAGTCTCTGGCCGGGCCGGGCGCGGGCCACAGCCCGTCCATCACGCCCAAGCCCACCGCGCGCATCAGCTCACGCGCCGCTGGGCTCATATGACCTTCGACCAAGCCGGGCTTCAACAAGGCGAGGCCCCCGCCGACGACGCCCAGCAGCACCGCGCCGCCAATGCCCAACTTCAACAAGCCGCGTCTTTTCATGCGATTTTCTTCAGCAGGTTCAATAGCGTCGTGAAGGTCTTGCCGTAGGGCGGGTAGAACAGCTTGGTGCCGGCAAAGCGGGCCTGGCTGAACACCGGCTTTTCCTTGCTGAAGGTGCGAAAGCCCCATTCACCGTGATAACTGCCCATGCCACTGGCGCCGACGCCGCCAAAGGGCTGCTCTTCCTGGCCCAGATGCCAGATGCAGTCATTGATGGTGACGCCGCCGGCATGCGTTTGCTCCAGCACCCGCTGCTGCGCCAGCGTATCTTGGCCGAACCAATACAAGGCCAAGGGCCGCTCATGCTTGTTGATGTAGGCCAGCGCCTCCTCGACGCGGTCGTAGCCGACGATGGGCAGCAGCGGGCCGAAGATCTCCTCGCGCATCACCGCCATTTCATCCGTCACATCGAGCAGCAGATGGGGCGTCAGCTTGCGGCCCGACAGCGCTTCTTCGTGCGTGGGCAGCAGGCGTGCGCCGCGAGATTTGGCATCACTCAGCAGCCCTTGCAGGCGGCTCAGATGGCGCTCGGCGGCGATGCTGCTGTAGTCGGGGTTGCCCTCCAGCTTGGGATGCATGCGCCGCATCGCCTGCACAATCGCCTCGGCCAAGGGTTCGACCATTTCCTTGGGCACCAGCAAATAGTCCGGCGCCACACAGGTCTGACCGGCATTCAGCAGCTTGCCGTAGGCGAGGCGCTCGGCGGTCAGTTGGAGATTGCAGCTGCGGTCGATCAGCGCGGGGCTCTTGCCGCCCAGTTCCAGCGTAACCGGGGTCAGGTTTTGCGCGGCGGCCTGCGCCACATGGCGGCCCACCGCCGTCGAGCCGGTGAAGAAGAGGTGGTCAAACGGCAGTTGCGTGAAGGCGCGGCCGACATCGGCGTCGCCGGTGATCACCTGCATTTCATCGGGGGCGAAGAACTCGCCGACCATCTTGGCCATCAGGCCTGAGGTCGCCGGCGTCAGCTCCGACGGTTTGATCATCACCCGGTTGCCGGCGGCCAGCGCGGCCAAGGCCGGCGCCATCGCCAGGTAATAGGGGTAGTTCCAGGGCGAGACCACGCCGACCACGCCCAGCGGCTGGCGCATCAGCCGGTTGCTGGCGGGCAAGAAGTGCAGGGCGGTCGACACGCGGCGCGTGCGCATCCACGCCTTCAAATGCTTTTGTGCATGCTTGGCGCCCGAATCGACCGTGAACACATCGGTCAGCAAGGTCTCCTGGGCCGCACGGTGGCCGAAGTCGCTGGCGATGGCGGCCACCAGGGCGTCGCTGTGCTTGGCCGTCATGGCCCGCAGGCGCTGCAATCGGTCATGCCGCACGGCCAGGCTCGGGCTCATCTCGGCGCCGAATGCGCGGCGCTGCAGCTCCAGCGTCAGGTGCAGTCGTTCGTGCAGCGTCTGGTTCATCGGGTCTCCTGTTTGTTCTCCGCCTAGGCTAACCGCAATGGCCAGCCTGGCCAAGCGGATTGGCCCCTGAGGAGGCTTGACTAGGGAGCCGGGTCTAGAACAGAAACGGCTTCACGCGCGCCAACAGTCGGTCGACATAGAGTTCTTTTTCGCCCACCGGCGCCACGTAATGCAGCGCCTCGCGGGTGGACGCTTCGCCGGCACGCTTGAGCATCACCCAAGTGGCCAGGTATTGCGAGGCCAGGCAGCCGCCGGCGGTGGCGACCGGGCCGCGCGCAAAGAAGGGCTCGTCAAGCACGCGGGCGCCGGCCTCGACCACCCAGGGCTTGGTCGTCAGGTCGGTGCAGGCCGGCATATCGCCCAGCAGGCCCAAGCGCGCCAGCAGCAGCGTGCCCGAGCATTGCGCGCCGATCAGCTGGCGCACAGGGTCGAGCTGCAAGCGGTCCAGCAGCGCGGAGTTCTCGGCAATCGCTCGGGTGTAGATGCCCGATCCGAACAGCACCACATCGGCCTGATTGGCCCATTCCAGCGGCCGCTGCAACTGCACGGTAACGCCGTTCATCGACGTGACGGCATGGCCGGGGCCGCACAGCTCCGCCGACCAGCCCAAGGGCCGCAGTCGGTTGAGCAGGCCCAGCGCGATAAAGCTGTCCAACTCGTTGAAGCCATCGAAGCTCAGGATGGCCACTGAGACAGGGGAAACCGGAGAGGGGGTGTCTTCACGCATGGTTGGATTGTGTACCGGCGGCTACAGTGCGCGCCATTCCTATTCAAATCTCCCGCCATGTCCGCTCCCGCTTTTGTTGAACAGTTTGACGCCGCCGCCGTCGACACCCGTCGTTGGGCCTGGTTGCCGCCGGTCGGCTCGGCCGGCTATTACGCCTTGCTGGCCGCCATCGGCATGCTGGTGCTGGGGCCGCTGGGCGGCATCACCGCCGCGTTCATGAACTTCTCGATCGGCTTTTATGTCGGGGGCCAGGTCTTGGCCGGCATTTTGGGCTCCGTCGTCACCTTTGGTTACGGCAGCGAGGGCAAGCATGGCGCCAACTACATCCAGACCACCGCCGCCTCGGTGGCCGGCATGATGGCGATGAGCACCTTGATCCAGGCGATGACCTGGATGGGGATGCCGCAGCCGCCGGCCTGGCAGTTGGTGACCTATATGTTGTGCATAGGCATGATGGCCGCCGGCATCGGCATGTTGTACACGCCCATCCTGGTCGAGCGCATGCAGCTGGTCTTCCCGTCCGGGCTGGCGGTCGCCAATATCCTGCGTGCGCTGACCGATCCGGTGTTGCTGCGGCAGTCAGTGTCGCGTCTGTTCGGCGGTATGGCAGCCGGCTTTGCTGGCGGCTTTGGTGCCGCCAAGAGCGCAGCGCTCGGTGCGATCGAGCTGTCGACGTCGACCTTCGGCGCCGGCTTGATCGTCGGCGCCCGTGTCGGTATCCCGGCGATCCTGGGTGGCTTGGTGTTCTGGGCGCTAGCGCCTTACTTCATCAGCATTGGCTGGCTCAAAGACGGCGAGCCTTTCCGCAAAATCGCTTTCCTGATCGCACTCGGCATGATTTTGGGTGCCGCCGTGGTCGATATGAGCTTGATCTTGTGGCGGGCCGCCGCGCGCCTGCGTGATCCAGGCGAACGGACACTTGTGCCCGAGGAGCAGCGCAGCGGCCCGCGGGCCAGCCTGCCGCGCCTGCTGACCTGGGTGGCGGTGTGGACGGTGGCCACGGTGGTGGCCGGCGTGCAGTTCTTCAATGAGCCCTTGCACTACATGCTGATCGCGGTGGCCTTGGTCTATGTGTTCGCGCTCGTCAACGGCATCTCGTTGGGCCTGACCGATCAGAACCCGATCTCATCGGCCTTTGTGGTGACGGTCTTGGTACTGGCCGCAATCGGCCTGCGCGACCCGGTCCTGGGCTTGATGGTCGCCAGCGTGGTGTTCATCTCATCCAGCGTGGCCGGTGATATGCAGCAGGACCGCTCGACCGGCTGGCGCCTGGGCACCAACCGGACGATTCAATTCCGCTTCCAGGTGGCGGGCATCTTGCTCGGCGCGGTGCTGGCGGTGGCGATCGCCCATCTGTTCATGGCCGCCTACCCGGTGCTGAAGCTGGACCAGACAGTGATGAGCGCCGACCAGGTGCCGACGCAGTGGACCTCGGCGATGACCTATAAATTCGTCGGTGTGCTGAGCACCTTGACCGAGCCCAAGCCGTTTCAGACCACGGCGATCTTGATCGGAATGGCCATCGGTCTGGTGACCGAGGGTTTGCGTAAATTGATCAAATCCAATGCGGTGTATCGCCGCTATGTGGCCAGCGGCAAGATCGGTTTCAGCGTCGACTTCTGTCTTGACGCGGTGTTCTTGCCCAGCCCCTACGCCTCGTCGTTTGGTGGCTTTGTCAACCTGCCGACCTCGGCCTGGTTTGCGGCCGGTGGCGTGGTGTCGAGTTTGATCAATAGCTTGAAGCCAAGCGCCAAGGCCGGAGCGCAGGATCTGCCGGAGGACATGAGCAGCACCTCCTTGGTCGGCGGTGGGCTGATCGCCGGCGATGCGCTGGCGGCCTTGGGTTTGGGGCTGGCGGGTTTGGCCGCCTTGGTTTAGAGGTTCGAAGCAAACCCGCGAGCAGGTTTGCTTCGAGGGTGGATACTTTCGTAGCGAGCGGTCGTCAGGCTAGGCGGGCGGAGCGCAGGAACCGGAACGTACTCCTTGTACGTGAGGATTCCGAGCATCCGGCCAACGACGCATGGCGACCGCGCAGTAGAAAGTCAATGGCGGAAGTGGCGTACGCCGCTGAACACCATCGCGATGCCGCGCTCATTGGCGGCGGCGATCACCTCGTCGTCGCGCATCGAGCCGCCCGGCTGGATCACGCTGGTGGCGCCGGCGTCAACCACCACATCCAGGCCATCGCGGAAGGGGAAGAAGGCGTCGCTGGCGACGGCTGAGCCGGTCAGCGTCAGGCCGGCGTTCTCGGCCTTGATCTTGGCGATGCGGGCCGAGTCGATGCGGCTCATCTGGCCAGCACCGACGCCCAGCGTCATGCCGCCGGCGCAGAAGACGATGGCATTGCTCTTCACGTATTGCGCCACGGTCCAGGCGAACAACAGGTCCTCGAGCTCTTGGGCCGTGGGCTGCTTGGTGGTGACGACCTTGAGGTCGGCCGCCTTCAGGAAGTGGTTGTCGGCGGTTTGCAAGAGGATGCCGGAGCCTACGCGCTTGCTGTCGACCGCGTTGCGGCCTTGGCTGAAGGGCGTCGAACCACCCGCGGGCAAGGCAATCTCTAACAGTCGCACATTCGCCTTGGCTGCGAAGATCGCGCGCGCCTCGTCGCTGAAGCTGGGCGCCATCAGCACTTCGACAAACTGCTTGGCCACATGGGCGGCGGCCGCCGCGTCGACGGGTCGGTTGAAGGCGATGATGCCGCCAAAGGCTGAGGTTGGGTCGGTCTTGAGCGCCTTGGCGTAGGCGTCCGCAGGATTTTCAGCCACCGCCACGCCGCAAGGGTTGGCATGCTTGATGATGACGCAGGCCGGGGCTTCAAAGGCCTTGACGCATTCCCAGGCGGCGTCGGCGTCGGCGATGTTGTTGTAGCTGAGTTCCTTGCCTTGCAGCTGTTTGGCGGTGACCAGGGAGCCGGGCGCGGGGTAGAGGTCGCGGTACAGCGCAGCGGTCTGATGCGAGTTCTCGCCGTAGCGCAGGTCCTGCACCTTGACGAAGGTGGAGTTCATCTGCGCCGGATACTCTGCCAGCGCGCCATCGTCTTGGCGTGCGCTCAAGTAATTGCTGATCGCTGCGTCATATTGGGCGATGCGGTTGAAGGCGGCCACCGAGGCAGCAAAGCGGGTCTTGTCGCTGGTCTTGCCGCTGCTCTTGAGTTCCTCCAGCACCAAGGCGTATTGGCCGGCGTCGGTCAGCACGGTCACGTCTTTCCAGTTCTTGGCGGCGGAGCGCACCATGGCCGGGCCGCCGATGTCGATGTTCTCGATCGCGTCCTCCAGCGTGCAGCCTGGCTTGGCCACCGTCGCCTCAAAGGGGTAGAGGTTGACGGCCAGGATGTCGATCATCGTGATGTCATGCTTTGCCGCGGCCGCCATATGCTCGGGCAGGTCGCGCCGGGCCAGCAGGCCGCCGTGGACCTTGGGGTGCAGGGTCTTGACGCGGCCGTCCAGCATTTCCGGGAAACCGGTGTGCTCGGCCACCTCGGTGACGGGCAGGCCGGCGTCGGCCAGCAGCTTGGCGGTGCCGCCGGTGGACAGCAGGCGCACGCCGAGTTGGTTCAGCGCGGTGGCGAATTCGACAATGCCGGTCTTGTCGGACACGGAGATCAGGGCGGTCAGTTTGGACATGGTGTGCGTGGGAGTATTACGTTAGAAAATGGCGCTGAAGAGGCGCGTCGGTCGGCCTGACTAGAGCAGTTTGTGTTCGGTCAGCTTGCGCCGCAGCGTGTTGCGGTTGATGCCCAGCCACTCGGCGGCCTTGCTTTGGTTGCCGGCGGCGTGTTTCATCACCACCTCCAGCAAGGGTTTCTCAACCACTTGTATCAACATCTCGTGCATCGAGTGCGGCTCTTCGCCGTCCAGGTCACGGAAATAGGTTTCAAGGTTTTCGCGCACGCAGGCATCGATAGGTTTCGGGGTCATCATGCCTGTTGCCTCAATCTTTATTGCTTGTATTCATGGGGAGCTATTGTTGGAGCTTCGGCCGCCTTGGGGCTATAGGGCAAGCGCTGATACGACTGCGCCAAGTTATCAAACCAAGCTTGCAGCGCCTTGACTTGGGCCGCGCTGCTGTCGAGTAAATTCATCGCTTGGCGGAAGGCTTCGCCGCCGGGCAAGTCGACGACGGCCCAGCCTATGTGTTTGCGCGCCGTGCGCATGCCGGTCAGCTCGCCGTAGAGGCTGTAATGGTCATGCAGATGTTCGATCAGCCAGTCGCGCGCCTGCAGCACGGTTGGCGCGGGTAGTTCTTCGCCGGTGGCCAGAAAGTGTGCGGTCTCGGCGAAGATCCAGGGTCGCCCTTGGGCAGCGCGGCCAATCATCACCGCATCGGCCCCGCTCAGCGCCAGCACGGCCCGGGCTTTTTGAGGGGAGTCGACATCGCCGTTGGCCACCACGGGAATTCTCAGGGCCGCTTTGACCGCCGCCACCGTCGCGTATTCGGCCGCTCCCTTATAGCCCTGCTCCCGAGTGCGGCCATGCACGGTGACCATGGCCACGCCGGCGCCCTCTGCCGCCAGGCTCAGGCGCACGGCATTTTTTTCACTGTCGCACCAGCCGGTGCGCATCTTCAAGGTGACCGGCACACCGTGCGGCGCGGCGGCAGCGACCACCGCTTCGATGATCTGCAGCGCCAAGGGCTCGTCCTGCATCAGCGCCGAGCCGGCCCATTTATTGCAGACCTTCTTGGCCGGGCAGCCCATATTGATGTCGATGATTTGCGCGCCGCGGTCGATGTTGTAGCGGGTTGCCTCGGCCATCATGGCGGCGTCGGTGCCGGCGATCTGCACGGCGATCGGGCCGGCCTCGCCCTCATGGTTGGCGCGCCGCGAGGTCTTCAGGCTGGCCCACAAGTCCTTGCGCGAGGTCACCATCTCGCTGACTGCATAGCCCGCACCCATGCGCTTGCAAAGCTGGCGGAACGGCCTGTCGGTGACGCCGGCCATCGGCGCCACGAACAGATTGTTCGGCAGGGTGTGGGGGCCGATCTGCAAGATCGGGGGCGGGAGGCGCATGGGAGATGGGCGGGCTTTGCCTAAAAAAGAGGCAAAATTATACCTGCACGGCCGCAGGCGCCGTCACTCACTGCGACGGCTTGGGGCCGAGGCTTTGTTGGCGCCACAGCTGAATATTGTTTTCCAGCAGTGCTTCCAGCGACTTCTGCCCGGTCAGCTTGATCATCGCGCGGGTGATGCGGCCCCGTATCTCTCCGCTATTGCAAGCTGATTTGTGCGACAGGGTCAGGAACAGGTTTTCGTTGGCCACCGCAGGGGAGAGCATCTTCACATCGCCGATATTGAGCTTGGCCAAAAAGGCCTGGCCGGGGCTGTCTTCATAGATCATGTAGTCGGCCCGCGAGCGTCTGAGCATCTGTATCGCCTGCTCCAGGCTGGCCACCTGCGTGATCTTCAGCGATTGCTTGGCGAAACGATCAAAGGCTTCGCCGAAGCTGTTGTTGATGACGGTCACGCCTTGCAGCCCGATCAAGTCGTTCCAGCGTGTGTAGTTGATCTTGGAGTTAGCCCGCACCCAGATGACCGAGCGCGTGTTGTGAAACGGCGGGTGAAAGTAATCCATGTATTCGGTGCGCGGCCCGGTCCAGAACGCACCGGCGATCAAGTCAATGTGGCCGGCCCGCGCTTCTTCCTGTACACGGCCCCAGGGGCCCACATAGCGCATTGCGATGGGCACACCGATCTCCTTGGATAGCAGCTGCATCAAATCAGCATTGGCGCCGATCAAGCGGTTCTCGTCCGCCGGGTCGCGCCATAGATAGGGCGGGTACTGCGGGTTGCCCGAGGCCAGCAACCCTGTGCAGGCCTCGGTCGCCACCGGCGGCCCCGAGCTTTGCGGCGGAATCTGCGCCAGCGCATGGGGCTGGCCCGCCAACATCAGCAAGGTCGCAGCAAGGAGACCGCAGCAGCGGTGGCGAAAAGCGATCCGAGGTGTGTTCAAGGGAAACCTCCAAGCCGTCAGCATAATGGCATTGATGGAAGCCCATTTGGAATCGTTGCTACGCAGTCTGTTGATGATACTTGCCGTCCCGGAAGTAGGCCTGATCAGCGTGTTTGTGATCGCCTTGGTGTCGGCCACCTTGCTGCCCTTGGGCTCCGAGCCGGCGGTGTTTTTGCTGGTCAAGGCCAACCCCTCGATGTTCTGGCCCGCCGTGCTGGTGGCCACCGCGGGCAATACCCTGGGCGGCGCCATCAGTTGGTGGATGGGCTATGGCGCCGAAGCCGCCTATGAGCGGGCGACACACCGCAAACCTCACAATCCGCGCCTGCTGGCCTGGTTCGCGAAGTTCGGCGCCAAGGCCTGTTTGCTCAGCTGGCTGCCGGTGATTGGCGACCCGATGTGCGCGCTGGCCGGCTGGCTGCGCCTGCCTTTTTGGCCTTGCGTGGCCTATATGGCGGTGGGCAAGTTTCTCCGCTATCTGGTCATGACGGCGGCCTTGATATGGGTATTCCCGGGGTCGGCGTGAGTTTTGGGACGGGCCCGGCCGCCGCGCTTGCATAGACAATGTCGGCTCAGCCCTACTCGCCCACCGGCCCATGATTCCCTATGAGCACACCCGCTTACAACGTACTCCAGCAACGCCATCAACGCCTGCACCGCCTCGCTCATTTGCAAGCGATGGGTCAATGGGACCAGTCGGCCAATATGCCGGCCAAGGGCAATGAGGCGCGCTCGCTGGCGCTGGCCGAAATGGGCGGCATGCTGCACAGCCTGGCCACCGAGCCGCAGCTGAAGATCCTGCTGGACGCCGCCGCGACCGAAGCCCTGAGTGATGATGAACGTGCCAATCTGCGCGAGATGCGGCGCAGCTGGATGGCCTCGAACGCCTTGCCGCAAACCTTGGTGGAGGCCAAGTCGCTGGCCAATTCGCGCTGCGAACATGCCTGGCGCACGCAGCGCCCGGCCAATGATTGGGCCGGCTATCTGCCGCTGCTGCGCGAATGCGTGAAGCTGGCGCGCGAGGAGGCCCGCTGTTTGTCGATGAGCAGTGGCTTGGGGCTATATGACGCCTTGATGGACCAGTACGAGCCCGGCATGCGCGTGGCCGAAGTGGACCGGGTGTTTGGCGATCTGCGCAGCTGGCTGCCGCAGCTGATCAAGGACGTGCAAGCGCGTCAGGCCCAAGAGACCACGCTGCGCCCCCTCGGCCCGTTTCCCAAAGAAGCGCAACGCGCCTTGGGTCTGGCGGCGATGCAGCTGGTGGGTTTCGATTTTGAAGCCGGTCGCCTGGACGAAAGTGCTCATCCGTTTTGCGGCGGCGTGCCCGAGGATGTGCGCATCACCACGCGCTACCGCGAGGATGATTTCTTGCCCAGCCTGATGGGCACCATCCATGAAACCGGCCATGCTCGCTACGAGCAGAACCTGCCGCGCGAATGGCTGGGCCAGCCGCTGGCGCAGGCGCGTTCGATGGGTTTGCATGAAAGCCAGTCACTCAGCTTTGAGATGCAGCTGGGCAGCCATCCGGCCTTTGCCAAGTTGTTGAGTCCGCTGGTCATCAAGCATCTGGGCGAGCAGGCGGCGTTTGAGCCGGCTAACTTGAATCGCCTGCTGACCCGCGTGCACCCGGCCTATATCCGCGTGGACGCCGACGAAGTGACCTATCCTGCCCATGTGATTCTGCGATATGAGATCGAGCGCGCCTTGATCGAAGGCGAGATCGAATGCGAGGACATCCCGGCGCTTTGGGATGCCAAGATGATGGAGCTGCTGGGCGTGGATACGCGTGGCAACTACAAGGACGGCTGCATGCAGGACGTGCACTGGGGTTGCGGCCTGTTCGGCTATTTCCCTTGTTACACCTTGGGGGCGATGTACGCGGCGCAGTGGTTTGCGGCGATGCGGCGCAGCCACCCAGGGCTGGACGCCGATATCGCCGCGGGCAATCTGGCACCTATTTCAGACTGGTTGCGCAGCTATATCTGGCTGCAGGGCAGCCGGCTGGAGACGCCTGACTTGGTCAAGCAAGCCAGCGGTGAGACGCTCAATCCGGCGCATTTCAAGGCGCATTTGCGGGCGCGCTACTTGGCTTGATGCCGCTCGCTTGACGAAAAAAAGGGGAGCCCGAGTGGGTTCCCCTTTTTTTGGCTTTCGAGCATTTCAATTGACGTTGCTGGCCTCTAACCCGTTCACGCCGCTCAGAGTTCTCGTATCGCTTGAGGGCAATTTTGGCGGCTTGATACCGCCCGCGCATCCCCTTGTTTACAGGGGGGATGGCCGGCAAGCGTGACAGGGGTCACGCCCTAGGGCGAGTCTCGGCCTTCAGTGTTTTCAGCGTACGCCGCAGGCTGCGCAGCGCGGCCGCCATGCGGTGTTCGCCGGGTTCGCCCAATAGGCGCAGGCTGGTGTCGTCCAAAATCTCGGCGTTCAGCAGCAGGCCATGGCGAGCCAGCTGTACCGCCAGTTGCGGTGCGCGCTGGCGCAGCGCGGCGCGGGTGCTTTGGTAGGCATGCTCGGCGAGTTGGTGGCGTTGCGAGTAGCTGAAGGTGTTGGCCAGGAACATCTCGGCATCGCGATGGTCGGGCTCGAACAGCAAGATGTCGGTGTCCGGGTGGCTGTGCTCGTAGCGCTTGATGCCCAGCTCCAGGCGCGAATGGATCAAGGAGCGAAAGGTCTGGCTCAGCACCAGCGGCAGGCCGCCGTCGACCAGATGCGGGATGCGCGCGTGCTTGCTGCGCGTCGATTCGGCCGGGTCGGACTCATACGGCACCAGCGGGTTCAGGCAGATCAACAGATCCAGACCTTCTTGCAAGAGCACCGAGGCATGCAGGGTCTTCTTCAGCGCGCCGTCCACATAATGCCGTCCTTCGATGGCAACCGGCGGAAACAGGCCCGGCAATGCCGCGCTTGCCTGCACTGCCTGCGAGATCGGGATATGGTCCCAGCCGGGCAGGCCAAAAGGGGCGGCCTCACCGCTATCCAGGTCGGTGGCGACCAGCACCAGGCGCTTTTTCAGTTGCCGGAAGTCATTGCTGCGGCCGGGTTGGCTGAACAACAACTTCATCTGCGCGGCCATCGCCTCGCCGGACAGCAGCCCGGTCGGCAATGCCGCCCCCAAGCGCTCAAACGAGCCCAAGACCGAGCGGCCTTGCGCAATCGCGGCCCAAGCCGAGCGCGCCAGCAGACCCGGCACTAGCTTCAGGCGCGAGCGGTACTCAGCCCAGGCCGGCTGCAGCAACTGGGCCGGATCAAAGCTGTCGGGCGAGTGCTTGCTGTTTTCTATAAAGGCCGCGCACAGCGCGTGCGGGCTCAGGCCGTTGACCAGGCCGGCCGCAATAAAGCCGCCGGCACTGACGCCGATATAGCCGTCGCAGTCGGTGAAGGCTAGGCCGGTGATGGCCTCCTCCAGCGCACACAGCGCGCCAATCTCGTAGATGGCCCCCAAGGGACCGCCGCCGGCCAGCGCAAGGCCGATCCGGGGCTTGGTGGTCTGGGTACTCAAGCGCGGCAATCGTTGCGGCTAGCCCGGCGGGCCGGCGATTTAGGCTTCGACCGCTGCGCTTGTGGCTTCGGTAGCAGCCGGCGTCACATCGCTGACCGCTGCCGCTGTGGCGGCGGCCTTCTTGCCGACGGTCTTGCGTGCAGCTTTAGGGGCGCTCGTCGCTGCCGGCTTGGTGGTGACAGGCTTGGTGGCGGCCACGGCCTTGTTGGCGACCTTCTTGAATGGGGTCGCCACGGTCTTCGCGGCGGCCTTGGCAGCGGGCTTGGCCTTGACTGCGGCCTTTTCTGCTGTTTTGGCCACAACCTTGACCGCGGCTTTGACGGGCGCAGCCTTGGCGGCAACCTGCTTGGCCGCGACCTTGGCGGCTGGCTTGGCTGCGGCCTTGGTGGCGGATTTTGCGGTGGTGCTAGCGGTGGTTCTAGTGGTCGATTGGGCCGCAACCTTAACGCTCTTCTTCGCCGGAGCCTGCTTGATGCCGACGGCGGCATTCAGCGCGTCGATGCTGGCGATCAATTCGGCCACATCCTTGGCCGAGGGCACGCCCAGGCGATTCAGCGCGCGGGCGACGCGGTCTTCAAAAATGGATTCCAGCTTGTCCCAATGTTGGCCGGCCTTGTTGCCGACGCCACCGGCCATGTCGGTGACCTTGCTGGCCATTGCGCCAAGCTTTTCTTCGGCCGCGGACTGGGTCTTCTTCTGCAGATTCAGGCCTTCCTTGACCAGCGCCTCAAACACCTTGCCACCTTCGCCCTGCGCCTTGGCGAAGGCGCCCAGACCTGCGGCCCAGATATGTTGGGCGGAGTCCTTGATGCCTTGTGCGAGTTGGCCATCCAGCAAGCCGGCCGGCAAGACGCCGCTTGCGCCTGCGTTGGAAGCGCTGTTCTTCTTGGCTGCCATCTTCTGAAGCTTCTTGACCATGTCGTTTGTCCTTGGTGGTGGTTGCCGCACGGTGAGCGGGGAATAGCTTTCACTATAAGGGCCACAGCCGCCGCTGTGTAGCGGCATCCTAGACAGTCACCCCTATCTAATCTGGTGCGCCGCAGCGACCTCACTGCGGGTAATCGCCCATCAGCGCGGCTGCGCAGATGGTCAAGAATTGCGAGGCATTAGATATCGGAGACAGACATGCAGTATTTCGTTACTGGGGCCACCGGCTTCATCGGCAAGCGCTTGGTCAAGAAATTGCTGGCGCGGCGAGGCAGCACGGTGCACTTTCTGTTGCGCGAGGAAAGCCGCGACAAACTGCCCGAGCTGTTGGAGTTCTGGGGCCTGGCCAAGTCGACCAAGGCGCGCGCGCTGCCGGTGTTTGGTGACCTGACGGGCAAAAAGCTCGGTGTCTCGGCGGCCGACCTGAAGGCGCTGAAGGGTCAGATCGATCATGTCTATCACTTGGCCGCCGTCTATGACCTGAAGGCCGATGAGGCCTCGCAGATGGCCGCTAACGTGGACGGCACACGCAGCATGGTCGAGTTTGCGGCCGCCATCGAGGCCGGCCATGTGCATCATGTGTCGTCGATCGCCGCCGCCGGGCTGTACGAGGGCGTGTTCCGCGAGGATATGTTTGGCGAGGCCGAGGGGCTGGACCACCCGTACTTCAACTCCAAGCACGAGAGCGAAAAAATCGTCCGCCAGGAATGCAAGCGGCCCTGGACGGTCTATCGCCCGGCGATGGTGGTCGGTGACTCCAAGACCGGCGAGATGGACAAGATCGACGGCCCCTACTATTTCTTCAAGCCGATACAGCGCCTGCGCCAGATCCTGCCGCCCTGGCTGCCGTCGATCGGCCTGGAAGGCGGGCGGGTCAATATCGTGCCGGTCGACTATGTGGTCGATGCGCTCGATCACATCAGCCATCAGGCGCATTCGACGGGTCGCTGCTTCCACTTGGTCGACCCGGTCGGCTACCGCGTCGGCGATGTGCTGGACATCTTCTCCAAGGCCGCGCATGCGCCGAAGATGAATCTGTTCATCAATGCCGCGCTGCTCGGCTTCATCCCCAAGAGCGTCAAAAAGGGCTTGATGGCCTTGGCGCCGGTGCGGCGCATCCGCAATGCGGTGATGAAGGATCTGGGCTTGCCGGACGATATGTTCACCTTCATCAACTACCCGACCCGCTTTGATTGCCGCGAGACCGCCGCCGCACTCAAGGGCTCGGGTATTGCCTGCCCGAACCTGCATGACTACGCCTGGCGTTTGTGGGATCACTGGGAGCGTCACCTCGACCCCGATCTGTTCATTGACCGCAGCCTGCGCGGTGCCTGCGGCGGCAAGGTCGTTTTAGTAACGGGCGGCTCCAGCGGCATCGGCCTGGCCTCGGCGATCAAGTTTGCCGAGGCGGGTGCGATCACGGTGATTTGCGCGCGCGACGAGAGCAAGTTGGCCGAGGCCGTCGCCGAGATCCGCGCCGCGGCTGGCGCCGACGCCAAGATACACAGTTACTCGGCCGACATCTCCAACGAGGAAAGCTGCAAGGCGATGATCGCCTGGCTGACCGAGACCTTCGGCGGGGTTGACTACCTGATCAACAACGCCGGCCGCTCGATCCGCCGCGCCATTGAGGGCAGTTACGACCGCTTCCATGACTATGAGCGCACCATGCAGCTGAACTATTTTGGCTGCCTGCGTGTCACCATGGGCCTCTTGCCCGGCATGGTGGCCAAGCGCAAGGGTCATGTGGTCAACATCTCCAGCATCGGTGTGCTGACCAATGCGCCGCGCTTCTCCGCCTATGTGGCCAGCAACGCGGCACTCGACGCCTGGACGCGCTGCGCTTCGTCGGAGTTTGCCGACCAGGGCGTTACCTTCACCACCATCAATATGCCGCTGGTGCGTACGCCGATGATTGCGCCGACGCAGATTTACAAGAACGTGCCGACGCTGGCGCCGGAGGAAGCGGCCGATATGGTGGCGCAGGCCTGTATCTCCAAGCCGGTGCGCGTGGCGACGCGCTTAGGAATTACCGGTGAATTGATGCATGCCGTGATGCCGCGGGTGGCGCAGATCGTGATGAACACGACCTTCCGCATGTTCCCCGACAGCGACGCCTCCAAGGGCGACAAGCTGGGCAAGGGCGGTAAATCGCAGCTCTCACCCGAGGCGATTGCGATGCAGCAGATGATGAAGGGGATTCATTTCTAAGCGCTTGCTTAGACGCAGCTCAGTGGTGCCAGACCAGCAAGCGGGTGCCGCCGGCATCCAGATTGCTGATGGCGATGGAGCCCATCGAGTTGCCTGAGTTGTAGGCGCCGGCGCTCAAGAGTTCGGCCACGCCGCCTTGCAAATTCAGTTTGCTGTTTGCGCTAAGACTGATTTGACTGCCGCCTTGGCCGTCGTAGCCGCTCTGTAGCGCGCCGCTCAGGCCGGCGGCCTGGATGGCGGCGGCGAATTCGGCCGGCGAGAGCTTTGACTTGTCGGCCGAAAGCTTGTCCGTGGCGAGCAGCAGGCCCGGCAGGGCACCCAGCGACGCGGCAAGCAGGGGGCTGGCCTGCGCGCCGCCATTCACCGAACGCATCTCTTCGTCGCCCAGCGCCTGCGGTGCGGCCAGCGCCGAGTTTGCGTAGACCATGGCCGCGGCGGCCAAGAGCAGGCTGCGGGTCAGAGATTGGGCGCTGGCTGTGAACATGGCAATACCTCGGCTGGCTTGAGTGCGGGGCCAACATTTGGCCCGTTGACGCAATTCTCAAAGCAGCCGAGCCGCTTGGCTAGGCGTGGGGCGCCATGCAAACGGCCCAGGTGTGACGGAGTTGGGGAATTCGCGGCGGCTTAGAACGCCTCGGCCATGGCCAAGGCATTGACCCGCCTGGACACCGCGCTGAGTGCGATCTGGTGCAGCATCTCGGTAACCGTGGTGCAGCAGTCTGCAAGGATGCTGACCTTGGCGTAGCCCTCGGCCGCCTTGGAGATGGCGGTGTGGGTGACGCAGTTCTGCGTCATCATGCCGCAGATCAGCAGCTCGCTAACGCCCAAATCGCTCAGGGTTTGGGTCAATGTGGTGCCGTCAAAAGCATCGGCGAAACGCTTGATCACCAGCGGCGCCTGCGCCGCGGCGGCCAGCACGCGTGGGTGGGTCGCAACGCCGGCGCTGTCGGCATTGAAGAACGGCGACGGGCCTTTGGCCGGGTCGGCGATGTGCTGCACCAGGATCACCGGCAGCTGCGCCGCCTGCGCCTTGTGGATGGCCGCTTCGACCTGCGTCAGCACGCCCTCGGCATTGTGCAGCGGGTAGTTGCCGCCGGGGAAATAGTCCATTTGGACGTCGATGACGATCAGGGCTTGGGTAGGGTTCATGGCGATTGGGCTCCGGCTACGGGGTTGAATTGATGGGCAGATTGTTTCAATTGCAGCGCCTAACGGCCAGTGGCCTGAAGCACCTTTATCGATAAGATCGGGCCAAATCGCTACTTCCGAAGACCGATGCGAACTCACCCGATTGCCATCCTGGCCTTTGACCAGATCAGCCCTTTTCACCTGGCCGTGCCCTGCGCCGTGTTCGGCGAGTCGCAACCGGGCGCGCCGCCGTTTGAGCTGCGGGTGTGCGCCGCCGAGCCAGGCGCCTTGATGACGACGGCCGGCTTTGGCCTGACCCTGAGCGCGGGTCTGGAGGCCTTGAAGGGCGCGCGTACCGTCATCGTGCCGAGTTGGCGCGACCCGCAGGAGCGTCCGCCGCAGGCCCTGCTTGATGCGCTGCGCCGGGCTCGCAACTGGTCGGCCTGTGCCTGGGTGCCTATGTGCTGGCCGAGGCGGGCTTGCTGGATGGGCGCCGCGCAACCACGCACTGGGCCTATGCGCAGGACTTTGCGGCCCGTTATCCGCAGGTGGCGGTGGACGCCGATGTGCTCTATATCGACGAGGGCGATGTCTTGACCTCGGCCGGCACCGCCGCCGGCATCGACGCCTGCCTGCACCTGCTGCGCCGCCAATATGGGGCCGGGCCGGCCAATCGCGTGGCGCGCCGTCTGGTGGTGCCGCCGCACCGGCAGGGCGGGCAGGCGCAATACATTGAACAGCCCTTGCCGGAGACCGCGCGTGACACCCGACTGGCCGCGGTGATCGAGCGCGTGCGCGCCGATCTGACCCAGGCGCATAGCCTGGACAGCCTGGCCGACAGCGTGGCCATGAGCCGGCGCAGCTTCACGCGGCACTTTCGCCAGCTCACGGGCACAACGGTGGGCGCCTGGTTGCTGAGCGAGCGCCTGGCGCGCAGCCAAGCCTTGTTGGAGAGCAGCGATCACTCGGTCGAGCAAGTTGCCGCGCTGGCCGGCTTTGGCTCGACAGTGTCGCTGCGGGCGCATTTCCGGGCCGCGTTTGGCGTTGCGCCGACGGCCTGGCGGCAGACCTTCCGGGGCGCCTAATTGATCGATGCTGCGGATCTTTGACTTGGGCAGGTCACACTGGTGACGAGAATGGGCTCAGGGAGCCTGCAGATATCAATCTATCGATCGTTCAGCAGGGTTGTGTGATGGCGAAAAAAAGTCTGATGTCGGTCTGGACACGCAGCCTGCAGCGTAGTTTCGGGCAGGCGGCGCGCAGCCAAATGCAAGCAGGGGCGAAGGCGCTGAAGCAAGGGCTCAAGGCCGCGCAAACGGCGCAAATGTCGAAAATGGCGCAGGCCAAGCGTGCGCGTGCGCCGGCCGGCCCGGGCGACTGGCTGCCTGGCGTGGCCCTAGGCGTCGGCGGTGCGCGCCAGTTCCGGGTCTTTCGCCCGCCCGACATGGTGGTGGGTGAGCGCCTGCCCTTGCTGGTGATGCTGCATGGCTGCGGCCAAACGGCCGGCGCTTTTGCCCTGAGCACGCGCATGAATACGCTGGCGGCGCGGGAGCGCTGTTTGCTGCTCTACCCCGAGCAGGACCTCCTCGCCAACCCGCAGGGCTGCTGGAACTGGTTTGCGACGCGCTCCGGCAAGGCGCAGGCGGAAGTGGCGTTGCTGATGGCGGCCATCGATCAGGTCTGCCTGCTCTACGCGGCGGACCCGCAGCGTGTGGCGCTGGCCGGTATGTCCGCCGGCGCCAGCATGGCGGCCCTGCTGGCGACGCGTCACCCCGAGCGCTTCAAGGCGGTGATGATGCATTCGGGCGTGCCGCCGGGAAGCGCCAACTCCGGCCTGTCGGCCATGGGCGCGATGAACGGGCGGCGCAAGGCCAGTCCCGTGATGGCCGGGGCCATGGCGAGTGGCCGGCCCTTGCTGAGTTTGCCGCCCCTGCTGGTCATCCACGGCCGGCAAGACGGTGTGGTGGCGCCAGCGAATGCGCACGCGGCCGTGCAGCTCTGGGCCGCCGCTGCGGGCGCGCAGGCCGGCCCGCCGCGCAGCAGCCAACGCGGCAAGCGCTATGCGATGACGACCACCGATTTCAAGGTCGGCGCGAGGGTCGTGGCCTGCCTGGTGGAGGTCGATCATCTGGGCCATGCCTGGAGCGGCGGCGCCAAGTCGCAAGCCTTCAGTGACCCCTTGGGCCCCGATGCCTCGCGCCTGTTGTGGCGTTTTGTGAGTCAGCAATTTGGCACTTGAGGCGAGCAGGGCCGCTGCCATAACGCGCTATTCGAGCGCTAATTTTGTCTGCTGTTGAGCTTCAATGCCCACGCTGACCTTGGTGTATAAAAGCCTTAACAAGCCCGGCAGTGACGGGGCTTGATTCGGGGGCATAACAAAAAATGGATTCATTCACGTTGCTGGTCGCGCTCGCGCTGGCCAGTTTCATCATGTCGGCCAGCTTGTTCATGCTGTACCGCGCAAGCCCGCGGGCACTGTGTCTGGTCGATTGGTCGGTGGCGGGCCTGTTTCTGCTGGCATCCAACTGTCTGGGCTTGCTGGCGATCAGCTTCAGCTCGCCCTATTGGTTGACGCCGGCGCTGGCCAACGCCTTCTATATCGCCGGGCATGCCACGATCTTGACCGGCGTGCGCCGGCACTTGGGTCTGCATACGCCCTGGGGTTTGATCTTGGCCTTGCCGGCGCTGGTCTATGCCCTGCATTACCTGCCCTTTGCCACCGCTTCGGTCGCCAACCGCTTGATTCTGTTTTACCCCATCGTGGCAGGCATTGGCCTCTACAGTGCCTGGCTGCTTTGGCGCGCCCCACGCTCCGAGATGAGCCCGGCCTATTGGCCGATGATGGTGTTGAACAGTCTGTTTGTCTTGCAGCTGTTGGCGCGCGGCTGCTTGCTGCTGCGCCAAGACGATATGCAGCTGACCTTGGCGGGTAGCCAGTTCTTGCAGACCTCGGGCTCGCTGGCAGCCTTGCTTTACATCTCCGTGGTCACGATGTGCTGCGCATTGATCGTCTTGCGGCAGCAGGAATTGGCGCTGCGCCGTGCCGCGCAAACCGACAGTCTGAGCGGCTGCTTCAACCGCCACGCGCTGCTGGAAATGGCCAAACGGGAGTTTCAGCGCTGCCGGCGAACGCGCTCCGACTTCGCCTTCATTCTGCTGGACATCGACCACTTCAAAGGCATCAATGACGGCCACGGTCATGCCGTCGGAGATGCCGGCATACGCCATGTGGCACGCTTCACGCAGGCTTCACTGCGTGACTACGACAGCTTGTTTCGTATCGGTGGCGAGGAGTTCTTGGTGCTGCTGACGGGCTCAGCGGTCGGCGAGGCCAGGCAGATCGCCGAGCGCATCCGGGCCTCGGTTGAGGCGAATTCACTGCAGGCGCATAACGCATCCATAAGGCTGACCGTCAGCATCGGCCTGGCCATGCAGAGAACGGCGGATATGGACTGGGAATCGGTGCTGAGACGCGCGGACGAGGCGATGTATCAATCCAAAGCAGCAGGGCGCAACCGGGTCAGCGTGCATGGAGAGGTATGAGTTTGCGCTGCGACTATGGGTGCGTCGTGCCTTTGCTGATCAGCCCCGCCACAGCGGACTTCAAGGCCAGGAAATTTTTCGGGTGGTCGTCAGCGCTTGGTGTCGGCACGGAATACCGCCAGCGCCCGCACCAGTTGGTCGGCCTGGTTGCGCAAGCTCTCGGTCGTGGCGCTTGACTGCTCCACCAGCGCCGCATTTTGTTGTGTGACCTGATCGAGATGGTTGATGGCCGAGCTGACCTGACCGATGCCGGTGGACTGCTCTTGGTTGGCATGGCTGATGCTGCTGATCAATTGGCTGACGCTGCTGACCTGGCGGACGATTTCGCCCATCGTCACTTCGGCGTCGCCGACCTGGCGCGCGCCACTCTCAACCTTTTCGACGCTATCGCTGATCAATGTCTTGATCTCCTTGGCGGCTTCGGCGCTGCGTTGGGCCAGGCTGCGCACTTCGCTGGCAACCACGGCAAAGCCGCGCCCTTGCTCGCCGGCCCGGGCTGCTTCGACGGCCGCATTCAAGGCCAGGATATTGGTCTGAAAGGCAATGCCGTCGATGACGCTGATGATGTCGCTGATCTTGCGGCTGGAGGTGGTGATGCCTTCCATGGTTTGATTCACCCGGCCGACAGCGGCGCCGCCTTGTTCGGCGGCTCGGCTGGCTTCCTGGGCGACCTGCGTGGCTTGCTGTGCCGTATGGGCATTGTTCCTGACGGTCGAGTTCATCTCTTCCATCGAGGCGGCGGTTTGCTGCAAACTGGAAGCCGCTTGTTCGGTGCGTGCACTTAAATCGTTAGTTCCCTGGGCGATCTCGCTGCTGGCCGTTCGCACGGTCAAAATTTGTTCGCTGACGTCGTCCACAATCCAGCGGAACATCAGACCCAGTTGGTTGACGGCCCGCATCGACATGCCGATTTCGTCAACCCGATTCATTTGCACATTGGTGGTGGTGTCGCCGGCGGCGACCTTACGGGCTTGCGCGGCCAGCAGCTCCAGCGGCCCGGTCACCTGAGTTTGCAGCCACCAGCCGCACAGCAGGGCGCTGCCTGCCAACAACGCCGCCAACGTCGCCAGCATGCCAGCGGCCAGGCCAAGTGCTGCGGCACCGCCAAGCGACAGCAAGGGCATCAGCAGCAGCGCGATGCGAATGCGCCAGCGTACCGACAGGGTCTGGTTCAGGGACAGCAGTCCGCCCAGCAAGCCCGTGCGCACAATCAGCCCCTTGTGGAAAGCCCGCCCTTTGGCCGAGCCCTCACGAAAGCTTGCATACCGCTTCTCGGCAGCCGCCACCTCGGCGCGTGGGGGCTTGGTGCGCACCGACATATAGCCCACAATCTTGCCCGCACGCTCAACCGGTGTGGCATTCGCCCGCACCCAGTAATGGTCGCCGTTCTGGCGGCGGTTTTTCACCAGCGCGGTCCAGGACTCACCCCCCTTGAGCGTCGCCCACATATCGGCAAAAGCCTCAGCTGGCATGTCGGGGTGGCGCACCAGGTTGTGGGGCTGGCCCTGCACCTCGGCTTCGCTGAACCCGCTGACATCGATGAAGGCCGCGTTGGCATAACTGATGTTGGAGTTGATGTCGGTGGTGGACATCAAGGTGGCGGCCGCCGGGAAGTCGTACTCTTGTTGAGAGACGGGCTGGTTATTGCGCATGGGCTTGACTCCATTTGAGCAGTTTGTAGCTGCTTGGCTACCCTCTTGTGGGGTTTGCCTGAAGATTCGCGCAGCGCATTTAATGTAGCTGCTTTGGGTGCCTTGCAGCTGTTTTTTGCGCCGCTGCTTTCGGCCGTTATTGTTGGGCGGCCTTGAACAGCCTTCGGCCGCCGGGCGGGGATCAGCCCTGCTGCAGCAGGTCGCCGAATACGGCGTGCTCACCCTGTTGGCGGTCGGGCCCCGGCGCGTCGTAGAGCACCAGCCAGCTGGTCTTGCCACCGGCCGACAGCTCGGTCGGCAGACTGCAGATCGCCTCGGCGCGGTTGCAGCCGCGACCATGGGGTAGCGCGACCGATTCGCTCAAGCCCGTTTCGAAACGCGCCGGTTCACGATTGGCCGCCAGCGCCGACCTTGCGCCCGCCCATTTGAAGAGGCGCACCTCGCCATTCAGCACCATCGTCGGGCCGGCCAGGATGTAGAGGTCCTCACCGGAAAAATGAAGATCGCGCACGCCCAGGCCCTCGAGTTGCAGGAAGTGCTTGCGGAACAAGAGGCCGCTGTCGTCCAAGGGCTGCAGGCGCAGCTCATGCGCGTGCGCCGCGACCTTGATCTCGAGCAGCGCCGACCAGCCACGCAGCACCGGGCCGCGCAAACCCAGCAGCAGGCGGCTCCCATCGACGGCCAAGCCTTCGATATCGAAGCCGTTGTCCTTGCCCGGAATCGCCATATAGGGCCCGAAGTGCGGGTCGTCGGCCAGCTCCCGGGTGAGCTGGTTGGCTTGCGCGTCGCCCTTCAAGCGCAGCGCGTGGCGGCCGTCCCGGGCTTTGCGCACCAGGCAAGGCGCGCCGTCCTCATCAAGCTCCACCGGCAAGCAGGCCAGCAGGCGCCGGTTGCCGTCCAGCGAGAGCTTGGCCAGCCGTTTGGCATTCTCGGCATGTGAGCGCTCCGGCTTGGCATTCTTGCGTTTCAGTCCGTGCGAGCCGACTACCCAGAGAAAGCCATCGGCCATGGCCATGCCCTCCAGATCGGCCTCTTCTTCGGGCAAGCCGGGTAAGTCCAGCAGACCGCTAAGCGGGAAGTCGCGCACCTCACCAAAGCGCAGTTGCTCTGACCCCGTGGGCTCAAGCTTGCGCAGCCGGTCAATGCCGCAGGCTTCATCGCCGGCGACCCACAGCCACTCACCGCTGAAGGCGGCGCCCGAGAGGTTGGTTTGAACCAGCGAGTCGGGCTTGAACTCAAGGCGGACGGCATTCGGACTGCGTTTATTGGGCATGGTGAGGGGCTTGGCTTGAGTGGTGGAGGGCGCAGCGCCAGTCTATGGGCATTGGCGGTGCTGCCGCCAAGCCTTAGCGGTAATCGCGGCTACTTTCGGGCCCCAAGCGACCCAATAGGGGGCTCAGGTCATCGAAGCTGCGCGCGATCAGGTGGCGCACGCCATTTTCATGCTGCCAGATGCCGTGCACGGCCAAGAGCTTGGCGGCGCGCACGACGCGGCGGTGCTCGGCATACACAGCGGGCCAGACGATCACCTGCACACTGCCGCTTTCGTCCTCCAGGCTGAGGAACAGCGTGCCCTTGGCCGTCTGCGGGCGTTGGCGCACGGTGACGATGCCGCAGGTGTGGGCCTTGCGGCCATTTGGCCACTGCTGCAGTTGCTCGGAGCTCTTCAGCCCTAATTTGGCCAGGCGCGGGCGCAAGAGCTTGAGCGGGTGGCTGCGCAGGGTCAGGCCCAAAGCGGCGTAGTCCCAGAGTACCTCTTCGCCTTCGGGGGCGGCAGGCAGGGCTAACTCCTCATCCGCACTGAATGAGCCTTGCAGCAAGCGCGGCTGGGCGTGCAGGGCCGAGGCCTGCCAGACCTGTTGGCGGCGCTGGCCGGCCAGCGACATCAGCGCGTCGGCGGCGGCCAGCTGTTGCAGGTCTTGCTGGTCCAGCTCGGCGCGCAGGGCCAGGTTTTGCGCGTCGCTAAAAAGTCCGGCGTCGCGGCGAGCAGTTTCTATCCGCTCAGCGGCGGCGTTACTGAGGCCAGCGATCAGATGCAGGCCCAGGCGCACCGCCGGTTGATGGCAGCCGGTGATGGTTTCCAGACTGCTCATCCGCGTGCTCTGGTTGACGTCGGCCGCGCGCACCTCGACGCTGTGCCGGCGCGCGTCTTGCACCAGCTGGCTGGGCGTGTAGAAGCCCAAGGGCTGTGAGTTCAACAGCGCACACAAAAACACCGCCGGCTCATGCCGCTTGACCCAGCTCGACACATAGGTCAGCAGCGCAAAACTGGCCGCATGCGACTCGGGGAAGCCATAGGAGGCAAAGCCCTTGATCTGGCGAAAGATCGCCTCGGCGAACTCGTCCTGGTAGCCGCGTTCGCGCATGCCGACAAGGATCTTCTCGTGAAAGCGAGCCAGATCACCTGGCCGCTTCCAGGCGGCCATCGCGCGGCGCAACTGGTCGGCCTCGCCGGGCGAGAAGCCGGCTGCGATCATCGCCACCTGCATCACCTGTTCCTGAAAAATCGGGATGCCGCAGGTGCGCTCCAGCGCCGCGCGCAAATCATCCTTGGGGTACTTGATCTGCTCGGGCGGCAGCGCGCGGTTCTTCAAAAAAGGGTGGACCATGCCGCCGGCAATCGGCCCCGGGCGCACCAGCGCGACCTCGATCACCAGATCGTAAAAACAGCGGGGTTTGAGGCGCGGCAGCATCGACATCTGCGCGCGCGACTCGATCTGGAACACGCCAATGGTGTCGGCCTGGCAAATCATGTCGTAGGTGGGGGTGTCGCCTTCGGGGATGTCGGCCATGCCGAAGAGTTTGCCGCGCAACTGGCCGATCAGATCAAAGCTGCGTCGCAGCGCGCTCAGCATGCCCAGTGCCAGCACATCGACCTTCATCAGGCCGAGCGCGTCGATATCGTCTTTGTCCCACTGGATCACGGTGCGCTCGGCCATGCTGGCGTTCTCGATCGGCACCAGGCGCGAGAGCGGCCCCTCGGTCAAGACAAAGCCACCGGGATGCTGGCTGAGGTGGCGCGGCATGCCCATCAGCTGACGGCTCAAACGCACCAGCTGGCGAATGCGGAGGTCGTCGGCAGCGAAACCCAGTTCGACCTGCAGCGCCTGCAGGCGCTCGTCGGGCAGGCTCTCTTCGCTCCAGCCGCTGTGGTCCTTGGCGAGCTTCTCGACCAGGGCCTCGTCCATGCCCAAGGCGCGGCCGACGTCGCGGATCGCGCTGCGCGGCCGGTAGCTGATGACGACGGCGGTCAGCGCGGCGCGCTCGCGGCCGTATTTGCTGTACAGGTACTGGATCACCTCCTCGCGCCGCTCATGCTCGAAGTCCACATCGATATCGGGCGGTTCATTGCGCTCGCGGCTGATGAAGCGCTCAAACAGCAGGCTGCTGCGCGCCGGGTCGACCTCGGTGATGAGCAGGCAATAGCAGACGATGCTGTTGGCGGCCGAGCCGCGGCCCTGGCAGAGAATTTTTTGCTCGCGCGCGAAGCGCACGATATCGGCCACGGTGAGGAAGTAATGCTCGTAGCCCAGCTCCTGGATCAGGCTCAGTTCGTATTCAACCTGGCCGCGCAGTTTGGGCGTTATTCCAGCCGGCCAGCGCCGCGCCACACCGGCCTCGGTCAGTGCGCGCAGATGGGCGGTTGGCGTTCTGCCTGCCGGGATCACCTCGCTAGGATATTGGTAGCGGATCTCGTCGAGCGAAAAATCACACAGGTCCGCCACCACCAGGGTCTGGTCCAGCAGCTCGGCCGGGTAGAGCTGGGCCAGGCGCAGGCGGCTGCGCAGATGGCGCTCGGCGTTAGGCTGCAGCGCAAAGCCGCAGTCGGCGATGGACTTGTTCTGGCGGGTGGCGGTCATCACGTCCTGCAGCGGTTTGCGCGAGCGGCGGTGCATATGCACATCACCCGTTGCGACCAGCGGCAAGGCGGTCTGCTCCGACAAGGCGCGCAGGCGCTGCAGCCACATCTCATCGCCCAGCTCGCGCAGCAGCGCTACGCCCAGCCAGGCGCGGCCGGGCACATGCTGCAGCAACCAGCGGGCGGGGGCCAGCAGCTGCGCGTCGCTGGCCTCGTGCGGCAGCAGGGCGATGAACAAGCAGTCGGCCAGGGCTGTCGGCTGCAGCTGCGACCAGCGCAGGCAATACGTGCCCTTGTCGGCCGCGCGGCGCAGATCGGTAATGAACTGGCAGAGATTGCCGTAGCCGTTCAGATTGCGCGCCAGCACCAGCAGCTTGAACAGGGTCTCGCCCGCCTCGTCCTGGACGTGGAACTCGGATCCTATGATTAATTTAAGTCCGCAAGATTTGGCGGCCACATGCGCCCGCACCACCCCGGCCAGCGAGCATTCATCGGTCAGCGCCAAGGCGGCATAACCTTGAGCATGGGCGCGCTCGACCAGCTCGGCCGGCGTCGAGGCGCCGCGCAAAAACGAGTAGTTGCTCAAGGCATGCAGCTCGGCGTAGGCCGAGATCATGCTGCTCTCCTGGGGGTGGCAGGCAGGCCTATCCGCCGGGCCGCC
>JADMJQ010000185.1:0-11224 GCA_018780415.1 Roseateles sp. | reverse complement strand
CCAAGGATAGGCGGCGCCCCCTCGGGGGGCAGGAGCGCAGCGACGTGGGGGTTCAGGCTTATCCGCCGGGCCGCCCCAAGGATAGGCGGCGCCCCCTCGGGGGGCAGGAGCGCAGCGACGTGGGGGTTCATATTCAGGCAAACACCCCATGCAAAAACCAGCCATGTTCGAACTCGGACAAACGCTGCTGAAACACCCACAGCAGCAGGTGGCCGGCGCTGAGGGCGAGAAAGTAGTCGCGTTGCTGCTGGGCATGGCCATGGGGCAGGGCCGCATCAAGCTGCCACCAACCGCCCTCGATGCGCTGCGGCCCGGCCAGCAATTGCAGCGGCGCGTGCTGGTATAGCGGCTGGTCCAGGCGCATGGACAGGCGCTGCGGGGGACTTAGCAGCCAGGTCGGCTGGGGGTAGTCTGGCCCATGCATCGCTTGCTTGGGTGCTGTGCCGCTGCTCGCCCATGCCCGCCAATGCTGCATCGCCTCCAATCTGTGGTCCTCCTGCAGATGGCCACAGCGCACCCGCTCTGGCCCTAAGCGCACCGAGATGCGCTCCAGCAATTGCGCCAGTGGCTCGATCGCCTGATCGGGCGCGGCCGGCAGCAGGCTGGCGCTGGCCTCGACCAAGGGCAACACCTCGCCCGCTTGCAGGCGGATATCTCCGGCCGGCGCGGCCAGCGTCAGCTGCGCCAGATGCTCGCCCAAGAGGCGCGAGAGGTGGCCGAAGTCGCGTGTGCAGTGGCTGGTGTGGATGCTCAGGGACCCGCCGCTGCCGACGCCGCGCGCGCGCATGGCGTCATGTTCCCAATGCAGGGTCAGCGCTTGGATGCCGGCATGGCGGGCCGCCAACCAGGCGCATAACTGCAAGAGCAGATGGCGCACATATTGCAGCAAGAGCTGCGCGTTCTCGACCCGTTGCGGCAGCTCCAGCCTGGCCTCGAATTCGGCCGGTGCCTGCAGCCAGGCATGCGCCTCGGGCTGCATGCCCAGCGCCTGATCGATGGCTTGCAGCGGCGCCTTGCCGAAGCGGCGGCTCAAGCCCGCACGCGGCAGCCGCCGCACATCGCCCAGCGTGCGGCAGCCCAGGCGCGCCAGCATGGCGGCGTGGGCCTGCACGGCGCTCAGGCAGTGCAGGGGCAAGCGATCCAGCAGTGGCGTGATGTCATGGCTCAGACCATCGCTGCGGCCGGCCCTGGCCAGCGCCAGCGCGGCCAGGCTGGTCGGCGCCCAGGCGAGGGCGTGCAGGCTCAGGCCGGCCTGGGCGGCGCTGTCGCGGACCCGCGCGTGCAAGGCCGCGGCGCCGCCAAACCGCCGCAGGCAGGCCTGCACTTCCAGCACCACGGCTTCTTCCAGACGCGCAACCTTGGGGCTGAACTGCAAGGCCCACCACGCCAGCGCTTGCTGGGTCTGCTCTGGCTGGGCGCTGCAGGACGGCGACTCATCGGTGCTGGGCTGCGGACTCAGGAGCAGGGCGAGCCAATGCATGGCGAGCCTCCACGGCTTTTGGGGCAGGCGCTTGATGAGCGCTTGGCAAGGCGAGGCCCAGCATGCGCGGCGTCAACACCCGCGCCAGATCGGGCGGCAGCCCCGGCAGGCTCAACAGCCCCTCGTGGACCGGCCCGCGGCGTTTGAGGATGTGCAGCTGCAGCGTCCAGCCCGGCCCGCTGCTGACGCACAGGCGCAGCGGCGCGGCCGAGGACTGGCTTTGCACGGCCAGCGGGCGGAACAGGAATATCGGCGCATCCATCACTTGGGCGCAGCTTTGCAGCCGGCGGATCTGCTCGGGCGCGGCGCGCGGCAGCCAGGCCAGGATGGCGGCGCTGGCATTGGCCTTGATCGCCTGCTCCAGCGTCCAGAGTTGCTGGGCCGGCGTTTCGGGTGCGAGCCAGATCAGGCGCTGGGGCGGCAGGCCGTTGCGCTGCAGACCGGGCAGATGGGGTGTGAGCGGCGGGTTGATCAGCAGCAGTGGCCGCTCGGTGCGCAGGGCCGCCGCGGCGCTGCGGCTGGGTCGCCGGCCCGTTGCGCCGGTTGCGCCGGTTGCGCCAATTGGGCCGCTTGCGCCGCTTGCCCGTGCCGGGCCGGCCGGGCTCTCAAGCAGCAAGCGCAAGGCTGGCGCCAGCAGCCGCCATTCCACCGCGGCCAGGTTGTCGCAGAGGATTTCGCTCAGGCTCTGGGTCGGCCAGCCACCGCCCGGCAACTCGGCGTCCAGTGCGGTGAAACCGCTGCCGACACAGGGGCTGTGGCTGGCGCCTAAGCTGCTGGCGCGCCAGACCTGCGCCCGCAGCAAACCATCCAGTCGGGCGCTGTGGGCGGCGACCGATGACGCTGCTGATGGTGGGCCGCTGGAGCCGGGGTCGGGGGCAAACATGGTTTTATGAATACTGTATTTTTGTACAGTATACGGCCGCGATCCCAGCTTGCAAGCTTGATGCCGCACAAGAGTTGCTGTCTGCTCTCTTAGAATCCTGCCCTGACGCATAGGCTGGAATGGCAATGCATAACAACGGTCAGATGAACCAGAGGCTGCGCGGAATCACGCTGTATTGGGCTGGGCTGCTTGCGGCCACGGCCGCCGTGGCCATGCCCGTGACGCAGCCCCTGAATCAGCTCGCCGATGAGCAACGCGGCGCCGAGTTCGTTCAGCTCAATGCCTTGTCGAGCTTGGCCCTGAAGCCCGAGACGGGTATCAAAGCCATCGCGGGCCTTGCCAGCAACAGTCCTTTGTTGATGGATCTGGCGGCCAAGCATCCCGGCGCCGAGTTCGAGGCGGTCTTGGTGAAATCTGAGGCGCTGCCGGGCGCTGGCCCGCGGCCCAATATCCGCGCCGAACAAGAGCTGTTCAGCGGCGTCGCCAAGGACGCGCTGATCTCCGCCGAGCTCAAGAATATTTTGAAGGACCTGCGCGGCGAGTTGCACCAATTGACCGGTGAGCATTTCAGAGATGCGCAGGCCGCCGGCGCAGCCGAGCAAGCAAGGCTGGCCCAGCGCCTGGATGAGGTCAAGTCCGCAGGCGCGCAATCCGCTCACGCGGCCGGGCGGTCGGTGTCGGAAGAAGAGCGCAGGCTGGGTGCCTGGCAGGTTGTGCTGAAGACCGAGCAGCTGATCGAAGAGATCAAACCCTGGGCGATCACGGCGCTGGTTTTGTAC
This sequence comes from Roseateles sp., assembly GCA_018780415.1. Lineage (GTDB taxonomy): Bacteria > Pseudomonadota > Gammaproteobacteria > Burkholderiales > Burkholderiaceae_C > Paucibacter_A. The sequence goes on along the minus strand of JADMJQ010000185.1, from coordinate 8,082 downwards.
GGGCTCTTCCATGCCGCGCAGGCGCTGATGCGCAAACAGGCGGCGGTCAAGTTGGTGCGAGGCAAGCCGGGCCGGCAAGTCGGCAACAAAGTGGCCGAACCAGCGGCCGCAGCGCTGCAGGAGAGGGTGCTGCAGCCTGCCAAGGGCCAGCGCGTGCGGGTCAGGCAGCGTATCCGGCTGGGCTCTTCCTCGTCAAAATCGCGCCAGCGCCGGCTTTTTTAGCGCCGGGGCTGGCGTAACAGGCTTGCTACTGCTTCTGCGCCAGCAAGCCTTCCAGCTGATCCATCGCCCGGTTCATGCGCCGTACCAGCGCGCGGTAGGGCTCCGGTGAGGCCAGATCCAAACCAGCGGCGCGGGTCAGCGGATAGGGGTCGGCCGAGCTGCCGGCCTTGAGCAGGGTGAAGTAACGTTCCAGCATGGCGGAGTCACCGTTGGCGATGCCTTCGGCAAAGAAGGCACCGGCGCTGATGCAGGTGGCGTATTGATAGACGTAGAAGTCGCGGTAGAAATGCGGGATATAGGCCCACTCGATGCCGTAGAGCTCGTCGATCTTGATCACACCCTTGGCGTCACCGTGATAGCGCTTGAGCAGGTCCAGGTAAATCTTGGTGAGGCTCTCGCCGGTGACAGGCTCGCCCTTTTCAACCGCTGCATGCGCGGCCAGCTCGAACTCGGCAAACATGGCCTGGCGGAAGAAGGTTGAACGCAGGTTCTCCAGCTGCTGGCTGAGCGCGAAGATCTTTTCGTCGCGGGTCTTGGCGTTGGCGACCATATAGTCGGCCAGCAGCAACTCGTTGGCGGTGGACGGGATCTCGGCGATGAAGGTTGCATAGCCCGAAGTTTCGTAGGGCTGCGAATTCGAGTAGACCGTGTGCATCGCGTGGCCCCACTCATGCGCCAGCGTCGAGACGCTGTTGTAGTCGCCGTTGTAGCTCATCAACAGATAGGGGTGCACATCGTAGGCGGCACCGTTCATGTAAGCGCCCGAACGCTTGCCGCGCTGCGGCACCGAGTGCATCCAGTTTTGCTTGAAGGCGGCGCCCAGCTTTTGCGTGTAGTCCGCGCCCAGCGGCTGCAGCGCCTTCAAGGTCAGCGCTTCGGCTTCGGCTTGCGTGTAGCTGCCGGCGGGCTTGGCCAGCGGCACATACATGTCCTGGTAGCCGGCTTGCTTCAAGCCCAGCACCTTGCTGCGCAGCTTCAGGTAGCGGTGCAGCGTCGGCAGGCCGGCATTGGCCTCTTGCACCAGGGTCAGGTAGACGGCCTCGGGGATGTTGTACTCGGCCTGCGCCATCGCCACGCTGCTGGGGTATTTGCGCGCCTTGGCGTTGAAGACGGTGCCGCGCAAATTGGCCGCATAGACAGCGCCCAGCGTGCGCTCATAGTTTTTGTAGACCGGCCAGAAGGCGTCAAAGACCTGCTTGCGCACTTTCGGGTCCGAGTCGGAGCGGTAGGCGGTGTACTGCTCCTGATCGAGCACGACTTCCTTGCCGCGGATCTTGATCTTGGGCCAAGGCAGGTCGGCATTGGTCAGCAAGGTGTAGATCTGGCCGGGCTGCTGCAGCGTTTCGCTGGCGGCGGCAAGCAGCGCTTCTTCCTTGGGGCTCAAGGTGTGTTCGGCCATGCGCAATATGGTCTGCAGCGACTGCTTGTGCTTGGCCAGACCCGGCTCGGCGGCGATAAAGCCCTCGACCTTGGCGCGGCCAATCGCGGCTATTTCCGCGTTGACGAAGGAGATCGCCTCGCCGTACTGGTTGTAGATCTGGTCGCCGAGCTGGCTGCGCGCTTGATGGGCGGTGATCTGGGTGTCCTCGTCCGCCTTCATGCTGGAATAGGACTGCAGGCGCGACAGGCGGCGCTGCATCGCCGACATCGAATCCAGGCCAGCCAGCAGGCTCTGCGCGCTCTGCCCCAGCGTGCCCGCCAGCGCCTTGAGTTTGGGGAACTCGGCCATGATGGCCAGGCGCTCGGCCTCCCATTTGGCGTCGTCGGCGTAGAGCCGTGTCAGATCCCATTGCTGCGCGTTGGCGTGGCTGGCTGGGCTGGTGGCTGCTTGAGTTAGGGGCTTGGCGGCTTGTGCGCTATTCAGCAGCAGCAGGGATGCGGCGGCCAGGGCAATGGTGCTGAGCTTCATGGACTTTGTCTCTTCGCTTGTGGCGTTTTGTTGATGCCGGCATTGTGCCGCGCCCGCGTTCGGCAAACTTTCGTCACGCCCTGGTCTGCGGCGATGCTTGACGGCCGATTTGTTGCGCTCTTGCCGCAGCCACCCTGCAGATGAGGGGGGTAAATCCGGCGATCCGCCGCGAGCAAGTCTTGGCCTAAGGTAACCTCAGGGTTTTCACCAATGCTTCATTCCTGCTTGATCACTTGAGGGCGCGGCCAGATGGCGTTGACGGATGATTTTGATGCGGCTTCGGCTCCTGCTTTGGCCCTGACGGCTTTCGCATCGACAGCCAGTGCTCGCCTGCTGCTGCGTGCGCCACGGGCCGCCGATCTGGATATGGTGTTCGAGTTGCATGCCGACCCGGTGTGCACGCGCTGCAGCGCCAGCGCCACCTTGGGGCGCCGCGATGAGGCGCAGGCCTTGCTGCAAGACTGGCTGGCGCATTGGCAGACGCATGGCTTTGGCTATTGGGTGATCGCCGCGCGCGAGCAGCCCGAGCTGGTGATTGGCTTTGGCGGCGTGATGTACAAGACCGTAGACGGTGTCAGCGGCCTGTATCTGTACTTCCGTTTTCGCCCGCAGGCCTGGGGTCAGGGCTTCGCGTCCGAGATGGCCTTGCAGGCGCTGGGCTTGAGCTTCGACATCCTCAAGCAGACCCAGGTCTTGGCCATCGTGCTGCCGGCCAACACGCCCTCGCGCAAGACGCTGGAGCGTATCGGCATGCTGCTCAAAAGGGCCTTGGCCGATGTGCCGGGCCAGGCGCCCAGCCTGGTCTATGAACTGAGCGCCGAGCGCTTTGCCGGCCTGCCCAAGGTGCAGCCGCAGCCGACCCCGTTTGGAGCTTGAGCAGGACCTAAGCTAAGCCGCTGGACTTGGCGTAGCTCGCCCGCTCGATGTCTTGCAGTTCCACGCAGAGTTGCACCGACTGCGTCTTGGGCCAGGCGCAGGCTTGCTCCAAGACCGCCAGCAGCGCGGCCAACAGCGCCTGTTTGCTTTGTGCCGAGCGCCCGCTCAGCAGGGCCAGCTTGGCATGCACAAAGGCCTGGTTGTCCGGGTGATTGCTGACATGGGTGCCGACCAAGTAGGTGTCGAGTCGGATGGCGCGGCTTTTGATGTCCAACTCCCCAAACTCGGCGCTGGCCAGCAAGGCCTTGTTCATCGCCAGCAGCGTATCGGCGGCCTTGAACAGGGGCAGGTTGCTGGTGTATTCGAGGGTGAGATGAGGCATAGGGCTTCCGGTAGGGCGCGGCGGCCGCTCGAACTGAGCGACCTGCCGCGAAGCCTTGATTCTCTACCCTGGAGAAGACCGCCCGCTTAAATGGAAAAACCCCGCCGCGGCGGGGTCTGCATCAAGCATCCAATAGCGATATCAGGCGCGCCGACGCTGCCAGGCCAGCAAACCGACCAGGCCGAGGGCAAACATCAAATACGTGGCCGGCTCCGGCACCGCCACGGCCATCATGCCGCCGGCGATCATTTGATGACCCACGGCGGTTGGGTGGATGCCGTCCCAGAACAAGGCGGTGGCGGGGTCGCAGTTGTTGATGGCGGCACCGCAGGCGTCCACGGCATTGCTCAGGCCGTAAGCGCCGGGGTTGGCCGAAATTTGCTGTGTCAGGCCGTAAAGGTCAAAGGTCTTGACGCCGACTTCACCGGCCATGCGGTAGGCCAGCGCATCGTTCATGGTGGTGGCCAGCAGATCAAACAGGCCTTGGGTTCCGGTGGCGGAGGCAAAGGGCGTGATGCCGATATTGGGGGTGTTCCAGACCACGATGTTCTTGGCACCTGCGGCTTGCAGACTGTCAACGATCTGGCCGGTGTCGGTGGCGAAATGGCTGGCGTTGTTCGAGATGATGGCGACCTGCTGCGCCCATGACAGGCCAGGGGTCATCAGGGCCTGTGCCGCTGCACGGGCATTGTTGCCGCCGCCGGCCACCACATAGAGCGCATCGCTCGCCGCGCTATTGCCATGGTCGGCCATGAACATGCCGACCTGCACCTTCATGCTGTAGGGGAAGCCGCCGGGGCCGGGGCCGGCCTGGCTGGTTTCAGCACCGCCAAATGCATAGTTGCCGCCGCCTGCCAGCGAGGGCGCTGCGCTCAAGCCCATGCCGGCGGCAAAGCTGGTCGCCCAGACCGGGCCATTGCTGTAGACGCCCAAGGGATAGCCGCCGCCCGGTGCATAGGTCAGCGTGGGCACATAGGTGTTGCCGGTGATGACCTGGGCTGGGCCATTGGCGCCGGCCAATGAGTTGTTGCCGCTGTCCGACAGGCTGTCGCCAAAGATGAACAAGCCGCTGAAGGCCGAGGCGTGCGCCGGCAGGCTGGCAAGCGAGCCGAAAGCGCCGATGGCGAGGAGAGTGGCGCCGAGCAGGCGTTGATGAGTCAGCTTGAGTTTCATAGACATCCCTGGTGTTGGCGTAATGCCAATAATGTACGGTAACAGTACACTCAGACCCGGCCTATCAGGGCAAACCCAAGCCGGGTTTATGCGTCCCCCATTTCAGGGCTTGACTTGCTCAAAGCGGCGCAGCGCCTGCAGATCCAAGACCCGCAAGCCGCCGTACTCGATGCTGATCAGGCGATGCAGGGCCAGATTGTTGAGCGCCTGGTTGACCCGCTGGCGCGACAGCCCGACCAGATAGCCCAGCTCCTGCTGGGTGATGCGCAAGAGGCTGCCCACGCCGGGGTAGAGCTGGGGATGAAACAGCGCGGCCAGATTGCGTGCCACGCGCAGATCGGGGTCGGACATGCGGTCGATCTCGCGCGCCGCGATGAACTGGCCGAGCCGCTCGTTGAGTTGATTCAGCATGAAGCGGTTGAAGGCGATGCTGCTTTCCAGCAGCGCGTGAAAGGCCTCGACCGGCAAGCCCGCCACCACGCTGGGGCGCAGGGCCTGGATGTTGTAGCGGTAGCTTTCGCGCTTGAGCAGGGTGCCTTCGCCGAACCAGCCGCCCGGCGGCACGCCGGTAAAGGTGACGGCCTGCGCGCTGCTCTCGTCATTGCTCATCTTCAACAGGCCGTCGACCACGCCGAACCAGAAGGTCGCTGGCCTGCCGATGCGGCAAACCCGCTCGCCGACTTGTGCATCGGCCACCTGCAACTGGGGCTCGACGGCTGCGCGCTGCGCAGGTGTCAGCACGCTCAGCCAGGGAATGGCGTCCAGCTCCTGGGGCTTGGCCGCGCGGGCGCGTTGACGCAGAGGCTGGGCTTGGTTTGAGGCGAGCATGGACTAGTGTCGACGCCAGTACATGACGCCAGGCTTACACGGACTGTTTGAAGGTCTAGGGGAAAGTACGCGGCAGGGAAGTCCCTTGGAATGTCGTCGCAACGACAACATGACGTCAAAGTCAGGCCTAGTATTCAACCCTGATGATGAACAAGCCGCCCCCATGCAGGGCGCTGCGCATCACAAGGAGACAAACCAAAGTGTCGACGACATTCCCCCGGCTCATGCTTGCCCATGCCGCGCAGCGCCCCCATGCGCCGGCGCTGCGCGAGAAGGAATTTGGCATTTGGCAGACGCTGACCTGGCGCCAGCTGGAGGCCTTGGTGCGCGAGCTGGCGCATGGCTTGGCGGCGGCCGGACTGCGCCGCGGTGAGCATCTGCTGGTGGTGGGTGAGAACCGGCCGCGCTTGTCGGCGGTGCTGCTGGCGGCGCAGGCCTTGGGCGCGATTCCGGTGCCGCTGTACCAGGACGCGGTGGCGGCCGAGTTTGTGTTCCCTATCAATAACGCCGAGATCGCCTTCGCCGTGGTCGAGGACCAGGAGCAGGTCGACAAGATGCTGGAGCTGCGCGGCGAATGCCCGCAGCTGCGGCAGATCTGGTTTGACAAGCCGCGCGGCCTGCGCAACTACACGCAGCCCGAGCTGACCTCGCTCGACGCGCTGTGCGCGCAGGGGCGCGAGCACGCCGGCCGGCACCCGCGCTTTTTTGACGAGCAAGTGGCGGCGGCGCAGCCCGGCGACAGTGCCGCGATGTTCTTCACCTCGGGTACGACCGGCCACCCCAAGGGCGTCGTCCATACCCATCTGAGCTTGATCGACCGGGCGCAGGCCGGCGCGCGCTTTGACAAGCTGACGTCAGCAGAGGAGGTGCTGGCCTATCTGCCGCCGGCCTGGATAGGCCAGAACATCTTCAGCTATGCGCAGTGGCTGGCCTGCGGCTATGTGGTCAATGCGCCCGAGTCGGCCAGCACGGTGTCCATCGACCTGAAGGAAATCGGGCCGACTTACTACTTCGCGCCGCCGCGCGTGTTCGAGGCCTTGTTGACCAGCGTGATGATCCGCATGGAGGACGCCAGCCCCGCCAAACGCTATCTGTTCGAGCGCTGCATGCGGCTGGCGCGGCGGGTCGGGCCAGGCCTGATGGACGGCCAAGCGGTCGGTCTGCTGGAGCGCTGCAAATACGCCTTGGGCAATCTGCTGATCTACGGCCCCTTGCGCAATACCCTGGGCCTGTCCCGCGTGCGCGTCGCCTACACGGCCGGCGAGGCGATCGGGCCGGATTTGTTCAGCTTCTACCGATCGATCGGCATCAATTTGAAGCAACTCTATGGCTCGACCGAGACGGCGGTGTTTGTCTGCCTGCAGCCCGACCGCGAGGCGCGGGCCGACACCGTTGGTGTGCCCATCGACGGCGTGGAAATCAGGGTCGCGGACAGCGGCGAGATCCTGGTCAAGTCGGCCGGCCTGCTGAAGTGCTATTACAAAAACCCCGCGGCCACCGCCGAGGTTTTGACGCCCGAGGGCTGGTATCACACCGGCGACGCCGGCTTCATCGATGGCCATGGCCATCTGAAGATCATCGACCGCGCCAAGGACGTGGGCCACCTGCGCGGCGGCGCTTTTGATGGCGCGATGTTCGCGCCCAAGTACGTGGAGAACAAGCTGAAGTTCTTTCCCTATATCAAGGAGGCGGTGGCCTTCGGTGACCAGCGCGCCAGCGTCTGCGCCTTCGTCAATATCGACTTTGAGGCGGTGGGCAACTGGGCCGAGCGGCGCAATCTGAGCTATGCCGGCTACAACGATCTGGCGCAAAAACCCGAGGTCTATGAGTTGATCCGCGACTGCGTGGAAAAGGTCAACGCCGACCTTGCCGAGGACAAGGTTCTGGCCGGCAGCCAGATCGGCCGCTTCTTGGTCTTGCACAAGGAGCTGGATGCCGATGACGGCGAGTTGACGCGCACCCGCAAGGTCAAGCGCGCCGCGATCGCGGATAAATATGCAGTCTTGATCGAGGCGCTGTACGAGGGCCGGCAGTCACAGTTCATTGAGACCGCGGTCAAGTTCGAGGACGGCCGCACCGGCTCGGTGTCGGCGGATCTGAGAATCGCCGAGGCCAAGACCTTCACCCCAGTCAGGAGTGCGGCCTGATGCAGACCAAACAAACCGGCGATGTCATCCTGGAGGTCAAGAACATCTCCCTGGCCTTTGGCGGCGTGAAGGCGCTGACCGATATTTCCTTCGATGTGCGCGAGCGCGAGATCCGCGCCATCATCGGCCCCAATGGCGCGGGCAAGAGCTCGATGTTGAACTGCATCAACGGCGTCTATCAGCCGCAGCAGGGCGAGATCAGCCTGCGCGGGCGGCACTTCAAGCATATGAATTCGCGCCAGGTCGCCGAGATGGGGATCGCGCGCACCTTCCAGAATTTGGCCTTGTTCAAGGGCATGAGCGTGCTCGACAACATCATGACCGGCCGCAATCTGCATATGAAGCGCAATCTGCTCTGGCAGGCCCTGCGTTGGGGGCCGGCCGAGCGCGAAGAAAACGAGCAGCGCGAGAAGGTCGAGGCCATCATCGATTTTCTGGAGATCCAGGCCTACCGCAAAACGCCCGTCGGGCGGCTCTCCTATGGCCTGCAAAAGCGGGTGGACCTGGGGCGGGCCTTGGCGATGGAACCACAGGTGCTGCTGCTG
>JADMJQ010000168.1:15130-38944 GCA_018780415.1 Roseateles sp. | reverse complement strand
AAACGCCATCACTTGCTCGGGCTTGGGAACCTCGGCCACGCTCAGCTGATGCCAGCGTTGGTCGAGCAGGGTGGCGCCCAGGGACTGGGTGGTCGCGAAGCCCTGGTTGAAGGTGCCGGCGCCCAACACTTTCTTCAGCAAGGCCGCAGGCATGGGTTCGCCGGTTTGATAGTGGCGGGCGTAGTGTTTGAACACCGAGGGCCAGCTCAGCCACATCTCGTTGACCTGGGATGGGTACTCGACATAGTCACGCGGTGTGCTGCTCAAGCCGGGGTAGCGGATATCGCTCAAAATGCTGTGCAGATTGTGGCCAAACTCATGGAACAAGGTGTTGGCTTCGCTCCAGGTCAACAACGTTGGCTGACCCGCCGCCGGCTTGGGGATGTTCAGATGGTTGCCGACCACCGGCTTCTCGCCGAACAAGCGGCTCTGGCGCACATAGCCATTGGCCCAGGCACCGCCGCGCTTGCTGGGGCGGGCGTAGAGGTCAAGCAGCAGCAGGGCCTGCGTACTCTTGCCATTCGGCGCAAATACCTCCCAGACCTGCACATCGGGGTGGTAGACCGGCAGGTCATGGCGGCGCTTGAATTTGAGGCCGAACAGCTCGGTGGCGGCGTGGAATACGCCGCGCTCTAATACCGTCTGCAATTCAAGGTAGGGCCGCAGCTGCTCGCCGTCATAGCCATGCTGGACGGCGCGCAGGCGCTCGCTATAAAAATCCCAGTCCCAGGCCTGCAGGGCGAAGCGTGGCTGGGCGGCGGCATCTTGCTCCTGGTCGGCCAACTGCTGCAGCGAGGCTTGCTCCTTGCGCGCCGAAGCGACCGCCGCAGGCGCCAACTGGCGTAGCAAGCTGTTGACCGTCTTGACCTCCTTGGCGGTCTGCACCTGCAATTCAAAGTCGGCATGCGTGGCGAAGCCGAGCAGCGCTGCGCGTTCGGCGCGCAGGCCGGCAAAGCGGCTCACCAAGGCGGTGGTGTCGTTGGCGTCGCCCTGGCTGCCGCGCGCGACCGAGGCTTTGTAAAGCTGCTCACGCAAGGGGCGCTGCTGCAGGCGATGCAGCAGGGGCTGGCCGGTGGTGTTTTGCAGCGCGATTTTGTAGCGGCCGTCGGTCTGCTTCAGCGCATCGATTTCGGCATCGCTGAGTCCTTTGAGCGCGGCCCGGTCAGTGACGAACACGGCCGCGTCGTTGACACCGGCCAGCACCTTGCGATTGAACTCGGCGCCCATCTGCGCGAGTTCGCTATTGATGGCGCGCAGGCGCTGCTGTTTGTCGGCGGGCAGCTCGGCACCGGCGCGGCGCAGATTGCGGTGCGTGCGCTCCAGCAAGCGCTGTTGCTCGGCGGTCAGTTTGGGCTTGGCCTGAAGCAGGGCGTCGACGCGCGCGAACAAGCGTGGATCCAGCGCAATGCGGTCGCGGTGCGCGGCCATCTCGGGCGCGAAGCGTTGCTGCAGCGCTTGGCGATCGGCGTTGTTGTCGGTGCCGCTCAGGCTGCTCAGCATGTTCTGCGTGCGGCCGAGCAAGCGGCCGGCGCGCTCCAGCGCTTCAATCGTGTTCTCAAACGTCGGCACGTCCGGATTGCGCAAAATCGTGTCCACCTCCCGCCAATGCAGCGCCATGCCGGCCAGCAGCGCCGGCGCGAAATCGGCGTCTTGGATTTGGTCGAAATGTGGGTAGCCGAGCGGCAGCGTGGACGGCTGCAGCAGTGGGTTGTCACGTGCCCCGGCGGCGAAACTGGCGGCGAGCAATATGGGGAGCAATACGGGGAGCAGGAGTTTGCGCATGTGGCGGGTGAGCAGGGGGCGGGGTCAAGTGGCCTTCAGTATCGCCGTGCCTTGGCAGTTGCAGCCTGGGTGAAAACGCGGCGGTGGGCGAGGAGTGGACGGCGTTTATCCGCGAGAATCGAGCCTGTCCGCCGTTGAAGGCGCCCCTCTAATCAGCTTCACTCAAAAATCATGACCGAAGTCCAGCCAGAAATCACCGCCGTAGCCCCAGCCGCCACCGTTGACAAGCCCGCCATCCCCGACCGCCTGTCGGTGGACGAGCGCAGCCCGCATTTCAACGCCGCCGTGTTTCAGCATGAAATCGGCATCCGCTTGAATGGCAAGGAACGCTCCGACGTCGAAGAGTATTCGATCAGCGAAGGCTGGGTGATGGTGCGCGCCGCCAAGACGCGCGACCGCAAGGGCAACCCGCTGATGATGAAGATCAAGGGCAAGGTCGAGGCGTTTTACAAGTGAGCAACTGACCGGGCATCGCCACGATCACCAGCGCGATTGGTGATCCTCGGTCACGCCGAGCAAGCCTTTGACGGCGAAGGGCAGGGCGTCTTTTGAGGCCTTGACCAGGCCGCTGAAGGTGCCGACCGGCTGGATGTAATGGCTGGCGGCGATGCCGAGGTTGCGGTCTTCCTGGCGTGCGCCTTCGGGGCTGAAACTCAAGTCAAGCAGGCCGTCATCGGTGCTGACATGCCAGGGCGCCAGCGGTCGCGAGGGGTCGAACTCGAAACGCGCCGCGCCCAAGGGGATCAACTCCCCCTGCAGCCAGAGCGCGTTCTCATTGGCGCCGAAATAGCCGTTTTGCAGATTGAAGCCCACATCGGCGCGGTGCGCGCAGGCCCAGCGCCAATCGGTGTTGCGGGCCAAGAGGCCGTTGGAGGCGTCAAGGCTGGCGACCGCGTCGTCCAATGAGTACGAGCGCCCGGCAATCAGCAGCTTGCCGCTGACCCTGAGCGCCGGACTTTTTTGCGTGGCATGGGCCACACCGCCGTTTTCTATGAAGCCGATGGCCAAGAGCATGGGCGCGGCCTCGGCCAAGCTCAGCTCGGCTTGCATGGCGATGCCGGCGGTCTGCACGTTCAGACTCAGCGTGTCGCTGGGCCGATGGCGCAGGCTCAAGCGCGCGCCAGGGCCGCGAAACCAGCTGTCGCAGCCGCTCAGCGGCTGATCCGAAACGCGGCATTGCAGGCCCGGCAGGCCGTCCTGGCGCCAGTTGGCCAAGAGCGACTTGCTGCGGCGCTCGAACACATAGGCAAAGGCGGTGCAGGTCCAGCCCAGATCGACGATGGCCACGCCGATGAACAACTCGTCGTTGCCCAGGCCCACATAGTGCCAGCGCTTGTGATGCAGGCGCCGCCACAGGGCCGAACGTCTATGCGCGCCGCTCAAGCCTTGCCAGTCAATCTGCGGGATACGGCCGGCATAACGTCCAATTGCCGGGGCGCCAGCGATCACTACCTCGTGCGGCGGCGCTGGCAAGTGACTTCGGCCCTGCATCATGCCAAGCCCTTCGAATGCAGCTTGCGCCACTGCGCCGGGGCCATGCCGGTCCATTGGCCAAAGGCGCGCGTGAAGGCGCTTTGTTCGGAAAACCCCAGCAGCAGGGCGATCTCGCTGAGCTCCAGATCCTGTCCGCTCAAATAGGCTTCGGCGAGTTGGCGGCGGGTGGCGTCCAGCAGCGCTTGAAAGCTCAGGCCTTGCTCGGCCAAGCGCCGCTGCAAGCTGCGCGGGCTCAAGTGATGCGCCTGCGCCAGCGCCGCCAGCGAGGTGTGGCCGTCGCGAATCAGCGCGACCAAGCTGTGGCGGAAGGCAGCGACCGGCGCCGCGACCGCACCGACCGCCTGCAGCAGCGCTTCGGCCTGTGCGTCCAGCAGGGCCAACAAGGCAGGGTCGGATTTACGCAGCGGCAGGGTCAGGTCTTGCGTGGCCAGCAGCAGTCGGGTCGAGGGCTGGTCAAACAGTACCGGGCAGCCAAAGAAGCTCAGGTAGGGCGAGGCATCCGCCGGTCTGGGGTTGACGAAGTCGACCTGCAGCGGCGCCAGCCGCCGCCCGGTGAAGTCACGCGTCAGCTGCACCAGCGAGGCCAGGGCGGTTTCGTCCACCAAGGCGCCGGGCCGACCGCGTGCGGTGCCCCATTCGATGCTCAGACCCTGCGGGCTGAGTTCGACCTGCGCCGGGTTGACGTCATAGACCGAGTTGTGAAAGCGCTCCAGTCTTTGCAGCGCCGCGAACAAATTGGGGCAGGCCAGCGCCGCGAAGCCCACGACCCCGAAATGCCGCGCGCTGATGCCGGCGGCCAGGCGCAGGCTCAAGGCCGGGCGCGGGTCAAGCGCCTGCGCCTGGTCCAAGGCGGCGCGCCAAGCGGGCAAGGCCACAAAATGCCCGCTGGGCAAGGGGCCGAGTAGCCGAATCGGATCCAGCCCTTGTCCGCTCAGGTATTCATAGAGCAGATGCACATAGGAGGCGGCGACGCGGGCTTCGGTCATGGGGCCAGATGATGCCGCAAGGCCGTGCTCGCTTCACCGGTGGTTTACCCCGCGATGCTTTGGCGCGTATGGTCAAGCCAGGCCAGAAAATACCTTGCACTATCGGCTGCTGTTGTGGACCCAAAGGCCCGTTAAAAAATGCCTACCCTGCTCGAACTTTTCCGTCAGCATATTGACCCACGCGACCTGACGCTGCTGCTGTTGTCGCCGCTGTTCATGCTCAGCATTGCGCTGGAGGCCTGGCGCTTTCGCAAGACGCCCGGTATCTACACCTGGCGCGACACCTTCATGAGCATGAACAGCGGCGGCAGCTATTTGTTTGTCGACTTGGCGCTGGTGATCGTCTTGGTGATCCCGGCGATGCAGTGGGTTTATCAATTTCGCCTCTGGACGATAGAGATCACGCCGTGGACGTTCTTTGCACTCTTCATGGGTGTGGAGTTGCTCTACTACGGCTTTCACCGCGCCAGCCACCGCATCCGCTGGTTCTGGTGCGCCCATGTCGTGCATCACGGCTCCGAGCATATGAACTTCACCACCGCGCTGCGTCAGAGCTGGTTCTATGCGATTGCCGGCAACTGGTTGTTCTACACGCCGCTGGTGTGGCTGGGGTTTGAGCCGCATTGGGTCTTGTTTGCGCTGTCCTTGAATTTGGGCTATCAGTTCTTTGTGCACACGCAGTGGGTGGGGCGGCTGCCGGCCTGGTTCGAGTGGCTGTTCAACACGCCCTCGCATCACCGCGCTCACCATGGCCGCAACCCCGTCTACATAGACCGTAACTTCGGCGGCACGCTGATCATTTTTGACCGGCTGTTCGGCAGCTTTGTGCCCGAGCAGGAAGCGGTGGACTACGGCTTGGAGCACCCGGTGCCGACGAACAATCTGGTCTGGCTGAATGTGCATGAGTGGGCGGCGATGTTGAAGGACATGCGGCGCGAGTTGCGCGAGCAGGGCTCCTGGTATCTTGCTGTCAAACACCTGTGGGCACCGCCCGACTGGCGGCGTGGCGGCGGCCCAGCGATCTAAGTCCTTAGAATCCAGCCTCCTGCCCCTGTGTGGCGCCCTCAAAGCGGCGCCGGAAGCCAACGAATGAATGCTGCTGCTGCGAAGTCTGGTCAAGCCTCAAGCCCTGTTGTGATCGTCGGGGCCGGCCTGGCCGGTTTGACGGTGGCACTGCACCTGGCCGACACGGTGCCTGTCGTGGTGCTGGCCAAGCGCGAGTTGACCGAGGGTGCCACCGCCTGGGCGCAGGGCGGCATCGTCGGCGTGCTGGGCAGCGATGACAGCATCGAGTCCCATGTACGCGATACCCAAGACGCCGGCGCCGGCCTGGTCGACGCAGGCACCGCCCGCTTCATCGCCGAGCGCAGCGCCGCAGCGGTCGAGTGGTTGGTCAACCAAGGCGTGCCCTTCACCCCCGATGACGACGGCCCGCTGGGCCTGCACCTGACACGCGAAGGCGGCCATGCGGTCCGCCGCATCGCCCATGCGGCGGACGCCACCGGCAAGGCCATCCATGACCAATTGCTGGCCGCCGCCAAGGCCCACCCCAACATCACGCTGCGCCAGCGCTGGATGGCACTGGACCTGATCACGTCTCGCCATGTGCAACGCGAGGAAGAACCGCGCTGCTACGGCATCTATGCGCTGGACATCGACAGCCAGCGTGTCGAGGCGCTGCCGGCGCGTGCGGTGGTGCTGGCCACCGGCGGTGCCGGCAAGGTTTACCGTTACACCACCAACCCGGATACATCGACCGGCGACGGCATTGCGATGGCCTGGCGGGCCGGTTGCCGGGTCGCCAATATGGAGTTCATCCAGTTCCACCCGACCTGCTTGTATCACCCGCAAGAGCGTAGCTTTTTGATCACCGAGGCGCTGCGCGGCGAGGGCGGTTACTTGAAGCTGCCCGAGCATGTCGGCGGCGGCCGCTTCATGGCAGCGCATGACGCGCGCATGGAGCTGGCGCCGCGCGACATCGTCGCCCGCGCGATCGACTTCGAGATGAAAAAGCACGGTGTCGACCATGTCTGGCTGGACGCCACCCATCTGGGCGAGGCTTTCCTGAAAGAGCATTTCCCGACCGTCCATGCGCGTTGCCTGAGCTTGGGGATTGACATCGCCAAGCAGCCGATTCCGGTCGTGCCGGCCGTGCATTTCACCTGCGGCGGCGTGGTCACCGATCTGCTGGGCCGCAGCGATTTGCCCGGTGTCTACGCGGTGGGCGAAACCGCCTACACCGGCCTGCACGGCGCCAACCGCCTGGCCAGCAACTCGCTGCTGGAATGCGTGGTGCTGGGTCAGACCTGCGCCGACCACATCTTGGGCCTGCCCGAAGCCGCGCCGGCACCGCTGCCGGGCTGGGATGAAAGCCAGGTCGAGGACGCCGATGAGCAGGTCGTCATTGCGCATAACTGGGATGAGCTACGGCTCTTGATGTGGAACTATGTCGGCATCGTGCGCACCACCAAACGGCTGGAGCGGGCCTTGCACCGGATTGCCTTGCTGCGCGGCGAGATCGACGACTACTACGCCAATTTCCGCGTCACACGCGACTTGCTGGAGCTGCGCAATCTGGTCGACTGCGCCGAGCTGATCGTGCGCTCGGCCTTGTTGCGCCACGAGAGCCGCGGCCTGCATTACAGCCGCGACTATCCGCTGACGCTGCCGGTCAGCTTCCCGACCGTGTTGATGGCCGAGCGGGGGCTGAGAAAGCTGTGAGCTTCAGGCTTTTGCGCGTAGCGCCAGGCGCGCCTGCACGAAGTTGAAGGCGTAGCCGACCGACTCATCGATGGCCGCATCGATCTCGCGCCGCTCATGCTCGGTCAGGTAGAACAAGAAGTCGACCGCGTGGCGGATATAGCGTGGCGGCAGGCGGTTCAGGGCCACGCAGGCGACGTCGCAGAGCAGGTCGCTGTCGGCAGCAATGGCCGGGAACTGCGGCGCCAAGGCCATCACGGCGCTCAGCACCTCGCGTTCGTGGTGGTTGTAGATCGAGCTGAAGTCTTGGGTCATGGGCTTGAGCCTCCGTCAAAGATTCAGACACGATAAACGCTTTTCGCCGTCGGCGGGCCGCTGAAAAGCCCTGATCTGGCCTTCTATTTGGCTAGGCGGCGCCGATGCCGGGCACCAAACGCGCCGCCGCGGCCTTGGACTTGGCGGTGAAGTCCAGCATGCGCTCGATGCAGCCCAGTGCCTTGACGCGAACGCCCTCGTCAATTTCGATCGCTGGCAGGCCGCGCTCCAGGCAATCGACCAGGCCTTGCAGGCCGTTCATCGCCATCCAGGGGCAGTGCGCGCAACTCTTGCAGGTGGCGCTATTGCCCGCGGTGGGTGCCTCAATCAGCGTCTTGGTCGGGGCCAACTGGCGCATCCGGTGCAGGATGCCGTTGTCGGTGGCGACGATGTATTCCTGCGCCGTGCCCTCGACCACGGCCTTGATCAGCGCCGAGGTCGAGCCCACCACATCGGCCAGCGCCACCACGCTTTGTGGCGACTCGGGGTGGACCAGAATCATTGCATCCGGGTGCTGCTCGCGCAGCAGGTCCAGCTCCAGGCCCTTGAATTCGTTGTGGACGATGCAGTCCCCCTGCCACATCAGCATGTCGGCGCCGGTCTGGTCCTGGATATAACGGCCCAGATGGCGGTCGGGTGCCCAGAGAATCTTCTTGCCCTGCGCCTTCAGCGCAGAGACGATCTCCAGCGCACAAGAGCTGGTGACCATCCAGTCGGCGCGCGCCTTCACCGCCGCGCTGGTATTGGCGTAGACGACCACGGTACGGTCCGGGTGCGCGTCACAGAAAGCCGCGAACTGATCGGCCGGGCAGCCCAGGTCGAGCGAGCAGGTGGCGTCCAGATCGGGCATCAGCACGCGCTTTTCGGGGCTCAGGATCTTGGCGCTTTCGCCCATGAAACGCACGCCGGCCACCACCAAGGTGGAGGCTGCATGGTCGCGACCAAAGCGGGCCATCTCGAGCGAATCGGAGACGCAGCCGCCGGTCTCCAGCGCCAAGTCTTGCAGATCGCCGTCGACATAGAAATGCGCGACCAGCACCGCATTCTTGGCCTTCAGCAGCTCGGCGGCACGGGCCTTGAGGGCCTGCTTTTGGCTGGGGCTCAGCGGCGCAGGTGTTTTGGCCCAGGCTTGCGCGGTGCAGCTGAGGCCGGCGCCGTCTTGGCGGGTGTAGTCGAAGAGTACTTGTTGGTCCATGGTGCAGATTTTAGGGGCGGCGCAATGTCCCTCAGGCCTGTGCAAAAAAGCGGCTGGGCGGCATGCCCACGGTGCGCGTCACCATCGCCGTGAAGGCACTGGCACTGGCATAGCCGAGCTCATGCGCAATCAAGCTCATCGGCATCTTGCGCGCGGCCAGTGTCAGCGCACGAGCCAACAAGACCTGGGAGCGCCACTGCGCATAGCTGCTGCCCAGTTCATCGCGGAACAGCCTCGAGACCGTGCGCGCACTCGCACCCACATCGGCCGCCCAGCCGTCCAGATCAGCATGCCGCAGCGGCTCATCCAACATCGCCTCGCAGAGTCTGCGCAGGCGCTTGTCTTGCGGCAGGTCGACACCCAGGCGCAGGCTGTTGGCACGTTTCAACTCGTCCAGCACCAGGCTGGCGATGCACTGTTCGCGGTGCGGGTTGTCCACGGTATCGGGCGAGACGGCCAGTTGCATCACCAATTCGCGCAGCAGCGGCGTCACCTCGAGCACGCGGCAGCCTCGCCAAGCCGCGCTGTCGCTCGGGGCCTGGTGCAAGTAGACGGTGCGCAGATCGGCGCGCTCGACCGCGGTGACCGCATGCACCACGGTGGGCGCAATCCACACCGCGCGGTCCGGCGGCACCAAATAGGTGGCGTGGGCCGTGTTGACGCGCACCGCGCCGCTGATCGAAAACACCAGCTGCCCCCAGGTGTGGTGGTGGGCTTGAATGTCCACATCATGCTCAAGCAGGCGGGCCTTGGCGCGCACCGGCCGCAGCTCGCTCGGCGCATAGCGCAGCGGATCCAGCGGCGGCAGGCTGATGCGGCCGGCTTTGGGCTTGCCGGCGGACCTGGAGGGCGTTTTTTCAATCATCAAATGGGTTTGGCTGATACTCGATAGAACTTGTCGGACTATCGTAACTCAGCCGGTGGCAGCAAGCCTAAAGTCTGGGCATGACGACCGCCACCCTTTCTTTGCCGGCCTCCGAGCAGGCCCGCCGTGACTATTCCACCATCGCCTTGATCGGCCTGGCCCATGGCACTTCGCACTTTTTTCACATGCTGCTGCCGCCACTGTTCCCGGCCTTCATGAGTGAATTTGGCCTGAGCTATTCGCAGCTCGGACTGCTGGTGACGACCTTCTTCATCATCTCGGGTCTTGGCCAGGCGATGGCCGGCTTTTTGGTTGACCGCACCGGCGGCAGGCCGGTTTTGTTCGCGGCGCTGACTTGCTTTGCGCTGGCCTCGCTGGCGGCGGGACTGGCCGATGGTTTCGGTGGCCTGATGTTGGCGGCCGCGCTGGCGGGCCTGGGCAATGCACCGTTTCATCCGGCCGACTTCACCATCCTGAACAAGCGGGTCTCGCAGGCACGGCTGGGCCATGCTTTTTCGGTCCATGGCATCACCGGCAACTTGGGCTGGGCCTTGGCGCCGGTGTTTGCCATCGGCATCGCCGAGCTCAGCGGCAATTGGCGCTATGCCTATTTCGGCACCGGCCTGCTGGCTTTGGCAGTATTGGCGCTGCTGTGGGTCAAGCGCGAGGCGATCGACGACAGCAAGGGGAGTTGGTCGCATGACAAGCCCGGCGCTGCGGCCATCAAAGACGAGCACCCGATGGCGTTTTTGCGCCTGCCCTCGGTGTGGCTGTGCTTCTCGTTCTTTTTCTTCGGCACCGCCGCCCTGACCGCGATCCAGAGCTTTGCCAGCCCGGCGCTGACCAGCCTCTATGGCCTGCCCCTGAAGCTCACGGCCTTTGTCGTCACCGGCTATATGCTCAGCGGCGCCATCGGCATGGTGATTGGCGGCTTCTGGGTTGCCCAGAGCCGCAGCCTGGAGCGCAATATCAGCATCGGCCTGCTCAGCGCCGCCGCGCTCTTGGCGCTGGCGGCGACCGGTTGGGTGGCGCCGTTGCTGGCTGCCGCTGTGGTGGCCTTGGCGGGTTTTGGCACCGGCTTGGCCGGACCCTCGCGCGATATGTTGATCAAGCGCGCCGCACCGCCGGGCGCCACCGGCCGGGTCTACGGCACCGTCTATTCCGGCCTGGATCTGGGCTTCGCGGTGGCGGCACCGATCTTCGGCGCCTTGATGGACCGCGGCCAGCCCAGCGGCGTGTTCTTCGGTGCGGCGCTGGCCCTGTTGCTGGCGATTGGGGCGGCGAGTTTGGTCGGGCTGGCGCGTGAGCGCGGCCGCATCAGCCCAGCGCGAATTTGAGCCAGATCTCGGGCTCCCGGAAACTGTCGCAGCGGGTGCTGAGCAGCTTGAAGACGGCGCGCTCGAAGTAGCGAGCGACGCTGGCGCCCTCGTCCAAGATATGGGTCCCGAGCTCGTGTTTGGCGCCATGAGCCTCGTCGTTCCAGCCGCCCATATCGGGGTAGGGACGCTATCGGTGAAACCCATCTGCTTGATATGGCGCAGGCCGACGCCGTCGCCGCAGGCCAAGTCGGCGATGCGCAGCTGGGGTGGCACATCGGCGAAGGTCGCGCTGTTGGCTTTTCCCATTTGGGCACGCTGATTTCATGCGATGCCCATTTGTCGGTCTGGTAGTCAGGAACGATGTCCTGATAGGTTCTGACCGTAGGCAGATTTGTCCGGCAGCGGCAAGAGCAAATCCTCAGCGCCGCTTCATCCTTGCGCTTGTGTAAATTTGACATTAAAGTGATATCACTTTTAAGGGGTGTCAAAAGATGAGCACATTGCAAGGCAGTCGGGTGGAGTTGGTGGCGCGCACGGCCAATGGCTATATGGCCCTAGGGTTGGGTGTGTTGGCCCTGCTGGGAGGCAGTGCCCTGCTGTTTGGGGACATTAGTTATGAGTTCTGGATCGGGCCGCCGGGGGGCCTGCTGCTCTTGCTCGGTGCAGGCCTTATGTTCGCGGGCCTGTATATGCAGCAGCCTAACGAGGCACGCATCCTGACCCTGTTCGGTCGCTACTGCGGCAGCGACCGCAACGAGGGCCTGCGCTGGGCCAACCCCTTGAAGCACAAGCGCAAGATTTCCTTGCGGGCGCGCAATCTGAATGCACCGATCCAGAAGGTCAACGACAAGCGCGGCAATCCGGTGGAGATCGGCGCTGCGGTGGTCTGGCGGGTGCAGGACACCGCCCGCGCGGTCTTCGAGGTGGATGATTTCGAGGCCTATGTGCGCATCCAGGCCGAGGCGGCGATTCGCCATCTGGCGGCCCAATTTGCCTATGACGAGGGCGAAGACACCGGGGAGAAGGAGATCACCTTGCGGGCCGGCCAAGACGAGGTCGCCGCCGCCTTGGTACAGCAATTGCAAGAACGCTTTGGCGATGCCGGCGTGCGCGTGCTGGACGCCAAGATCACCCACCTGGCCTATGCCCCCGAAATCGCCCAAGTGATGCTGCGCCGCCAGCAGGCCGAAGCCATCATCAGTGCGCGCAAGAAGATCGTGCTGGGCGCTGTCAGCATGGTGGAGGAGGCCTTGAAGGGCTTGAGTGAGCGCGCCATCGTCGAGTTGGATGACGAGCGCAAGGCTGCCATGGTCTCCAATCTGCTGGTGGTCTTGTGCTCGGACAAAGAGACGCAGCCCATCATCAACACCGGCACGCTCTACAACTGAGCGCCGGTTGAAGCGCCAATGGCCAGCCCCGACAAAAAGAGTTTTGCGCTGCGGCTAGACCCGGCCCTGTGGGCCGAGATCGAGCGCCTGTCTGCGCAAGAACTGCGCTCGGCCAATGCGCAAATTGAATACCTGTTGCGCGAGGCATTGGCCCGGCGCGGCATCAAGCCGGCCGTGAACAGTCGCCCGCGTGGTCGGCCGCCCAGGCTTGACGGCGACCTGGATACTTAGGCCGCTGTCGCGCTTGGCTTTTATCTAGCCAGCAGCCAGCAGCAATTCCTCGTCGCCATGCTTATCCCGCCGCCCGCTGGGCCGCCAGCCCAGCGCGCGGTAAAAGCCATGTGAGCGCAGCGTTATGTCCGCAGCTGCCATCAGCCAGATGCGCTCGCAGCCGGCCACATCGCGCAAATGCTGCACAGCCGTGTCCAACAAGGCGCGGCCTAGACCCCGGCCCTCAAAACCGGCCTGTACGGCCAGTACCAAGACCTCGCCGCTACGGTCCGCGACGCTGCAAAACGCGACCACCTTCTCGTCACACAAGCCGACCCAGCTGTGCATCTCGCCCATTTGCAGCGCCGAGCGATCGCTTTCGGGCGTGATGCCCAACTCGGCCAAGCGAGCGGTGGCGATGGCGTTGTCACGGGTGGCCGCGCGGACCTCGAACAGGCGGTCAATGTCATCGTCGCGTGTGGGACGAATCAGGTAGTTCATTTGACCGCCAAGGCCGCCAGCAACTTTTCGTGAATGCCGCCGAAGCCGCCGTTACTCATGCACAGCAGATGATCACCGGGCTTGGCCTGTTTGATGACGGCAGCCACCAGCGCGTCCACATCGGCGCCGACAATCGCCTGCGCGCCCAGCGGCGCCAGCGTGTCCTTGGCGTCCCAGTCCAGCCCTTGCTGATTGCAAAAACTTAGATCGGCCTCTTCCAGGGCCCAGGGCAGCTGGGCCTTCATGGCGCCCAGCTTCATGGTGTTGGAGCGCGGCTCGAAAATGGCCAGGATGCGCTCAATCGGCGCGATACGTCGGCGCAGGCCGTTGACGGTGGTGCGGATGGCGGTGGGGTGGTGGGCAAAGTCGTCATAGACCTTGATCTGCCCCACCTCGCCGCGCAACTCCATGCGCCGCCGCACGTTCTTGAACTCGGCCAGCGCGGCCGCACTTTGCTCGGGCGTCACACCCACATGCTCGGCGGCGGCGATCGCGGCCAAGGCATTCAGCTGGTTATGTTCGCCATACAGCGCCCACTCGACCCGCGCCACCTTCAAGCTGCCGCGCAGCACATCAAAGGCCTGCGGCTCACCGCGGGCGCGCAGCGCGCCGGGTTCCTCCTTGCGGGCGCCGAAGCGTTGCAGCTCGCTCCAGCAACCACGGCTCAAGACCCGCTGCAGCGCCTCTTCGCGCGCATTGACGACGATGCGGCCCTGCGCGGGCACGGTGCGCACCAGGTGATGGAACTGCGTCTCGATGGCGGCGAGGTCGGCAAAGATGTCGGCATGGTCGAACTCGAGGTTATTCAGCACCGCGGTGCGCGGGCGGTAGTGAACGAACTTGCTGCGTTTGTCGAAGAAGGCGGTGTCGTACTCGTCGGCCTCGATGACAAAACTCGCACCGGCACCGAGTCTGGCAGAGACGCCAAAGTTCTGCGGCACGCCGCCGACCAGAAAACCCGGCTGCAAGCCCGCATGCTCAAGAATCCAGGCCAGCATCGACGTCGTCGAGGTCTTGCCATGGGTGCCGGCGACGGCCAAGACATGGCGGCCTTGCAGCACATGGTCTGATAACCATTGCGGGCCGCTGGTGTAGGCCAGGCCGGCGTCCAGAATCGCTTCCATCAGCGGGAACTTCTCGCCGCGCGTGACCACATTGCCGATCACGAACAGGTCGGGTTTGAGGGCCAGCTGATCAGCGCCGAAGCCTTCGGTCAGCTCAATGCCCAGCGCGCGCAGCTGGTCGCTCATCGGCGGGTAGACATTGGCGTCGCAGCCGGTGACCCGATGGCCGGCCTCGCGGGCCAGCGCGGCCAGGCCGCCCATAAAGGTGCCGCAGATACCTAGGATGTGGATGTGCATGGGTGGTAAAACGCTTGTGATCAAAGGGGCTCAGACGCCGAACCAGGCGGGGCAATGCGCCGGTGCCTGGGTCAATGAGTGCAGTATCTGACAGTGCGGCGCAACCGCCGGGTCGGGCTGTTTGAGATCGGGCACCAGCACCACGCCCATGCCGGCGGCCAAAGCGCCTTGCGCGCCGTAGCTGCTGTCCTCGAACACCAGGGCTTGTGCCGGGTCCAGGCCCAGGCTGGCGGCGGCCAGCAAGAACAAGTCGGGATGGGGCTTGCCGCGCTCAACCTGGTCGCCACCGTGGACGGGGCCGAAAAACGCCAACAGCCCGGCCAGTTGCAGGCGCCGCAGCACTTCGGCGTGGCGGGTCGACGAGGCCAATGCAAGCGGCAGGCCTTGTGCGTGCAAATGCTGGAGCAGGGCCAGGGCACCGGGCTTGAGGGCAAAACCGCTGCCTTGCATAGCGGCCTCGAGCTCGGCGTCGACCGAGCTGTACATCGCCTCCGCCGCGGCGCGCGAACCGAGTTTGTCCGTCAAGACCAGCATGCTGTCGGCCCGGTTGCGCCCGACCGTCAGCAGATAGTCGGCGGGCGATAGCGGTGTGCCGGCGGCCGCACTTTGGCGCAACCAGGCGTCACGAATCGGCCGTTCGGAGTCGAGCAAGAGCCCGTCCATATCGAAGATGGCCGCGGTGAAGCGGCGGCCGGTGTGCGGCATGGTGCGCTTGCTTCAGCGAAGCGCGTGTTTGGCGGCCGCCAATGTCGCCGCGATATCGGCCTCGCTGTGCGCCGCCGACACAAAGCCGGCCTCGTACAGCGCCGGCGCCAGGTAGACGCCGGCGTCCAACATCGCATGGAAGAACTGGTTGAAGCGGGCCTTGTCGGTCGTCATCACGGTCTGGTATTCCTGCGGCAGCTGGTCCATCAGGAAGAAGCCGAACATGCCGCCTTCGCAATCAACGCTGAAGGGCACGCCGTTTTCTTTGGCGACCGCCGCGAGGCCGTCGACCAGGCTGCGGGTCTTGGCTGAGAGCGCCTCAAAGAAGCCGGGCCTCTGGATCTCACGCAAGGTTGCCAAGCCGCAGGCGGTGGCAACCGGGTTGCCGCTCAAGGTGCCGGCCTGGTAGACGCCGCCCAAGGGGGCGAGGTGTTTCATGATCTCGCGGCTGGCGCCAAAGGCGGCCAGCGGCATGCCGCCGCCAATCACCTTGCCGAACACACTGATATCGGGCTTGAAGCCGGGGATCAGTTGGGCGTAATGGCCTTGGGCGGAAGCCAAGCCAACGCGAAAACCCGTCATCACCTCGTCCAGCACCAGCAGCGCGCCGTACTCGGTACACAGCTCGCGCAGCCGCTTCATATAAGCGACCTGCGTGCGCACGAAGTTCATATTGCCGGCGATCGGCTCGATGATCACGCAGGCCAGCGATTTGCCATGCAGCAGGAAGGCTTCTTCCAATTGGGCCAGGTGGTTGAACTCCAGCACCAGCGTGTGCTGGGCCACTTCTTCGGGCACGCCGGCACTGGTCGGGTGGCCAAAAGTGGCGAGACCCGAGCCTGCCTTGACCAGCAGCGCATCGGCATGGCCGTGGTAGCAGCCCTCGAACTTGAGGAATTTGCTGCGGCCGGTGGCACCGCGGGCCAGCCGGATGGCGCGCATCGTCGCCTCGGTGCCGGATGAAACCAGGCGCACCTGCTCCATGCT
Organism: Roseateles sp.; assembly: GCA_018780415.1. Lineage (GTDB taxonomy): Bacteria > Pseudomonadota > Gammaproteobacteria > Burkholderiales > Burkholderiaceae_C > Paucibacter_A. The sequence goes on along the minus strand of JADMJQ010000168.1, from coordinate 23,136 downwards.
GGGTACCAGTTTCAAGATTTCTTCGGCCAACTCGATCTCGCGCTCGGTCGGCGCGCCGAACGAGAAACCCTCGCGTGCGGCGCTGATCACCGCCTCCAGCACGGCCGGGTGGCCATGGCCGAGGATCATCGGGCCCCAGGAGCCGATGTAGTCGATATAACGCTGACCGTCGGCGTCATAGATATAGGCGCCGTCACCGCGGGTGATGAAACGCGGCGTGCCGCCGACGGCACGAAAGGCGCGCACCGGCGAATTGACGCCGCCGGGGATCACGCGCTGTGCGCGTTCGAACAGGGTTTGGTTTTGGGACATGAAGGGACCAGACAGAACAGTGAATTCGGGGCTCAGTGCATGCGGCGCGAGGGCCGGATTGGTGGGCTGTCTTCCGGGCTTGGCGCCGCCGGTTCGGCAGCTTCGGCATTAGCGGCCGCAGCCGCGGCTTCGGCCAAAGCGGCCGCTTCCTCTTCCTCGCTGGGCGGCAAGGCCCAGAAGAAGCGGTCGGGAATGGCATTGCCCATGCCGGGCCTGAAACCGGAGTCCAGCGCCTGATCGAGGAAGGAGAGCGCCTCGCCGACGGCCGAGTGGATCTCCGCACCGACCGACAGCAGGGCGGCCAGCGAGGCCGACAAGGTGTCACCGGCGCCAATGAAGCTGCTCTCCAGGCGCTCGAACTTCTCGCCGGTGATGGGGCCGAGTGAATTGGCCAGCACATTGTCGACAAACTGGTTGGCCATGCTGATGCCGGTCACCAGCACATGGGCCGTGCCATGTTGGCCGGCCGCGACCGCCAACTCGCGCGGCGAGGCAGGGCGGTCGGCATCCCAGTCGGGCAGCAAAAAATCGCTCAGGGTCTTGTGATTGCCGACCAGCACATGGGTCTGCGGCAGCACCAACTCGCGGAAGGCGTCCAGATAGCTTTGCTGCTGCTCTTCATCCAGCCACGACACATTGGGCAAATAGGCAACCAGGGGCACATCGGGGTAGTCACTCAAGACCTCGGCCACCGCGCTGATGCCCTCGGGGCTGCCGAGAAAGCCGACCTTCCAGGCCGAGATCGGCACATCTTCCAGAATCAGGCGGGCCTGCTCGGCGATGGTCTCGGAGTCTATGGTGTGGTGTTCGAAAGTCTCGGCGGTGTCGCGCAAGATGATGGCCGTCACCACCGGCAGGCAATGCGCGCCCATCGCGGCGATGGTGGCAATGTCACAACCCAGGCCACCGGCGCCGCTGGCTTCGCTGGCGTTGAAGCTCATCACGCAGGCGGGGGCTTGAGCTTCTTCTTGCTCTTCGATGCTCGTCAATGGGTCGACGACGACGGCTGCCGAGGTAGCTGGAATGGCTGGTTTGGTCATGGCTTGGCGGCGCTACGGATCTGGTTCTGCAAGCGTAAAAAAATGCTGCATTTGGCTGGCCGCAGGCGGCAAAGGCTCAGGCCGGATCCAATCGGGGGTGAAGCGAGCAATATCACCGGAAGCTGTTGCATCCTTGCCGATTCACCAACGACGGCGGACTACTCCGGCGTGGCTACAATCTTTGCATTGTAGTGAGCAAAAGATACCCATCGTGACCGAAGCTAGTACTTGGATGTGCCTGATCTGTGGCTGGATGTACGACGAGGCCACGGGCGACCCCGAACATGGCATTGCGCCGGGCACCTTGTGGGCCGCTGTGGATATGAACTGGACTTGCCCGGAATGTGGCGCCCGCAAAGACGACTTCGAGATGGTCCGTATCTAATCTGTCGCGGGTCAAGGTAACAATGCGTGACGGCCCGCTTGCCATGTGACACTGCGCCGAATTAGGGCGCTTGTTCAGGCCACTTGTTTGTTGGTGAGGGGAGAACAGCTTGGACGTGCAAGTTCCTGAAGGCAACGCAATGGGTCACACAAGCGGCGGTGCGCTGATTGATGCGGTCGCGGCCAAGGTATTGGTGATTGATGACAGCAACACCATCCGGCGCAGTGCGGAAATTTTCCTCAAGCAAGGCGGCCATGAAGTGGTGCTTGCCGAGGACGGCTTCGATGCGCTCGCCAAGCTGAGCGACTATCAGCCGGACCTGGTGTTTTGCGACATCTTGATGCCGCGCCTGGATGGCTATCAGACCTGCGCCATCATCAAAAGAAACCCGGTCTTCGCCGGCGTACCGGTGATCATGCTGTCCAGCAAGGATGGCCTGTTTGACAAGGCCCGTGGGCGTATGGTGGGCTCGCAAGACTACCTGACCAAGCCCTTCACCAAAGATCAACTGCTGAAGGCGGTGCTCGCGCATCGGCGCACGCTTTGATGCGAACGCTGTTGCTGCCGGCTCCGGTCGGCGCCGCCCTGGCCTGAGGAAGAACTATGCCGATTCAAAAAATCCTGCTGGTGGATGACTCGAAAACCGAGTTGCATGTGCTGAGTGACATGCTGATCAAACGCGGCTTCACCGTCCGCACCGCCGAGAACGGCGAGGAAGCCATGAAGCGCTTGGCCGAGGAGACGCCCGATCTGATCTTGATGGACGTGGTGATGCCGGGGCAAAACGGTTTTCAGCTGACCCGCACCATCACCCGCGATGAGCGCTTTGCCGCCGTGCCGGTGATCATGTGTACCAGCAAGGGCCAGGAGACCGACAAGGTCTGGGGCATGCGCCAGGGCGCGCGGGACTATGTCGTCAAGCCGGTCAAGGCCGACGACTTGCTGGCCAAGATCAAGGCGCTGGGCTGAGCCGCGATGAGCAACAAACAGGCGCTGCGAGAACTCCAACAACGACTGGCGCAGCGCATGCAGGATGCGCGCGAACAAAAAACCGAGTTGGCCAATTGGCTGGCCGTTGAATGTGCCGGTTATGGCCTGCTGTTTTCGCTCAAGCAGGCGGCCGAGATATTCACGCCCGTGGCGATCAAGCCCGTGCCCTATGCCCAGCCCTGGTTGGTCGGCGTGGCGAATTTGCGCGGCGGTCTCTTCACGGTGATTGACCTGGCGGTGTTTCTTGGTCTGCGCGAGGCCGGGTCGGTGCGCAGCGATCAGCGCGCCGACGCCGCTCAGACGCGTCTGGTGACCTTGAATCCCGACTTGAATATCAATTGCGCCTTGTTGGTGGACCGGCTGGTCGGCTTGCGCAGTGATGAGCAACTGACCATCGTGCCGGCCGAGCCGACCGAGGTTGCGCGGGCGGACGCAAAGCCCCGTATAGACGAAACGGGGAAGGAAGTTGCTTCGAAACGTCCCCGCTTCGCCGGGCCGCTTAGGCGTGACGCGGACGGTCGATCTTGGCAACAACTGCATTTGGATGCCCTTTCTACGCACGAACAGTTTTTGCGAGTTGTGGTTTGATGCGGCGTTAGCAAGTGCATGGCTTTGCGGTCGCCAATTAAATGAAGAACGAGGGTGAGATGAGCTTCCTGGACAAGATCAAGAACCTTGGCAAGACAGAGGCCGAGCAGGGCCATGAAGCCGCAGTGACTTCAATGCCTGCGGTCGATGCATTGCAAGCGTCAAGCCAGGGGCGTGACGGCATGATCAGCCGCCAAGCGGATTCAGGCTCGTCCATCATTGCCGAGTCCTTGCCGACGGAATCGGCCAGCACCGAGTTTGGCGAAACCACGGCCACTTTTGCCTCCACCGTGTCGGCGGTGGACATGGCCGCTCACAAGGCCGCCATCGTCAAGGCCGGCACCGGGCGCCGGCAGGCCATATTGACGGCCTTGGTCGCTTTGGGTCTGCTGGGCACGGCGGCGACGGTCAGCACCAGCTTGCTGGGCGGCTCGCGCAGCTCCGCCCAAGTGCGCGCCACCGGCCAGGCCTTGATGCATTCGCAGCGCATGGCCAAGTCGGTGTCGGCGGCCTTGATCGGCACGCCCTCTGCGTTCGCCGAATTGCGTGAGAGCTCGGATCTGCTGAGTTCGGTGGTCGCAAATTTGAGCGGCGGCGAGGGTTCGCTGGCGCCGGCGCCGGCGTCGGTGCAGCCGAGTCTGGAAAAGGTACGCCCTTTGGTGGAGCGTGCCGCCAAGAGCGGTCAATTGGTGCAGTCGCAGGAGAAGGTACTGACCGAGGTGGCGGTCGCGCTGCGGGCGATCAATCGGCAGTCGGCCGACTTGCTCGAAAGCGCCGAAGCGGTGGCCGCCGAGTCCTTGCAGCAGGGCGGTTCGGCCGGCGAGATCGCGGCGGCCGGTCAGTTGGTGATGTTGACCCAGCGCATCGGCAAAAGCGCGAATGAATTTCTGACCCAAGAGGGCGTCAGCCCCGAGGCGGTGTTCCTGCTGGGCAAGGATTTGAATTCCTTCAAGCTGATCACCGATGCCTTGCTCAACGGCAGCGTCGAGTTGCGCCTGCCGGCCGCCAAGGATGGTCAGCTGCGCGCCCGTCTGCTCAGCTTGCTCAAACAATACGAGCAGACGCGCACGCAGGCGACCGCAATTTTGGGCAATTTGCAGGGCCTGGTGGCGGCGCGCGAGGCGCAAAGCAGCATTCTGGGCGACAGCGAGGGCTTGCGCAAAGGGCTGGAGCAGGTGGCGCTGGAGTTGGAGTCGGCCGGCGGCGTCAATCTGAGTTTGCTGGGCCTGATGCTGGCTTCGTTGGCGGCCTTGGTGGTCGGTGCGCTGGGATTCTTGCGCCTGTATGTCAGCGAGCAAGGGCGGAGAGCGGCCATGGCCGAGGCTGAAAAAACCGAGGCCGAGGCGCAGGAGCAAGAAGCCAAGCGCGTCAATGACGCCAACCAGGGCGCGATCTTGCGTTTGATGAATGAGCTGCAGGCGGTTGCCGAGGGCGACCTGACCCAGCAAGCCACCGTCACCGAGGACATCACCGGCGCGATCGCCGACTCGGTCAACTACACCGTCGAGGAATTGCGTAACTTGGTCAGCCAGGTTCAGCTGACCGCCGCCCGCGTGACCGACACCACCGGCCAGGTTGACCAGACCTCCACCGATCTGTTGGCGGCCTCCAAGGAGCAATTGCACGAGATTCGCTCCACCGGCGAGGCGGTGTTGCAGATGGCCGGGCGCATCAATGAGGTGTCCACGCAGGCGCAGGCCACCGCGGTTGTTGCGCGCCAGTCGCGTGAGGCGGCCGAGTCGGGCCTGCAGGCGATGCAGAACAATATCAGCGGCATGAACTCGATTCGCGAGCATATTCAGGAAACCTCCAAGCGCATCAAGCGCCTGGGCGAGTCCTCGCAGGAAATTGGCGAGATCACCGAGCTGATCTCCGACATTACCGAGCAAACCAATGTGCTGGCGCTGAATGCGGCAATCCAGGCCGCATCGGCCGGTGAGGCGGGGCGCGGCTTCTCGGTGGTGGCCGAGGAAGTGCAGCGCCTGGCCGAGCGCTCCGGTGACGCGACCCGGCAGATCGCCGCCTTGGTGAAGACGATTCAAACCGACACCCATGACGCGGTGGCGGCGATGGAGCGCTCGACGCTGGGCGTGGTGCAGGGCACGCGCCTGTCCGACGCGGCCGGGCGCGCGCTGGAGGAGATTGACGCGGTGTCGCGGCGCCTGGATGACTTGATCGCGCAGATTTCCACGCAGGCGCTCAGCGAGGCGCATTCGGCCAATGAGGTGGCCGCCAATATCCAGCATATTTTTGCGGTGACCGAGCAGACCAGCGAGGGCACGCGTTCGACCGCCCTGATGGTGCATGAGTTGTCGCGCTCGGCCGAGGCCTTGAAGCAGTCGGTGGCTCGCTTCAAAGTCGCCTGAGGCCAGGATCAAGCATGGATATCGCACGCGACTCCGAGCTCCCAGCGGACCTCAGCCCTCTTGCCTGGGTGCAAGAAGAGCTGCGTCGCTCGCTGGAAGCGGTTCACAAAGCGCTGCGGCGTTTGCTGCGGGACGGCGAAAGCCGCGCGTCGATGGGCGCCGGCTTCGGCCCCGATGGCCTGGCCACCGTGGCGCCGAATGCCAGCGTGCAGGCCGCCCTGCAGAATGCGGTGGCGCAGCTGCATCAAGTGGCCGGCGTGCTGGCCTTGGTGGGCCTGCCGGCCGGCTCGGTGCTGCTGCGGGCCGCCGAGCGTGCCGTGGCGGCCTTGGTTGACAACCCCGCCAGCATCGATTTGGCCCGGGTTGAGACCATTGAGCGAGCCAACTTTGCCCTGCTGTCGCTGATTGCGCGGATGTTGGCCGCCGGTTCCGCGGCCGCGCCCGGCGGAGCTTCCGGCGCGACCCCAACTTCCACCTTGAGCCTGTTCCCGGCCTACCGGGATCTGCAGAACCTGAACGGCGCCGAGCGCATTCATCCGGCGGATCTGTGGCAGTTTGATTGGAGTTGGCGCAGTTTGCCGGCCGACGCCAAGGCCAAGTCAATGCCTGCGGCGACGGTGCGCCCGGCCTTTGAGGCCGCCCTGCTCAAACATATGCGCGCGCCCAGCGCCGAACATGCGCGCATGCTGAGTGAGCTGAGCGCTGGTTTGGCCCTGGGTCTGGATCAGCAGCCCAAGTCCAAAACGCTGTGGCAGTTGGCCGCGGCGATGTTTGAGGCGCAGGCGCTGGGCTTGTTGCAGGAAGACGCTTTGGTCAAGCGCCTGGGTTCGCGTTTGCTGTCGCAGATGCGTGCGCTGGCCCAAGGCGACGCCGGGGTGAATGAGCGCCTGGCGCAAGACCTGTTGTTCTTTTGCGCGCAAAGTCAGGCGCGTGCCGCCCAGAGCCAAGCGCCGCGTCTGCAAGCCGCGTTGGCCAGTTATGGGCTTTTGGATGCGGTGCCGGGCGATTACGAAGACGAGACGCTGGGACGCATTGACCCGGCCTGGGTCACGCAAGCCAGGCGCCGGGTGGTGGCGGCCAAGGAATCTTGGGGCTATGCGGCCGAGGGCGATCTGGCGCGTGCTGCCGCGTTGAATGAGCAGTTTGTGGCGTTGGCCGAATCGCTGCAAAAGCTGTTCCCCAGCGGCGAGGTGTTGGCCGAGTCGCTGCAACGCGCTGTCGTCGGTACCTTGCGTTCGGGTGTGCCGCCGGCGCCGGCCCTGGCCATGGAAGTGGCAACCAGCCTCTTGTATGTCGAGGCGGCGCTCGACGACGCGGCCTTTGACCAGCCCGAGCAGGCCGCACGCGTGCGTCGGTTGGCGGGGCGGGTCGAGTCGGTTACCCGGGGCGGGGAGCCCGAGCCGCTGGAAGCCTGGATGGAGGATTTATACCGCCGGGTCTCCGATCGCCAGACGCTGGGCAGCGTGGTGCAAGAGCTGCGCCTCAATCTGTCCGAAATTGAGCGCCAGGCGGATGAGTATTTTCGCGACCCCAGCCAGCGCGAGCGTTTGATCCCGGTGCCCGGGCAGTTGCAGACCATGCGCGGCGTGCTGACGGTGCTGGGCCTTGACCAAGCGTCCCTGGCCTGCTTGCGCATGCGCGACGAGATCGACGAGTTGGCCAATACCGAGGTCGATATTGAGCGCGGCGGGCCGCGCGAGCTGTTTGACCGCTTGGCCAATAATCTCGGCGCCTTGGGCTTTTTGATCGATATGTTGAGCGTGCAGCCGCAACTGGCCAAGCGCATGTTCAGCTTTGATGAAGTCAGCGGCCGCCTCAATCCGGTGATGGGCCGACGCAGCGACGCCAGCCGGGTGCCGCCGTTGAATCCGCCGGTGTTGCCGACGCAGGACATGGTCGAGCCCGTGGCTCCCGCCGTGCCGCCGACCTTGGTGGACGATGTCCCATTGCCTGTGCTCGTGCCAGCAACTGCACCAGAACCTGTGCCTGTGCCTGTGCCAGCAACCGCGCCTGAGGCGACGGCGCCAAGCGTGCCGGCGCAGAGCGCTGCCCATGACCCGGAGATGCAGGAGATTTTCCTGGAGGAAGCGGCCGAAGTCTTGGGTCATGCGCGCGAAGCGCTGGCTGTCCTAAGGCAGGAGCCCAGCGAACATGGCGCTTTGACGGTGTTGCGGCGTGCTTTTCACACCCTCAAGGGCAGCGCCCGCATGGTCGGCCTGGAGGATTTCGGGGAAGCTGCCTGGGCCTGCGAGCAGTTGTACAACGTCCGCCTGGCCGAGGCGCAGCCGCATGCGGACGCCGCGCTGCTGGCCTTCACCGCCGAGG
>JADMJQ010000168.1:0-15120 GCA_018780415.1 Roseateles sp. | reverse complement strand
GGCGCTGGATTACTTGGGCGACTGGAGCGCACTGATTGCGGCCAACCAAGCGCTCACCCACACGCCCCAGCCGCTGCGCGACGCTGCCGATGCTTTGCGGCTGCCGCCGCAGCAGCAAGAGCAGTTGCCGGTGCCAGAGCCAGAGCCAGAGCCAGAGCCAGAGCCAGAGCTGGAAACCTTTGTCGCGGCCGAGATACCGCCCTTTGAGTTGAACCTGGCCGCCGAGCCGGAGGACCTATCCAAGCCGGCCGCTCCGCTGTACGAACTGCCTGAGTTCGAGCTCAAGCTCGATCTGGGTGAGGAGTCCTTGGAGTCCTTCGTCGTCAGCACCCCCGCAGCGCTGGTGGAGGCGGATGAGCAAGCCGAGCCGACTCTGGAACTGGAATCTGAGCCCGAGCCTGAGCTCGAGCCCGAGGCTGCGGCCGAACCCATCATCGCGCGCACACCGGTACGGGCTCAGTTTGAGCCGGTGTTGGTGAAGGGCGGGCGTATGGCGGTCGAGCCCGAGTCCATCGCCGAACCGGAGCCGGCCACGCTGACCGAGCCGGCCGTGTTGGATGAGGCGCTGGACGAGCAGTTCAAGCTGATTGGCAGCTTGCCGGTCAAACTTGAGTTGTTCAATATTTTCCTCAACGAGGCCGACGAGTTGTCGCGCCGCCTGGCCACCAGCCTGGCCGAATGGGCCTTGGAGTTGAACCGGCCGGTGCCGGCCAATTGCGAAGCCTTGGCGCATGCCTTGTCGGGCAGCGCGGCGGCCGTCAAATTTGATGATTTGGCGACCTTGACCCGGGCCATGGAGCATGCCTTGGGCCGGGCCGCGCGCGCCAACCGTTACAGCGAGGCCGAGGCGCAGCTGTTTGTCGGTGCGGCGGATCAGGTGCGCCATCTGCTGCACCAATTTGCCGCCGGTTTCCTGAAGACCTTTGATCCCGCCACGCTTGAGCAGCTGCGCGCTTACGAGCCCAATCTGGAGCCCAATAGCCGCTTTGGCGAGCTCAGTGATCTGGAAGATGACGGCTTGCATTGGCGCGATGCGCGGCCGCCCGCGGTGCAACTGGCGGTCGAACCCGCTCCGGCGCTGGAGCCTGATCTAGACCTGGTACCGTCGGCCGATGCCGACGAAGTCGAGCCCGGCTTGCCCGATGAGATCGACCCGGTGCTCTTGCCCATCTTTGAGGAAGAGGCCCGAGATCTGCTGCGCGACCTGCACGGCGCGCTGCGTGAATGGCTGGCCGAGCCCAGTGATCTGCGCTGTGCGGCCGCCTGTATGCGGGCGCTGCACACCTTCAAGGGTGGCGCGCGCCTGACCGGTGCGATGCGTTTGGGCGAGCAGGCGCATGAGCTGGAATCGGCGCTTGAGCGGGCCGTCGCCGACGGTGTGCCTGCGATGGACGACCTGCTGGGTCTGCAGGCCGGCGCCGATGCCCTGGAAGCCAGCTTTGAGCATTTGGGTGAGGCGCAGCCGCCGGCCGAGTTGCTGTTGGAGGCGCTACCTGTCGCCGCTGAACCCGAACCGGAGCCGCAGCCAGAGCCAGAGCCGGAGCCAGAGCCCTTGGCGCCAGTGGCGCCGATGGCCGATTTGCCGGTGCCCGAAGTGACCGAGCTGCCCGAAGCGGTGGAGGTCGCCGAACCCGCCGCTGTGGCAATCGAGTCGCCTGCTGTGCCCGCGGCCGCCGGCCCGCAAATCGACTGGGCCCGTTTTGTCGACGCCGAGCTGGACGAAAGCGCCGCCGCCGAGGCCTCGGCCAGCGGCATGCAGGCGATGGTGCGGGTGCGCGGCAGTTTGCTGGAGCGCATGGCCGCGCAGGCCGGCGAGGTCAGCATTCGGCGCGCGCGCCTGGAGTCCGAGCTGGCGCAGATGAAGAGCAGCTTGCTCGATCTGGATGACAACTTGGCGCGCCTACGCAGCCAGTTGCGCGAGCTGGAGTTGCAGGCCGAATCTCAAACGGGGGGCCGCCCGGAGCTGCAGCAAGAACTGCATCAAGACAAGGCCGGTGCGGCCAACTTCGATCCGCTGGAGTTCGACCGCTACACCCGCTTCCAGGAATTGACCCGGATGATGGCCGAGTCGGTCGGTGACGTGGCCACGGTGCAGCGCGCCCTGCAGCGCAATGTGCAGCTGGGTGAGGACGAATTGGCGGCGCAGTCGCGCTTGACGCGCGAGTTGCAGGACGATTTGCTGCGCACCCGCATGGTCGAGTTCGAGAGCCTGGCCGAGCGCCTGCACCGCGTCGTGCGCCAGGCCGCGCGTGATGCCGGTCGGCAGGCGCGGCTGGAGATTGTTGGCGCGCAGACCGAGCTTGACCGCAGCGTGCTGGAGCGCATGTCCGGTGCCTTCGAACATTTGCTGCGCAATAGCGTCAGCCACGGTATCGAGCCGGCCGAGCAAAGAGCCGCCCTGGGCAAGGACCCCGTCGGCAGCCTTTGCCTGACGGTGCGCCAGGAGGGCAACGAGGTCTTGCTGAATTTCAGCGACGACGGTGGCGGCTTGGACCTGCAGCGCATCCGTGCGCGGGCGGTCGAGCTGGGCTTGATCAAGGCCGATGCTGAAAGCGCTGGGCCGGCCGAAGACGCGGCGCTGATGCAGCTGATTTTCACACCCGGGTTCTCGACCGCCGCGCGGGTGACCGAGCTGTCAGGGCGCGGTGTCGGCATGGATGTGGTGCGGGCCAATGTCAGCACCTTGGGCGGCTCGATCGAGACCAGTTCGGTGGCGGGCCAGGGCAGCAGCTTTTTGCTGCGCTTGCCGTTGACCACGGCGCTGACGCAGGTGGTGCTGTTGCGCTGCGGCGAGCAGGTGGTGGCGGTGCCGGCGGCCTTGATGGATTCCCTGCAGCGCGTGCCGACCGAGCAGGTCGAGGCGGCCTATGCCAGTGGCAGCTTGCAATTTGGCGGCGAGGCGCTGCCGTTTTACTGGCTGGGCGGCTTGCTGGGCCTGGCCGGCCGAGGCCAGGCGCATGGCAAGCATATGGCGGTCGTGCTGGTGCGCAGCGCTCAGCAACGCATCGCCCTGCATGTGGACGAAGTCCTGGGCAACCAGGAGGTGGTGGTCAAGAATCTGGGCGCACAGCTGAGCCGGGTGCCCGGTCTTGCCGGCATCAGTTTGTTGGCCTCGGGCGATGTGGCCTTGATCTATAACCCGGTCGCCCTGGCCACCTGGTATGGTGCGGCGGCGCTCGAGCGACTGGCGCAGCTGCGCCAAGCCCAGGCGCCGGCCGACGCGGTTTTGGCGGCCGAGCCCGAACCGACCTTGGCGCCCTTGGTCCTGGTGGTCGATGACTCGCTGACGGTGCGCCGCGTCACCCAGCGCCTGCTGGAGCGCGAAGGCTACCGGGTGCAATTGGCCAAGGACGGTCTGGATGCGATGGAGCGCTTGGCCGACGAGGAGTTGCCGGCGCTGGTCCTGTCCGATATTGAAATGCCGCGCATGGACGGCTTCGATCTGGTGCGCAATATGCGTGCCGATCCGCGCCTGGCCGCCTTGCCGGTGGTGATGATCACCTCCAGAATCGCGCAAAAACATCGCGACTACGCCGAACAGCTAGGGGTCAACCATTACTTGGGCAAGCCTTATGACGAAGAGTTACTTTTGGCACTGATTGCTGGCTACACTGCGGCAGCATTTGCGGGCGACAAGTCACCGCAGCAAGAAGCGGTGAGGGGAGGCTAGGTCTTTAGGGCGCTGCTTTCACCATCAGCGCAGCCTAAAAGAAGCACAACACAGCTCGAACTCCTCAGCGGGGTGAGCCAAAGCCATGTCCGAAGTCGTTGATCATCTGGCCGAAATGACCGGCTTCCGGGACCGGGACGTCATGGACGTGACTCTGGTGTCCGCGCTGCGCGATTTGCTGGAGCCGCTGTCGGTGGCGATTTTTCGCTGCGTCGGCATCGGCGACGATGGCGGTCAGCAACGCTGGCTGACCCGCGCTAGGCTGAGCGCCGACGACGCGGTGGCCACCGCCGACCCGCTGTGGTCCGATCCCGCCGGCCTGCCCTTGGCGCAAGACTATCCGCAGCGCCTTGACTGCATGCACAGCCGCGCGGTGCTGCAGTCCCAGCAGGGCGAGCATTTCATCAATCTGTTTCCGATCGCCACCGACCGCGAGGTGGTGGGCGTGCTGGAGGTGATCTCCACCGAGCGCATGTCGGCCAAGGCGCAGCGCCTGGTCAGCAGCGTGCTGCGGATTTATCACAATTTCCAGGGCCTGCTCGACTACAGCGAGCGCGACACCTTGACCGGCCTGCTCAACCGCAAGACCTTCGAGGACAGCTTTCTGAAGGCGGTCAGCGAGCTGCCGGCACGCGCTATTCTGGCCAACACCGATGACGGCCGGCGTCACGAGGGCAGCAGCCCGCGCTACTTTTTAGGCGTCATCGACATCGACCATTTCAAGCTGGTGAATGACCGTTTCGGCCATTTGATCGGCGATGAGGTCTTGCTGCTGCTGTCGCGCCTGATGCGCAGCAGCTTCCGCTTTCATGACCTGCTCTACCGTTTCGGCGGCGAGGAGTTTGTGGTCTTGATGCGTTGCGAGGACGAGTCGGACTCGGCCCAGGCCTTCGAGCGCCTGCGCCTGAACACCGAGCATTACGCCTTCCCGCAGATCGGCCGCATCACCGTCAGCATCGGCTTCACCCAGGTTCGCATCGAAGATTCGCCGGCCTCCGCCTTCGAGCGCGCCGACAAGGCCGTTTATCACGCCAAGGACTCGGGCCGCAACCAGGTGCACAGCCATGCCGACCTGGTCTTGGCCGGCAAGATGCTGGAGCAGGCACAACTCAGCGCCATGGAGTTGTTCTAGGCCCGCGGTGTTTCAGCCACCAAGGCCGGATTGAGGCGCGGGTCGTTGTACATCTTGAACTGGCGGTAGACCTTGAAATAGGCCCGCCCGGCCAGCGAGTCGGCCAGCAGCTCGTCATAGCAATCACCCAGATCACTTTGCTGCTGACGCAGGCGGGCGAGGCGCTCGCTGCAGGCGCTGCGATGGGCGTCGTCGACGTCCGTGCGCAGGGTTTGCAGGCGCATGGCCTCGATTTTCAGCGCCATGATGGACATGCGGTCCACCATGCTGCCGGCGGTCTCGCTATTGAGCCGTGCGCCAGCCGCCTGCGTCGAGCGCGGCGTCGGGCTGCCTATGGTGCCGGCATCGACCAGCCCCAGCGCACTGAGCAGCCATTCATCGATGCGCTCGATCGCGTCATTGCGCGCCTGGTTGAAGCGGTCGATGGCGCGTTTGTTGGCAACGATGTCGGCGTCCAGCGCTTGCTGGCGGCGGGCCAAATCTTCCTCGGCCCACAGGCTTGAGTTGTAGAAATGATTGACCTTGGCCCAGCCCTGCACATCGTCGGCCACCGGCGCCGTTGCCGGCAGGCCGGCCTGCAGGGCCGCAAGTTGCAGCGCAATGATTTCGCGCGCGGTGGGCAGAGCGCTGCTGAGCGCGGTGCGGGTCTGGGCAGAGGGTGTCATGGAGCTCTCTTGGTGCAAAGGCGATGGCAGAATGCCGCGCAGAGCATAACCGGGAGTGGGCGTGATGGAAGAGAAGCGGGGAGCGCGTCCCTTGATCGTGCGCTTGCGCAATTTTGTCGGCGATGCCGTGCTCGGGCTGCCGGCCTTACGGCTGTTGGAACGCCATGGTTATCAGCTGCAATTGGTCGGCAAGGGCTGGGCGCCCGATCTGTTCGCCAGCGAGGGCTGGCCTGTGCATGTGCGGCCCAAGAAGCTGGGGGACCGGGTCAGGCAGTTGCGCCGCCTGCGCGCCGAGGCTCGCCGCCTCGACCCCGACTTTGATCGCCGCTCAAATGCCTTGGTATTTCCAGGTGCGATTTCGGCCGCGCTCGATATGCGCCTGGCCGGCCTGCGGGCCGAGGGCTATGCCGGCGACGGTCGCAGCTGGTTGCTGGCGCGCAGCTATCCCGCGGACCTGAGCGTGCACAATTTACGCGGCTACTGGGACCTCAGCTGCGCCTTTCTCGGCGTCAAGGAGGCGCCGCCGGCATCGATTGATTTCAAGATCAGCGCGGCGCAATTCGCGCAGGCCGATGCGCTGCTGCAGCAGCATGGTGTTCGGCCCGGCTTTGTCCTGGTGTGCCCGTTTGCCAATGACACGATTGAGCTTGTTGACAAGACCTGGCCGCATTTCCCGGCCTTTGTCGAGCGGCTCAGCTCCAGCGGCCAGCAGGTGCTGATCTGCCCGGGGCCGAATGAGGTCGAGGGCGGGCGCCGCATGTACCCGACGGCGCTGCGGCTTGAGGGCGTCGGCCTGGGCGTCTACAACGCCTTGCTGGCCCGCGCCAAGTTGGTGGTCTCGAATGACACCGGCCCGGCCCATATGGCGGCGGCGGTGGGCGCGCCGCTGCTCAGCGTGATCGGGCCGCCGCCGCTGGCGCAGTGGGCGCCTTGGGGGCCCAATGTCGAGATCATGCAGCGCTATCCCGAGTGGTTCACGGCCGACGAGGTGCTGATGCGGGTGCAGCAACGCCTCGTCGCGGAGTAGGTATCACCAGATGCGAATACGTTCTTCGCTGGCCTTGAACATCTGATCACCCGGCTTGGTGCCGAAGGCCTCGTGGAAACCGTCGTGGTTGACGGCGGCACCGTTGGCGCGGAACTTGGCCGGTGAATGTGGGTCCACCGTCAGGTTCTGCATCGCGCGCTCGTCGCGCTGCTTGGAGCGCCAAGCCTGTGACCAGCCCATGAAGAAGCGCTGCTCACCCGTGTAGCCATCGATCACCGCCGCCGGTTTGCCACCCAGCGAACCCAGATAGGCCTTGTACGCAATCTGCAGGCCCGACAGGTCGGCAATGTTCTCGCCCAACGTCAGCTTGCCGTTCACTGTCTTGCCGGGCAGCGGCTCGTATTTTTCGTACTGAGCGACCAGTTGCGCGCCGACTTTCTCGAAGGCCTTGCGGTCGGCATCGCTCCACCAGTTGCGCAGTGCACCGTCGCCGTCGAACTGGCTGCCCTGGTCATCAAAACCATGGCTGATCTCATGCCAGATCACGGCGCCGATGGCGCCGTAATTGACCGCGTCATCGGCCGCCATATCGAAGAACGGTGGCTGCAAAATCGCCGCCGGGAAGACGATCTCATTCATCGACGGGTTGTAGTAAGCGTTGACGGTTTGCGGCGTCATGCCCCACTCGGCTCGGTCAACCGGCTTGCCGACTCGGCTGGCAATACGCTCCCACTCGAAGCGGCCCGAGCGAGCCCGGTTGCCGAAGGCGTCGCCCGCACGAACCTCCAGCGCGCTGTAGTCACGCCAGGCATCGGGGTAGCCGATCTTGACCATGTACTTGCCGAGCTTTTCCTTGGCGGCGGCCTTGGTGGCGGGCGTCATCCAGCTCAGGCCGTCGATCGAGTCCCCATAGGCCTTCATCAGATTGCCGACCAGCTCCACCATGCGGGTCTTGTAGACCGGCGGGAAATGCTGCGCCACATAGACTTGGCCGATCGCCTCGCCCAACGCGCCGTTGACCTCGGCGATGCCTTTTTGCCAGCGCGGCTTTTCTTCCTTGGCTCCCGTCAAGACATTGCCGTGGAAGGCAAAGCGGGCCTCGCGGTAGGCCTTGGGCAGCAGCTCGGCGTTCTCATCCAGCACCCGCAGCTTCAAATAGGCCTTCCAGTCGGCCAAGGGCACCTCATTGAACATTTTGGCCAGCGCCGTCAGGGTGCTGGGCTGCGAGATGCTCAGGCGGTCCACGCCCTGCAACTGGGCGGCGTCCATGAAGGCGGCCCAGTCAAAGCCGGGCGCGGCCTTGGCCAGCTCGGCCGGCGTCATCGGGTTGTAGGTCTTGACCGGGTTGCGGTTCTCGACCTTGTCCCAATGGGCTTCGGCGATGCGCTTTTCCAGGGCCAGCACCCGGGTGGCGACAGCCGCCGGGTCCTTGGTGCCGGAGAGCTTGGCAAGCGTTGTCAAATAGCCGAAGTAGGCCTTGCGGGCCTGGCTCAGCTTGTCGTCATCCTTGAGGTAGTAGTCGCGGTCGGGCATGCCGATGCCGCCTTGCCAGGTCAGTGCGCGGTTGATGCCGGGCTCCTTGAAGTCGGGCATCACCCACAGTGCCACGGGGGTGTTGAGGCTGCCCTGGGCATTGCCCAGCCAGCGCGCCAGATCGGTGGGCGTCTTGATCGCGTCAATGCTGGCCAACATCGCCTTGGCGGGCGCCAGGCCGGCCTTGTCGATGGCGGCCACATTGGTATAGGAGCCGTAGAAAGCGGCGATCTTTTGCTCGACGCCGCTGGTGGCGTCCTTAGCGACCTTGTCCTGGGGCTTGGCCGCCAAGGCCTCGACGATGGCGCGCACGCGCTGGTCGGACAAATCGCGCAGCTGGTAGAAGCTGCCGTACTCGGCCTTGTCGGCGGGAATCGCGGTCTTGCTGACCCAGGCGCCATTGGCGGCCAGGAACAAGTCATCCTGGGCACGAACCTTGGCGTCAAAACCGGCCAAGTCGAGGCCGGAGGTCGGTGCGGCGCTGTGGGCCAAGCCGGCCGAGAGCAGCAAGGCGGCCAAGTGCAAAAGTCGGAAGAGTTTCATGCGGGTATGCCTGGATTTGGAGAGCGGGCAGGGTAGTGGAAGGCAGGCCAAATGGCAAGATGACTTTCCACACCGAGGGAACACCCTTGGCGCCCGCAGCTGCCCGGGCGCTATGAAGACGCGTCGCCTTTGCCGGCAAGCAGCTGTCGAGACTAGGTTTTGGGGTGAGCAGAAAACAGCCGGCCGCATCCCTCGGATCGCAAGCCATCTGCGTCGTCCCGCAGCAGGAACAGCGCGCTCAACCCCTGTTGTGCCGCGAGTGCGGCGCCGGCTTGCGGGCCCGCCACCATCAGGGCGGTGGCCCAGGCGTCGGCTTCGGCGCAGGTGTTTGCGATCACGGTGACCGAGGCCGGCGAGGACAGCAAAGGCGCGCCCCGTCGCGGGTCCATCGTGTGCGACAGGCGGCGCCCTTGCACGGTCACCCAGTGCCGGTAGTCGCCGGAGGTGGCGACTGCAGCATCCTGCAGGGACAACATCGAATGGGGCGTGCGGCAGTCTGGGTCGGGTGCTTCGACAGCGATGGTCCAGGCTTGGCCATCGGGGCGCAGGCCGATGGCGCGCATCTCGCCGTCGATGCCGACCAGCCCCGCCTCGATGCCAAAGCTGCGCAAGGACTCCGCCAGCCGGTCTACCCCGTAGCCCTTGGCGATGCCGTTCAAGTCAAGCGTGATGGCCCCGCGTTTGCACACCCGGTTACCGTCCAGGTCCAGCAGCTCATGTGCCGGGCGTCGTGGCGCGGCCATGGCGGCTCGGATGCCTTGTTCGTCCGCTGCGTCCGGGCCATAACCCCAAGCACGCACGGCGTCCCCCATGCCGATGTCGAAGGCCCCGCCGGAGGCGCGGCCTATGCGCAGGCCCAGGGCCAGCACGCGGGCCAGATCGGTAGCAACCATGATCGACTGGCCCACGGGGGCTCGGTTCAGCCGCATGAGCTCGCTGTCATGCTGCCAAGTGGACATCTGCCCATCCACCTCATCCACCGCCTTCTGCAAAGCGGCCTGCACCGGGCGGGGGTCGAACCCCGGCGCCGTGAAGAACAGGGTTGACCAACGCGTGCCCATGGTCGGGCCGTTCAAGGCATGGCGGGTCGGGTCAATAAGTGTCTTCGACATAGCGGTCACCGGCTTTCAACATCGCGGGCGTCAGCCCAGCGGGTTTCAGGATGTCGGTCAGTGCGTCGGCCACGCCGCGCGCCATGTCACGCCCGCCACACACCATGACCTTGGCACCCAAGCGGATGGCCTCGGCGACCCGCGGCCCTTCTTGGCGAAGCACATCTTGCACATACTGCGGCGTCAGGTCGCCACGCGAGACGGCGAGGGAAAGATGAGCCAACTTGTCCTCGGCCTGCCAGGTCGACAGCTCCTCTCGATACAGAAAATCGCTGGCGGGGTTGCGAAGCCCAAAGAACAGATGGATAGGGCGATGAGGCTCATTGCGACGGATGAAGCCAGCCAGTGGCCCCAGCCCGGTGCCGGCGCCAATCAGGATCAAAGCCCCAGGGCCTCGGTTCACATGAAAGCCTGGATTGGGTCGCAAAAAGCCTCGCACGGTCTGCCCCGGCTCCAGCCTTGTCAGCTGGCCCGAAGTCAGCCCACCGACGTGTTGGCGCACGACGATCTCGATGAAGCCGTCCTTAGCTCCCGAAGCCAAGGAGTACAGGCGTGGGACCGCCGATCCTTCCGGCAGGATGCCCAGCAGATCGCCGGCCTCGAAGCGCGCAAAGCCTTGGCCCGTCAAGCGTTGCCGGAGCGACACTTTCGGCAGCGCAAAGCGCAGGATCGCCATCGGCACCTGCACCGCCGCACCGTAGTCGCGGCGCGCCAGCAAGGTCAGCGTCTGCGTGGCGGGCAGCGCCGGTTGGTGGGCCAGTTCAAGCGCGATCCCCAGGCTCTGACCCAATGTTCGGCCCCAGCGGCTGAAGTCCTGTGAGGACTGGCGGTCGATGGTGTCGAAGGGCAGCAGCGGCGCCCAAGCCTTGGCGCGGGCGGCGGCCTCCACCGCTGCGGCAAAGCCACAAAAGGCCGGGAAGCTGCGGTCGCCAAAGCCCAGCACTGCCATGGGCGCGGCGGGCGCTTCCCGCAGCGCCTGAATCCGCTCCAGGAAGCCCTTGGCCGAGGCAGGCGCATCGCCCTCTCCGTAGGTCGCGGCGAGGATCAGAAAGCGCTGCGCCTGGCGATAGCGCGCAGGCGCGAATCCGGCCATCGGCGCCACATGCACCGACTGTCCGGCGTCGCGCAAAGCGCTGGCCAGCGTCGCGGCAAAGCCCCAGGTACTGCCGCCTTCGGAGCCCACCAGCAGCACGGTCTGGGCCTGCCCGGCCGGCGCGTTGCCAGCTAGATTTGGGCGCTTGCGCCGCTCACTCAGCCAGGTCAGGATTCCCGTCACAGCCAGCACCGGCACACTCAGCGCCATCAGGCCCAGGATGAGCCCCAGCACCGCAGCGCCCTGGCCGGTGTGCAGCATCTTGATCGTGTCCGACAGCTGCTGCGCCCTGCTCAGGTCTTGCCAGGCCAGCAGGGTGCCGGTTCCTTGGTCGACATAACCCATCCCCCGGACGGTTCTGAGGGTGAACAGGTCTTGCGGATCGCCCGCTGCCGGAAAACTCAGCTCGCGCAGTTCGGTCACCGGCGTAGCGCGCAAGGCTTGCATCGCTGCCGGTGCCAGGCCGATCTGGCCGCTGACGCGAGAGGGGGCATCAAGGCGAGCAGCATCGATCGTGACGATCTCGAAAGTCTCGGCCGACATCCACAGCGCCGTCACAGCAGACAGCATCAGGCCCAGCACCGCGATACGCGAGATCTCGGTATGCAGCCGCCCGGCCAAGGGGCCACGCAGGCGCGCAAACCAGCGCTTCCAGCCGCCTGTGCGACGTGCCACCAGCAACGCGCCCGAGATCGCCAGCACCAGCATCGCCAGCGCGCCGGCGCTGGCCGTCAGCCGGCCGCCATCGCCCAGGAAGAGCGAACGGTGCAGGGTGGTCAACCACCGCCGCGCGGGATCAGGGTCGGCGGGGGCCACGTCGCGGCCGGTGGTCGGATCGATCACCGCCGAACCGGGCTGGTTGCCGTCGAACCACCAGGCGCTGATTTGCCCCGAGGGCGCGCGCTTGATCTGTTCAAGGCCGGGGTGGGTGCGCTGCACGCGGGTGGCCAAATCGGCCACCGTCAGTGTTGCGGCGGCCGGCGGCGTTTGAACGGCTTCCAGTGCGGGGAAAACCGACAGCGCCGCGCCGCTCAACGCCGTCACGAACAGCAGAGCGGCCAGCACAAGGCCCGGCCAGCGGTGAAGAATGCGCATCATCACAGGACCTCAATCAAGCTCAAAGCCCGTAGGTGAAGTCGGCGACATAGCGCCGCCCCGTAACGGGTTTGCCGGCACCCGCCTTGGTCAGCGGCACGGAAATCTCGCGCGGGCTGTCGCGCATGTCTTCGGCAGCGGCATCAATGTTGAGCTTGTAGCCCGCATCGAACAAGGCATCCGCCAGATCCGCCGTGACCTTCAGGCTGCGCCCCGCGCCGACGCTGGCGCCGGTGATGCCGTTGATCTGGGCCGCCTTGCCGCCGCTGGCGAGCTGCCAGTCAGACAGATGCTTGTAGTACTTCGACTTCTCGCCGGCGACCCACAAGGTGCGCACATAGGCCCCTGAAGCGTCGGTCAGATACAGCGCAAGGTAGGCGCCGTCGCCGCCGTAGTTCTTGAGCGTGGTGGTCAGCGTGACCGGGCGTGCCGTGGCGAGGCCCGGGAATGCTAGCGCCGTGGACACAGCCAGGCAGGAGAGGAGGGTTTTCATGGTGCTTCCTTTGCGAATGTCGCGGATGAAACGATGTCGTCGTGCGGGCACTGCTCATGCCGAGCCGCGCCAGGTTCAAGCTGCCGCTCTCAGTTGCCGGGATTGGGCTTGTTCGCCTTGCCCGACTGCCCGCGCGCGCCCGGCAAGTAGCGTGATGCGTCGGCGCCTGGGCGGAAGCGAACTTCCAGTTCCAGGATCGCCAGCGTCGCGGGTTCGAACTTCAGTTCGACCCGATTCCCATCAGCGTCGCGGCCGCGGATCTCGTAACAGCCATCGTCTATGCGCAAGCGCTCGGTCGTGAGGCCTAGCTCGGTCGCTCGGGCTGTAACGGCCTCGCGCGACTGCCACTCGGCCATGGGTCGGCGGCAATCGTCGCCGGCCTGTGCTGCGCCAGAGCCGGTCAGCGCGATCACGAGGGCGATGGGCAAGAGAAGTTTCATGGCAGTGCTCCGGTATCCTTGGTGTCTGAAGGATGCGCCGCCAAGGTGACCGCAGCCTGAAGCCCGAGCGAAAAGCGCTTCAGCTTCACGTCAGCTAGGTCGGTGCGAGATCTCCAAATCGAGGAAGGGTTCAATGCGCATTTTGTTGATTGAAGACGACGCGGTGCTGGGCGCCGCCGTGCGCGACCAAATCGCCGGCGATGGCTATTCGGTGGACTGGGTGCAGCGTCTCGACGCGGGCGACAACGCGATGGCGAGCGCCGCCTACGATCTGGTTTTGCTGGATCTGATGCTGCCCGATGGCCGGGGGATTCCCTTCCTGCGGCGCCTGCGTGCGCGCGGCGTGGCCACACCGGTCATCATCCTGACCGCACTCGATCAGGTATCGGACCGGATCGAGGGGCTCAATGCGGGCGCCGACGACTATCTCGTCAAGCCCTTCGATCTGGATGAGCTGTCGGCGCGGATCGGATCGGTCGCGCGCCGATACGGCGGCAATCCCAACCCCCTCATCAGCCATGGGCCGCTCAAGATCGATCTGGCCGCACGCAGCGTTCACAGGGACGGCCGCCTGGTGTCGCTGACGGCGCGCGAATGGGCCTTGCTCGAGGCCTTGCTGTCGCGACCCGGTCAGTTGCTCTCCAAAGCGCTGCTGGAGGAAAAGCTCTATGCCTTCGATGCCGAGGTGGAGAGCAACACCATCGAGGTGCATGTCAGCCGCCTGCGCAAGAAGCTGGGCGCCGAGTTGATCGAGACCGAGCGGGGTATGGGCTATAGATTGGGCCAGTCTTGAAGCTACCGCACAGCTTGCAGTGGCGCCTGGGACTGACCTTGGGTCTGCTGCTGACCCTGCTCTGGATAGGCGCAGCCTCGGTGACGGCAATCCTGGCGCGGCATGCCCTGGACGAGGTGCTGGACTCGGCGCTGCAGGAAACAGCGCAGCGCATCTTGCCCCTCGCCGTTGCCGAGGTGCTTGGCCGCGATGTAGAGGGCGTGACCCAGCGCCAAGCCAAAATCCGCACGCATGATGAATTCCTGACCTACGCCGTGCGCGATGGGCAAGAGCGCCTCTTGCTGCTGTCGCACGACGCCGATCCGGCGGTCTTTCCGAGCTGGAGCGGGAGCGGCTTCAGCCAGTCCTCCACCCATCGCCTTTATAGCGAAGAAGCGCTGCAGGGCACAGTCAGGCTCACCGTGGCCGAGCCGCTATCCCACCGCACGCTTGTGGCGCGCGAGATCCAGTTGGGCCTGGTCCTGCCTTTGCTGGTCTTTCTGCCGATCACGCTTCTGACGATAGTGCTGGCCGTGCGTGCGAGCCTGGGCCCGTTGCGCCGCTTCCGCGAAAGACTGGCCGTGAGAAGCGCACGTGACCTGTCCTTGGTCCCGGTGGACGAACTGCCCACCGAGCTGGTGCCCGTGGCGGACACCCTGAACGGCTTGCTCGGCCGACTGGCGGCGGCTTTTGAGGCCGAGCGCAGCTTTGCCGCCAATGCCGCCCACGAACTGCGCACGCCGCTCGCGGGGGCCATCGCGCAAGTTCAGCGTCTGCAGGCCGAGACCAGGGATACCGGGGCCAAGAGCCGGGCCGCTGACATCGAGGCATCGCTCAAGCGCCTGACGCGGCTGTCGGAGCGCCTCATGCAGTTGGCCCGGGCGGAAGGGGGGCGGCTGCGCCTGGATCACAGCGCGGACCTGCGGGTGGTGGCGCGCCTTTTGACCGATGAGCTGTCACGCATGGCGGCTGCAGGGCGGTTGGTTTTGGCCTTGCCGCCCGAGCCCGTGATGTCGGATCTGGACCCGGACGTGTTCGCCATCGTCTACCGCAACCTGGTCGACAACGCCCTGCGACACGGAACGGCGGGCTCGCCCATCAGCGTGTCACTGACGCCGGGTGGCTTGCTGACCGTCGCCAATGATGGGCCGGTCGTGCCCAGCGACACCCTCCGCCGCTTGGCGGACCGATTTGAGCGCGCCGGCACGCAGGCCGAAGGCAGCGGCCTGGGGCTGGCGATCGTGCATGCGATTGCCCAGCGCATCGGCAGCGCGCTGGTGCTGAAGTCTCCGCGGTCCGGGCAGGCCGCAGGCTTCGAGGCCACGCTGTTGCTGCCCACCGGGAGTGGCAGGGTGCGGTCTACACCGACGGCCTGAGCTTGTTTGCGGCTCAATCAACCCGCAGCACCTCAAACTGCTGTCGGGTTGCAGCGACTTGTATCGCCACCTCATCGCCCTCGCATTTACCCAAGATGGCCCTGCCCAAGGGGGCTTCGCTGCTGATGACCTGAATGAGCTGAGCGCCGCTGAGCAACTTCATGCTGCCCCCATCCGGGCCGAGAAAGAGCTGTTGCTGCTTGTCGTC
>JADMJQ010000130.1:30235-38998 GCA_018780415.1 Roseateles sp. | reverse complement strand
CGGCGTGTGTCAAGGTAGTTGTCGCCTCGGCCATCAGGCCGCCTGCTTGATCAAATCTCGAGGAGGGCGCTCTGGGTTGAGGTACACCGCGTCGTCCAGGCGCCAGTTGCGCACCCCCGAGGCCCAGCGTTCCGGGTAATGCTGGCGCGCCTGTTCATACAGCTTCGCCCGTTTGTCCAATATCGCTCGGTCTAGCCCCTGGTGCCGCTGCACCGGCGTGACGTATTTCAGCGCGCTGTGCCGGTGCTCCTCGTTGTACCAACACACAAAGCGCAGCACCCAAGCCCGGGCTTCGCTCAGGGTGTCAAACGGTCGCTCTGGCCACAGCGGGCAATACTTGGCTGTGCGGAACAGCGCCTCCGCATAGGCGTTGTCATTGCTCACCCGTGGCCGACTGTACGAGGGCGCCACACCCAACTCCTGCATCGTGGTCAGCAGGTTGGCCCCCTTCATCACCGAGCCGTTGTCCGAGTGAAGCACCAGTGGGCGCCCAGCGGTTTTCTCACGCAAACAACCCCGGCGCAACAGATGGCAGGCATGTGCTGAAGACTCGCTCTCATGCACTTCGTTGACCACCAGCTTGCGGCTGTAGATGTCTTTGACCATGTACCAATAGAAGTAGTGCCCCTTCACCGTCGTGGGCAACCAGGTAATGTCCCAGCACCAAACCTGGTTGGGGCCGTCCGCTCGGTGGGTGGTCAACGGCCGCGCCACGGGGGCTTTGCTGCGTCCTCGCCGATGGCCCAGACCGGCGGCCTTCAAGACCCGGTAAAACGTCGATTCGCTGGCCAGGTATTGCCCTTCATCGACCAGCTTGGGCACGATCTGGTGTGGCGTTAGGCTGGCGCAGTCGGCTCGGTTGGCCGCCGCCAGAACGGCTTG
Source organism: Roseateles sp. (assembly GCA_018780415.1). Taxonomy (GTDB): domain Bacteria; phylum Pseudomonadota; class Gammaproteobacteria; order Burkholderiales; family Burkholderiaceae_C; genus Paucibacter_A. The sequence continues at coordinate 38,116 of JADMJQ010000130.1, read as the reverse complement.
GCGCTGTGCTGGACTGAGTTTGTTGGCGGGCGCCGGGTGTGCGGCCCCCGGTCGCCCATCGCCGGGGCTGCGTCGCCAGCGTTGGAGCGTGCGCGGACTCAGCCCCAGCTCGGCACAAGCGAGTGTCTGGCGTGCCCCCGCTAGCACGGCGTCGGTGATCAATGTCATGGCGTCTTTGCGATCTTGGATGTTGATCAGGCGTCCTCGCCCTTGCCCCAGATCGCTTGGGCTTTTTTTCTGAGCATCAGCAACGCCGCCGCCTCCGCCAGCGCTTCGTTTTTGCGGCGCAACTCACGCTCCAGATCACGGATCTTCTCGCGGGCCTGCGGACTCACCACGCGGCCCAATTCGCCATCGCTCGGCGCACTCTCGTTGGCCTCCTCGCAGGCCTGGCACCATTGCTGAATGTGCCCAGGCATCAGGCCTTTGGCGCGGCAGTATTGGGCCAGCTCCTCTTCGCTCAGAGGCGCCGTCTCCAAGACCACGCGAAACTTCTCGCTGCCGCTCCAGTGCTCAACCGACAGCCCACACGGCACAAACTCGCCCTCCGCGCGGCAGGCATCGCGCCAGGTCCGCAAGGTCACTTCTGAAATGCCGGTCTCCTTCGACAGCATCCTCACTGTGCGGTTCAGCGGCGGCTTCATTTGGTCTACAGCCCACCGCTTTTGCTCGGCTGTGTACTTCATCTGCTTCATGTTCTACCTTGTTGCGCCGCCCCACTTTGCTTCTAAATTCTGAGGCGACAACTATCCTGACATGAAGGGTTGGCGAAGCAAGAGAAGTAGGTCGGCCGCCGGGCCGAACCCCCGGCATCGTGCGGGTAGAGCAATGCGCCGAGGAGCGCCTGATTCTGAACAAGATTTGACCGAAAGGGTCGGGTCTTGCCTGCAGGTTTGAGATCCCGAACTCTGAGCTGAAGGGTTCGGCCTCATTCGGCCGGCGCGGGTTCAACTACTTGAACCTGAAGAATGCCCGTTTCGAGAGCCTTGCCCAAGTTCTGAATTGCCTCCTTGTTCGCTTGAACCGCGTCGGCATCGAAGGGGAAGCCAACCACGTTCATTTTCAGAGCGTGCTTTCCAGTCACAAGTGACAGCGTTGCTTGCCGGAGTTCGGCTTGCTCGGCCTCTAGTTCACCGTGGGCAATTGGGGAGTATGAGCCGCGCTTAAGTTGAACTCGATCGAACTTAAAGCCAATGTCTTCGGCTACTGCATACAAGAGGTTGGTGAAGAGTTCGTCGCCCTTTGCTACCCACTGCGAAAGCTGGTCGTCTGCCCCTCGGTTGTTCAGATGATCAAGGTATTCCTTCCATGAATCCAGGACCCTCTGTTCCTTTCCGCTTCGGCGCGGCATGCCAAAGAATCGCTCACCGTAGAACACAAGGTCGATCATGTTTAGGGCACGAACGTGTTCCGGCGCAACTCTTGACGCCCGAGTTGCCATTAGCTGCTCGAAGAGGCGAGTCTTCCTGCCACGACGCTCTCGGAAAGCCTCGACAGCTTTTTGCGCTTGAACTGCGAGGATGGGCCCAAGAACCGTAGCGGCAACTACGGCCCAGTCCTTCAGCTCAAGGTGAAAGTACAGAGTAGGTTCCATGATGTGGCTGTATTAGGTCAGTGCTTTGTCAGTCGATTGTTAACGATATCTGCACAACACTTGAGCAAGCCAGTTGCTGCGAGAACTTACATTGCCCAAGCGAATGTCCCCAACGAGACGTGTGAGCCATTTACCACCACCCACGGAGTCAGGCAGCCTGCACTGTCTGTCCGTAGGCTGAATCGCAGTGCCCCGAACCCATTGGCTAATTTGATCGCCCTACGCACTACGCCTTCACCATCCCAATAAACGCCCGCAACGCCGGACTAGCCTGCCCCCGCCCCGGGTAGTAAAGCGAGAAGCCAGTCCCCGCCGGGCACCAGTCGCCCAAGACTTGGATCAATCGGCCGGCCGCCAGATGCTCGCGCGCCGCGCATTCATAGACATAGGCAAAACCTGCGCCTTCGAGCGCCGCCGCCAGCGCCACGACCTGGTCATCAACCAGCAAGGGCCCGCTGACATCCAGCGTTAGCTGCTGATCCCCGCGCTCGAACTCCCAGCGAAATATCGCCCCGCTGGCGAAGCGCTGGCGCACGCAAGGCGCTTGTAGCAAGTCGCGTGGATGAACCGGCAGCACGGCCAAACGCGCCAGCAGCGCGGGCGCTGCCACCACCACAAAGCGCTGCGCCCCACCCAACGGAATCGCCACCATGTCCAGCGGCAGCCGCTCGGCAAAGCGCACACCGGCGTCGAAGCCTTCAGCGACGATGTCGACCAACACGTCTTGCGTGTGCAACTCCAGCTCGACGGCCGGATGGGCGGCCAAAAAGCGCGCGACGATGGGCGCCAGCACCAGCCGCGCCGCACTGCGCGGCACCGACAAGCGCAGCGTGCCAGTGATCGCACCTCCAAGCGCGCCCAAGCTGGCATAAGTCTGGCTAAGACTTTGCAAGGCGGGTGCGGCCTGGGTCAGCAATTGCTGACCGGCGGCGGTCAAGGCCACGCTGCGGGTGTTGCGCGCCAGGAGTGGCTGGCCGATCGCCTGCTCCAAGCGGCGCATTGCCTGGCTGACGGCCGAAGCGCTCAAGCCCAGATTGAGCGCCGCGCGCCGAAAGCTGCGCGCCTCGGCGACGGCACAGAAGATACGTAATTGCTGAAAGTCGGGATCGGCCATCAGGTATTGTGAAGCCCGGCTGCACGGGCCGTGCAGCACCGCTGGGCTTGCGGCCGCTCACAGCTGCGGCGACGATGGCGTCCATCTTCTACTGCATCAATCAACAAGGATGTTTCGCATGCCAAGTACCCTGCATCAGCCCTTTGTCCGCCGCCTTGCCGGCAGCCAAGTCCCCGCCGTCGGCCTCGGCATGATGGGCATGAGCGAGTTCTACGGCGCGCACGATGACGCCGAATCACTGGCCACCTTGCATGCCGCCTTCGACATGGGCCTGCGCCATCTGGACAGCGCCGACACCTATGGCGCCGGCCATAACGAGCAATTGCTGGGGCGCTTTCTGGCCGAGCTGAGCCCGGCGCAGCGGGCCGAGATCAGTTTTGCCACCAAGTTCGGCATCGACCGGCCGCCGGGCACTTATGAGCGCCATATCGACAACTCGCCGGCCTATATACGCGCCGCCTGCGAGGCCTCGCTGAAACGGCTGGGGTTGGAGCAGATCGGCCTTTACTACCTGCACCGGCGTGATCCGTCCGTGCCCATCGAAGACGCGATGACGGCGCTGGCCGGGCTGCGGGCCGAGGGCAAGATCGCGGCCATCGGTCTGTCCGAGGTCAGCCTGCAGACGCTGCAACGCGCCCATGCGGTCCATCCGGTGGCGGCGCTACAAAGCGAGTATTCGCTCTGGGAGCGCGGCGCTGAGTTGGAGATGCTGCCGGCCACCGCCGCCATGGGCATCGCCTTCGTCGCCTACAGCCCGCTCGGCCGGGCCCTGCTCAGCGCCGCCTTGCCGGCGACGCAAGACCTGGCCCCGGATGACTTTCGCCGCATCCTGCCGCGTTTCAACGGTGCGGCCGGCGAGCACAACCGCGCCCTGGTGGCCGAGTTTGCGAAGCTGGCCGATACCTGGGGTCTGCCGGCCTCGCAGCTGGCGCTGGCCTGGATCTTGAACAAGCAGGCGCATGTGCTGGTGATTCCGGGCACCCGGCGCCGTACTCATCTGGCCAGCAACTGGGCCGCCGGCCAAATCCGTTTGACTACCGAACAGCTGACCGCCCTGGACGCCTTGTTCGCGCCCGGCAGCGTCACCGGCGAGCGCTATACCGAAGGCGGCTGGGTCGGCATTGAATCGCCACGAGGCTGAGCAGCCAGGTTCAGATGGCGAGCCAATAGCGCACCGGCGGCCGCTGCAGCCAGCGGCCGGCCGAGGTGATAGCCCTGCAACTGCGTGCAGCCCAGCGCCTCGGCGGCTTGCGCCTGGACCTCGGTCTCGACGCCCTCGGCGACGATCTCCAGCTGCAATGACTGACCCAAGGCGCAGGTTGCCTTGACGACGGCGCTGGCCTGCGCCTCGGGCAGAGGGTCAATCATGCTGCGGTCCAGCTTCATCGTGCTGATCGGCAATTGCCGCAACATCGTCAGCGAGGATTGGCCGGTGCCGAAATCGTCCAGCGAGCACAGCACGCCGGCATTGCGCAGCCGGTGCAATTGCGGCATCACGCGGTCGACATGGCCGATCGCGGCGGTCTCGGTGATCTCGACCTCGAGCGCCTGATGCGGCAGGCCGCGCTCGGCCAGGATGCTGAGCACCCGGCTGGCGAAGCCAGCGTCATCGAACTGCAGCGGCGAGACATTGACGGCCACCGGCAAGACCTGACCCCAGCTGTCCAGCCACTCGCGCAGCTGGGCGGTGGCGATGTCCAGGATCAGCTCGCCCAGCGCCTTGATCTGGCCGGTGCGCTCGGCCGCCGGCACGAATTCGGCCGGGCTGACTCGGCCCTTGCCCGGCCGCTCCCAGCGCACCAGCGCCTCAAAGCCGCAGAGCTGGCGGCTGCCGGCGCGAAACTTGGGCTGGTACTCCAGCAAGAACTCGCGCTCGGCGATGGCCTTGCCGAGCGACTGCTCGGCGTCCAAGCGGGCGCGCGAGGCGCCGTTCATGGCCTGATCAAAGAAGATGAAGGAAGCGCCGGCGCTGGCCTTGGCCCGGTGCATGGCCGAATCGGCGGCACGCAAGAGGCTGGCGCCGTCGCGGCCGTCTTGCGGGAACATCGCCGCCCCCAGCGACATATGCACAAACAGCTCGGCGCCTTCCAGCGCAAACGGGGTGTCCAGCAGGGCCAGCATTTGGTCCGCCACCGCCTGCACGGCGGCGCGGTCGGCGGCGCCTTCGATCAGCACCAGAAACTGGTCCTCGCCGAGCCGGGTCAGCACGGCCTGCGGCGGCAGGCGCCGGCATAGGCGGCGCGCGACGGCGTTCAGCAGCGCGTCGCCGACCGCATGGCCCAGGCTCTCGTTGACCAGCTGAAAGCGGTCCAGATCGGCCGAGATCAAGGCGAACGGCGCCGCACCGAAATAGGTCAATTCACGCAGCCGCTCAACCGCGAAATTGCGGTTCGGCAGGTCGGTCAGCTCATCATGCAGGGCTTGGCGGCGCAGCGCGTCGACGGCGCGTTGGCGCGAACTGTCGTCCACCATCACCATCAATTCGGCCGGCGCCTCGTCCCACTCCAGATGGCTGGAGAGGCCGCGGATATGCAGGGGCCGGCCTTGCATATCGAGCCGGGTGGCCTCCCATTCGATGCGGGCATCGGGGTTGGCCAGCACGCGTTGGTGGCGCTCGCGCGCCGCGCCGCGCAAGTCCTGCGGCACCAAGGCTTCGATCAAGTCGTCGGGCACCTGGCTGTGGCCGCGAGTGAAGCCGTAGATCGCCAACGCCGCCGGGTTGGCATAGACGGCGCGCTGGTTCTGCAGCACCACCAGGCCTTGCAGCGAATGCTCGGCCAATCTGCTGAAGCGCTCGGTTTGCCGGCGGGTCTCGGCGTGCGCCCGGGCGACCGAGAGCAGGATCAGGCCGAGCGAGAGCATGGTTTGAACGACCAGCCCGCTGACATAGGTGATCATCGATCTGGCCTGCGGATCCAGCCATGGCGCGCTGAGGTGAACCAAGGCCAGCGCAATGAAGCCGCCGCCGACCCAGCGCTCCGCGGGCCGGCCATAGCGCCACAGCAAATGCGCGCTGGCCAGCGAGCCTATGCCCATCACGGTGGCGCCGGCCACGAGCGCTGTGCGAAAGTCCGTCGATCCCAGCGCGGCCAAAACCAGCATGATGGCGGCGAACAAGGGCAGCAGGACCCGCCAGCGCAAGGCACGGCTGCGGTAGTCGGCGGCGCCGGCGACCTGCAGCAGTTGCGAGGACATCAAGGCCATCGATGCCAGCAGCGACTGCAGATCATGCAGGGGCCCGGGCTCGGCGAAGTCATGCAAGACCGGACCAATCGCCAGACCCAGCCCCAACAGCACCCAGCTGTGGCCCCATAGCCGCACATAGGGGTAGCGCCGGTCTTGCTGCCACAACAGCAGCAAGGCAATGCCGAACACCACATTGAGACCGGCGCTGATCAAAAGTAGCAGGGGCATCGGTGCAAAGGGCTGGTGGGCTGGTGGGCTGACAGGCCGGCGGTTTGGGCCAGCGCTGCCGTGCTGCGATGCTAGCCGCTCGTGGCGGTGTTGGGGCAGCAAAATCATTCCGGCGGGGGCGCTGCTGTGACAATGCAGAATCTGGCCTGTTCGGGCTGCGCAGCAAACGCAGCCTGGGCCGCTCATCGATGTGCCCTTTGCTTTTTTTGCCCTTCGCCCCGACCATGACCCAAAGCCCAAGCCACACCAGCTCCCGCCCTCTCCAGCGCGTCTTGACCGGCATCACCACCACCGGCACCCTGCATTTGGGCAATTACGTCGGCGCGGTGCGGCCGGCGATCCTGGCCAGCCAGGAGGCCGGCGTGGAGAGTTTCTTCTTCATGGCCGACTATCACGCCCTGATCAAATGCGATGACCCCGAGCGCATCAACCGTTCGCGCCTGGAGATCGCCGCGATCTGGCTGGCCGCCGGCCTCGACACCTCGCGGGTGACTTTCTATCGGCAGAGCGATATCCCCGAAATCCCCGAGCTGACCTGGCTGCTGACCTGCGTCACCTCCAAGGGTCAGATGAACCGCGCCCATGCCTACAAGGGCGCCACCGACGCCAACGCCGCCATTGGCGAGGATTTGGACGCCGGCATCACCATGGGCTTGTACAGCTACCCGATCCTGATGGCGGCCGATATTCTGATGTTCAACGCCCACCGCGTGCCGGTCGGCCGCGACCAGGTTCAACACATCGAGATGACCCGCGATGTGGCGCAGCGCTTCAACCACCTGTTTGGCAAGGGCCGTGAATTCTTTGTGCTGCCCGAGGCCAATGTGGAAGAGGACGTGGCCCTGCTGCCGGGCCTGGACGGCCGCAAGATGAGCAAGAGCTATGACAACAGCATCCCGCTGTTCGAGGGCGGCGCCAAGGGCCTGAAGGACGCCATCGCCCATATCGTCACCGACTCCAAGCTGCCCGGCGAGGCCAAGGAGCCCGAGGGCCAGACCTTGGTGACGATTTATGACGCCTTCGCCAGCGCCGCCCAGCGCGCCCAGTTCCGTGCCGATTTGCGCGCCGGCCTGGCCTGGGGCGAGGCCAAGCAGCAATTGTTCGAGCTGATCGACGCCGAGATCGCGCCGCTGCGCAGCCGTTATGAGGCCTTGATGGCGCAGCCGGAGCTGATCGAGGCGACGCTGCAAGCCGGTGCGGCCAAGGCCCGCGCGGTGGCTGCACCCCTGCTGGCCGAGCTGCGTCAAGCCGTGGGCCTGCGTAACTTTGCGGCGCCGGCCACGGTGGCCGCGCCAGTCAAGAGCGCCAAGGCGGCCTTGCCGGTGTTCAAGCAGTTCCGCGAGGCCGATGGGCAGTTCTATTTCAAACTCAATGCGGCCGACGGCAGCCTGCTGCTGCAGAGCTCAGGCTTTGCCGGCGGGCGCGATGCAGGCCAGTGGGTGGCGCGTCTGAAGCGCGAAGGCGCGAGCGCGTTGGCCGCAGCGCCGGTGCATTTGGCAGCCGGTGTGGGCGCGGCGGCTGTGGCCGAGGCTTTGGCCCTGCTGCAAGCGAGTGAAGCCGAGTAGGCGCAAAGGCATTTCGCGCAAGCTGCACCTTAGAGGCTTGACTCTGATCAGCCACAACTCCGCATAAACCCGCTAGGCCGCGGCCGCCACCTTGGCTAGCCTTGTCCCCTGATACGTAGAGACCAAAAGGAGACAAACTCATGCCAACCATTCCGGCCGACAGCCTGGCCTTGCAACGCTTCTATCACTGGGAA
>JADMJQ010000130.1:24842-30225 GCA_018780415.1 Roseateles sp. | reverse complement strand
CTCAGCCCATGGGCGCCGGGGCCGTGCAGGAGTTCACTTGGAGCCAAGTGGGCGACCAAGTGCGGCGCATGGCCGCGCACCTGCAGTCGCAGGGCTGGGAGCCCGGCTCCAAGGTGGCGATTCTGTCCAAGAACTGTGCCTGGTGGTTGATGAGCGATTTGGCCATCTGGATGGCCGGTTATGTTTCGGTGCCGCTGTATCCAACCTTGGCGCCCGACACGATTCGACAAATCTTGGAGCACAGCGAGGCCAAAGCCTGCTTTGTCGGCAAGCTCGATGGCTGGGCCGGCATGAAGCCCGGTGTGCCGGATGACATGCCCTGCATCAGCTACCCGCTGTCGCCCGATGATGCCAAAAAGTCCTATGAAGGCTGGGATGCCATCTGCGGCCGCAATCAGCCGCTGGCGGGCGAGCCCATCCGCCAGGCCGATGACCTGGCCACCTTGATCTACACCTCGGGCACCACCGGCGCGCCCAAGGGCGTGATGCACTCTTTTGGTTCCTTCGCCTGGGCGCTGAGCACGGCGCTCAAGCGCATCCACATGTCGGCGGAAGACCGCATGCTCTCCTACCTGCCCCTGGCCCATGTGGTGGAGCGGGTCTTGGTGGAACATGGCTGGCTGCGCACCGGCTTCTCGGTCTATTTTGCCGAGAGCCTGGACACCTTTGCGGCCGATCTGCAACGCGCGCGGCCGACCGTCTTCTTCTCGGTGCCGCGCCTGTGGGTCAAGTTCCAGCAAGGCGTGCAGGCCAAGATGCCGCAGAAGAAGCTCGACTTCTTGCTCTCGCTGCCCCTCATCGGCGGCCTGGTGCGCGGCAAGATCATGAAGGCCTTGGGCCTGGACCAATGCCGGATTGCCGCCGGCGGCGCCGCGCCGATGCCGGTGGCTCTGCTGCTGTGGTATCGCAAGCTCGGTCTGAATATTTGCGAAGGTTACGGCATGACCGAGAACTTGGCGGTCTCGCACATCACCCTGCCGGGTGAAGACCAGATCGGCACGGTCGGCCCGGCCTATGAAGGCGTCGAGACGCGCATCGACCCCGCCAACGGTGAGTTGCTGATGCGCAGCCCCGCTTTGATGTTGGGTTATTACAAGCAGCCCGAGCTGACCGCCGAGGTGCTGACCGAGGACGGTTGGCTGCGCACCGGCGACAAGGGGCAGATCGACGCCAAGGGCCTGCTGCGTATCACCGGCCGGGTCAAGGATCTGTTCAAGACCAGCAAGGGCAAGTATGTGGCGCCGGCGCCGATCGAGGACCGCCTGGGCCAGCATCCGTCGGTTGAAGCCTGTGTGGTGACCGGCGCTAGCATGGGCCAGCCGGTTGGTGTGGTGATGCTGTCGCCCGAGGCCGCCGGCCACAGCGGCACCGCCGCCGAGCGCGCCGAACTCAGCACCCAGTTGAGCGCACATCTGGACAGCATCAACGCCAAGCTCGACCCGCACGAGCAACTCGACTGCCTGGTCGTCATCAAGACGCCGTGGACAGTCGACAACGGCTTCATCACGCCGACCTTCAAGATCAAGCGCAACCGGGTCGAAGAGGTCTATGGCCCGCAGCTGGAAGGCTGGGTGGGGGAGCGCAAGAAGGTGGTGTTTGGGGATTGAGGGGACAGGCAGCTCCCTCGCCATGCTGCCAGACAGTCCGCCGCCATCGCTGCAGGGCACATGTCACTGTGGCGCGGTCCGCTTGACGCTGCCCTATGCACCGGAGAAGGCCACCTGCTGCAATTGCTCACTCTGCCGTCGGCTGGGCGGCCGGTGGGCCTATTACGAGTTCGGATCTGTGGTGATTGAGGGCCACCCAGAGCAGACCGAAGCCTATATCTGGGGCGACAAGACGCTGCGCACCATCCGCTGCAAGACCTGCGGCGTCGCCACCCATTGGGAGCCACTGGATGGGCCTGCCGGCGCAAGGCATGGCGTCAATATCAATAACTTTGAACCTGCGCTGGTTCAGACCGTTACGGTGCGCCATTTCGATGGCGCGCAAACCTGGACTTTTCTGGACTAGGCACTCGTCTGTGAATAGACGGATTTGGTTGTCGGCGCTGAGCCATTGGCAGGGGGGCAATGTCTGTGGTTCCGCCGGTCGCCGCTGCAGGGCCCCGGGCTCTCCGTGCGAACCCGCTTAGGCACTGCGAGCCCGGGGCCCTACACCGGCTCGGATCGGGTTGCTCGGCGTGGCACTAAGCGCAGCACGCCGTCGGCAAGTAAGCCTTGCTTGTTGCCGAAGACGCCGGACTGACCTGTGTGCCACCTCGCGTCTGCCTGCCGCCACTTGCAGCTCTATTTTTTTTGAAATTGTCCAATGCCAGCGACACAGCCAATCACATCCGCAGGCCTGCTATTGCGCCCGTTTGAAGACCGCGACGCCGACGATTTTGCCGCCGCCGCGCGCGAATCGGCCGCCTCGGTTGGGCGTTGGATGTCCTGGTGCCATCCCGCGTTTTCGGCTCAGGACGCGCTCAACTGGTTTCAGCTCTGCCGCGCCGGGCTGGCCTCAGGCACCGCCCACGAGTTCGGCATTTTTTCGCAGGCGAGCAACGAGTTTCTGGGCGGCGCTGGGTTGAATTCAATCAACCAGCAGCATCTCTTTTGCAATCTGGGTTATTGGGTACGGCAGTCCGCACAGCGGCAGGGCGTGGCGTCTCGCACGGTTCGGGCCTTGCTGCCCTATGCCTTTGATCAGCTCGGCATGCAGCGCGTTGAGATTGTGGTGGCACTTGGCAACACGCCCAGCGAAGGCGTCGCTCGCCAATGTGGGGCGCAGTTGGAGGGAGTCGCGCGCAATCGGCTGCAAGTGGGCGGCGTTGCGGTGTCGGCTTCTATATTCGCAATCGTTCCTCAGTCCGTGCTTGGTACTGAACGCTGATCCGAGGGGAATGACCCGGCCCGGCCGCTCCACTCCATCCAGCCCCCATCAAACACACTGATCTGCTCGAAACCCATCAGCCAGGCATAAAAGAACGCCAGGGAGGCGCGCCAGCCGGTGCCGCAGAAGAAGACGGCCGGCTTGTCCGCAACAATGCCGGCCTCGGCCCAGAAGCGCTGGATTTCGGCGGCCGGCAGTAAGCAGCCGTAGTCATCTTGGTAGGCGCTCATGCTGTTGACATCATCCCCACGGCCCGCGCGGCCCCAGCGCGCGCCGGGGATCTCGCCCTTGGCGTCGATATAGCTGTAGCCCGAGGTCAAACCGATGTGCTCGTCCCAGCTGCGGATGCTGACCAGTGGGTTGTCTTCAGCCAGGTTCACCATCGCCTGCATCTGGGCCAAAACGCTCAGGTACTGCGGGCAGGCCGGGAACGGGACACCGAAGTCGGGTTGCGCCGGGTAGCGGGCTGCCGGCGGGCCTGCCGCTGTATTGCGCCCATCACGCAGCCAAGCCGCCAAGCCGCCGTCCAGCATGCGCACATCGCGCACGCCGGCATAGAGCAATAAATGGGCGGCGCGGCCGACGGCGCAGCTGTTGCGGCCGTACAGCAGCACCGTGCTGTCGTGGCGCACGCCCAAAGCCAGCAGCAGAGCCAGCAGCTCGGCGTCGGCCAGCTTGTTCCAGAACGGGCCATGCTCCAGCCATTCGGTGTCGAGATAGGCGGCGCCGGGGATATGGGCTTGCAAAAGAGATTGCTGTGGCGCACCGCTGCCGACCTCGAACAGGCGGCAACCTTGTTGGCTTGGGTCGCCGAGCAGGGCCGCCAACCCGGCCGGGGTCAGCAACTGGCGCCCGCGTGGCAGGTCAGGGCGGGGCAGCAGGGAGGCGGTCAATTTGGGGGCAAGGCAGGAGCAGGGGGCCGAATTTTAGGGTCGCCAGGGGCGAGCCGATTGTCATAGGCGCCCGTTACAGTGTCACATTCCATCTATTCAAGGGGTGGTCAAGTCCCAATTGCTGCGGCGCGTTTCGGATGCAATAGTGTCAAAACAGAGCGGCCCTTTGCCTGCAATTGGCCGTCAAGACAAGATAAATGTGAATTGGTCATGGTTTCTTCATTCAGCAAGATCGGTAAGAACAGTAGAAATTCGCGCGGCTTTACCCTGCTTGAGCTGCTGGTGGTGATGGTCATCATCGGCCTGCTGGCCGGCTATGTGGGGCCGAAGTTCTTTGGCCAGATCGGCAAGTCCGAGGTCAAGGCCGCACGCGCGCAGATCGACGGGCTGCAAAAGTCGCTCGATCAGTACCGGCTCGATGTCGGCCGCTACCCGAGCACCGAGCAGGGCCTGGCAGTGCTGGTCGCCAAACCGGCCGACGAGCCGCGCTGGGCCGGCCCTTATCTGAGCAAGGCCGTACCCAAGGACCCCTGGAAGAACGACTACCAGTACCGCGCGCCGGGCGAGCATGGCGAGTACGACCTGCTGTCCTTCGGCCGCGACGGCCGCCCCGGCGGCGAGGGCGAGGACGCGGACCTGGTCAGCTGGTGAGCGTTTTCCTGTAGTTTTTTGAAAGAGCGCCCGCCGCGGCCAGCCCATGCCTGTTTACCTGACCCGAGTTTTTCACCCCGATGGGGTGCGCTCCCAGCGCGTCGAGGCGCCCGATCGCCAGTCGGTGGCGGCCGCGCTTGGCGTCGCGCCCCAGCATGTGCTGGACGTGCAGGAGGCCGCGCCGCCCAAGGCCGGGCGCTCGGGGCGGGCCGCAGGCAAGCGCTTCCCCTTGCAGTTGTTCAGCCAAGAGTTGGCCGTGCTTTTGGATGCCGGCATTTCGCTGCTGGAGGCTCTGAACACCTTGCGCGAGAAAGAAGCCAGCGAGCCGGTGCGGCTGGCGCTGGACGCGGTCATCTCCCACATCGAGCAGGGCCAGGCGCTGTCGGTCGCCTTGCGCGAGCAGCCGCAGGCCTTTGATGAGTTGATCTGCGCCATCGTCGCCGCCAATGAGCGCACCGGCCAGCTCAGCGCCGCGCTGGCCCAACACGCGCGCTACCTGGCTTGGGTCGAAAGCCTGCGCGCGCGCCTGATTGCAGCCTGCGTGTACCCGTTGATGCTGCTGAGCGTCGGCGGCGCGGTGATTCTGTTTTTGCTGCTCTATGTGCTGCCGCGCTTTGCCGGCATTCTGGACGGCCTTGGCAATGACCTTCCATGGGCCTCGCGGGTCTTGATCGGCTTCGGGCAGACCGCCGGTGCCCATCCATTTGCGGTGTTAGCCGGCATCGCGGCGGTGGCCGTGTTGGCCGTGGCTGTTTGGCGGCAACCTGGCTTGCGCCGCCGCGTGCAGGCCAGCTTGTGGACCCTGCCCGGCCTGGGGCCGCGCCTGCGCGTGCTGGCTTTGGCGCGCCTGTACCGCAGCCTGGCGATGTTGTTGGCCTCGGGCGTGCCGGTGCTGGCCTCGCTGCGCATTGTTCAAGACGTGGTGGCCGAGCCCTGGCGGCCGGCGGTCGCGGCCGCCGCCGCGC
>JADMJQ010000130.1:0-24832 GCA_018780415.1 Roseateles sp. | reverse complement strand
TTGTCCGAGGCGCTGGAGGCCAATGATCTGGCCACGCCGGTGGCGCGCCGCATGGTGCGGGTGGGTGAGCGCAGCGGCGAGGTGGCGGCGATGCTGGAGCGTGCGGCCGCATTTCACGATGAAGAAGCGGCGCGCCTGACCGAGTTATTAACGCGGGCGATCAACCCGGCGCTGATGTTGATCATGGGTGTCTTGATAGGCGGGATTATTGTTTTGATGTATCTACCCATCTTTCAACTGGTGGAACAAGTCCAGTGAATACTGCCGTTAGCAATCATTCCCTTGCCGACGCCTTGCCGGCAGAGTTCGGCCCCTGGCAGCTCGACTTCGAGCATTGGCCACAGGCGCAGGCGCAGCGCTGGCGGGCGGTGTTGGCGGTCGGCGCCGACGGCCGCAAGATGCTCTTGGGCGAGCGCGCGGCCGATCCGCTGCTGCTGCAAAGCGTCGAGGCGCGCCTGCAGGAACCGGTGCGCTGGCTGCGCTGCGAGGCGGCGGCCATCACCCATTGGCTGGGTGCCGGCGAGGCGGATTTCCGCGCGCTGTCCGATGTGGAAGAGGCGGTCATCGATGGCGAGGCCGATGGCGGCGCGCTGGAGTTGTCGGCGCTGATGATGTCCGAGCAGGCCAGCCCGGTGGTGCGCCTGCTCAATGCGACGCTGTACGACGCCTTGCAGGATGGCGCCAGCGATGTGCATATCGAATGCACGGCGCGTGGCGCCTCCATACGCTTCCGCGTTGACGGCGTGATGTCGATGGTGCGCACCGTCGACGGGGCGGCGGTGGCCGAGCAATTGGTGTCGCGGCTGAAGGTGATGTCGGAGCTGGACATCGGCGAGCGCCGCCTGCCGCAGGACGGCCGCTTTCAGTTGAAGGTGCAGGGCCGGGTGGTCGACTTCCGCCTGTCCATCATGCCCAGCGTGTTCGGTGAGGACGCGGTGGTGCGGGTGCTGGACCGCGCGCGCATCGAGCAGACCGGCGGCAGCCTAACGCTGGATGCGCTCGGTTTCCCGCCGGATGAGCGCGCGGCCATCCGCGCCCAAGCGCGCCAACCGCACGGTATGTTGCTGGTGACCGGCCCGACTGGCAGCGGCAAGACCACCACGCTGTACGCAACGCTGGCCGAAATCCACACCGGCGACGACAAGATCATCACGATTGAAGACCCGGTCGAGTACCAGCTGGCCGGCGTTGTGCAGATCCCCGTCAACGAGAAAAAAGGCCTGACCTTCTCGCGCGGCCTGCGTTCCATCCTGCGCCACGACCCCGACCGCGTGATGGTCGGCGAGATCCGTGACGCCGAAACCGCACAGATCGCCGTGCAGGCGGCGCTGACCGGCCACCTGGTCTTCTCGACCGTCCACGCCAACAACGCCTTCGACGTGATCGGCCGTTTCATGCATATGGGGCTGGACCTGTACAACGTCGTTTCGGCGCTGAACGCGGTGCTGGCTCAGCGCCTGGTGCGGCTGACCTGTAAACATTGCGCGCGGCCGTTTGAGCCCGCTGCCGCCACATTGGCTCGTTATGGTTTGAGCGAAGAAAAGGACACAAATTTCCTCAAAGGCGAAGGCTGTGGCCATTGCCGTGGCACCGGCTACAGGGGCCGGCGCGCGGTGGCTGAGCTGTTGAAGCTGGACGACGCGCTGCGCGACCTGATCGCGGCGCGCGCGCCGATGTCGCAAATCAAGGAGGCTGCCCGCGCCCGCGGCATGAAACCGCTGCGCAGCATGGTGCTGGCGGCGGTCTGCCGCGGCGAGACCACCTTCGAGGAGTTGGAGCGAGTGACCCTCGATGAATAGCCCCGCATCTTTCCCATTCAATCGCTTTTTTGGCAAATTCGGGCGCCGATTGAGCGCGCGTCTGGCCACGCCTCAGGCCTTGTTCCTCGATGCCGACGGCGTCAGCTCGGCCGACGATGCCAAACCGCTTCTCTTTGCCGACTGGTGCCGGGCCCATCCGGGAGAGGCCGCGCAGATCACCGTCTCGGCGCAATTGCTGCATGAGCTGGTCTGTGAGCCCGGCCTGCCTTTGGACGACGAGGCCGCCTTGCAGGCCTATGCGCGCCAGCTGTTCGGCCATTATTTCGGCGCCGCCGCCAAGAGCTGGCCGCTCGCCACTTGGCGGGTTGCTGGCAAGGACAAGTCCGAGCAATGCGGCGCCAGCGCCCTGCATGGCGCGGCCGGTGCCGCGCTGCAGGCCGCGGCCTATCAGTTTGATGTGTCGCTGCGCAGCGTGCAGCCGGCTTGGGCGCCGCTGCTGCAGCGCCTGGCTCAGCAACAGCCGGCTTGGGGCGGCGCGCCGACGGCGGCGCTGGCCTGGGTGGAGGGTCAGGTCTTGACCTGGTTGCTGTTGCAAGACGGCCGCCCTCAGGTTCTGCGCCAGTTGCGCCTGTCGGCCGCGACACAGGCCGCCCTGGCCGAGACCTTGCGCGAGTTGTGCGCGCCGGGTGAGGCGGGCCACCAAGCCAAGGTTTTGGTCGCCGGCTACGGCCTCGACGCCGCCACGCTGTTGGAGTCAAACAGCTGGCCGGGCCTGCAGGTCCTGAATCGGCTGGATGCCCGCCGTCCTGAGCCGGCCTGGTTTGATGTGGCCGCGCCGCTGCGGACCTTGCCGGAGGCGGACTTTCTGGGCGTCCGCCACCACGCTTCAGCGCTGGCCTGGCCGCTGTTGGGCTTGGGGCTATTGGCCTTGCTGGCCACCGCCTGGAGCGGCTTTGACGGTCGCCAGCAGCTGCAGCAAGCGACACAACGCAAAGCCGAGCTGCAGGCCGAGCTTCGTCAAGCCAGCGGTGCGCCCAAGCTGGCGGCCGCACCGATCAGGGCCGGGCTGCCGAAGTCGGCCGAGCTGGAGCAGCAGCGCAGCGCGGCCGAGGTGCAGGCCTTGCTGCGCCAGCCTTGGGAGGCCTTGCTGAGTCATGTCGAGCAGGCCGGTGCCGGGCCGCAGCCGGCGGGCAGCTTGAGTTGGCTGGCGCTGGACTTCAGCGCCGCCCGCCAAGAGCTGCGGCTGGAGGGGCTGGTGCAGGATAAATCCGTCGCCTTGGCCGTGGTCGACCGGCTGGCCGCCGCACCGGCTTGGCGCCAGGTGGTGCTGAGCCGATTTTCGAATGCCGAGCAGGGCCTGGCTGGCCAGCGCTTCGAGTTGAGCGCCAAGCTGCGGCCCAGCCTGCTGACGCTTGAGTTGGCCGAGCTGCCGCCCAAGGACGGGAAATGATGACGACGATGACGACGATGGACCTGAAGCGCAGCATCAAGGCCCTGGGCTGGCCCGGCCTGCTGGGCCTGCTCGCGCTGGCGCTGGCCGCCGCGCTGGCCTTCGGCGCCCAAACCTGGACGACTCAAGCAGCGCAGCTGCAGGCCGAGGCCGACGGCTTGGGGCTCCAACTGCGCGGCCTGCGGGCGGCCGGCGTGTTGAATGGCCCGGTCGCCGCACCGGCCACGCCGCAGCAATGGCAGCAGGCTTTACCCAGCGCCGACGCGCGCCAGCAGCGGCTCGCCGATTTGTTGGAGATCGGATTGCGTATGGGCATGGTCAGCGCCCGCACCGAACATCGGTTGACGGTTGATGCCGGCGCGGGCCTGGAGCGGCTGCGTGTCAGCATGCCGCTGACCGGCGGCTATGCGCAGCTGCGCGCCTTCATCGACGCGGCGCTGCGCCATGACCCGGCGCTCAGCCTTGATGCGCTGAAGCTGCGCCGCAACAACCCGAATGCCCCCGAGCTGGAGGCCGAGCTGACCTGGTCGCTGCACGGCCGCATCGATCAGCGCGGTGGGGGGCAGCAGCCATGATGAAGCGGCCTCTGCCTCAATCCAAGCGCGGCTGGTTGCTGGGCACTGCGCTGGCGCTGACCCTGGCCGCCACGCTGTGGTCGGCGCTGAGCCCGGATGCCGACGAGGCGCTGGCGCAGCCGGTGGCGGGCGAGCGCCGCACCGCAGCACCAGCGCCTTCCACCGCATCACGCCGGCCCGCTGCTGCTGCCTCGGCTGCCGAGCCCTTGGTGGCCACCAACTGGGCGACGGTCGAACGCTCGGTGTGGGCCGTGCCTGAGAACGGCTATTTCGCCGCCTGGGGTCCGCCACCGCCGCCGCCGGCGCCCAAACAAGTCGCTGTAGCCCCGCAGCCGCCGGCTGCGCCGGTGGCGCCTTCCTTCCCCTATCAGCTGATCGGCCGGCTCGTCGAGGGCGATCAAGCCCTGGCCTTGCTGGCCGGCCCGCAGCGCAGCCTGGCGGTCAAGGCCGGCGATGTGGTGGACGGGCAATGGCGGGTCGAACAAGTTACCGAACGCGGGCTCAGCCTGACCTGGCTGCCCGCCAAGCTCAATCAAAACATCATGTTCAAGTCCTCTTTATGAAGCCAATTTTCTTAGATGCCCCCAAGGCCGCCGCCTTGCGACGCCCGCCCCCCCGAGGGGGAGCCAGCAAACTCGGGGCGGCCCAGCGTTTGCTGCTAGCCTTGGCCGTTGCCGCTCTGCTGGCCGCCTGCGCCCACCCGGCGCTGCGCCAGTCGGATGAATTGGTGCGCGCCAACCAGTTGCCGCAGGCCTATGCGGTGCTCGACGAGGCCCGCAAGCTCGCCCCGCATGAGCAGTCGCTGCGGGCGGCGCAATTGCGCATCAGCGCCCAGCTAACCTCCAGATTGCTGGTGCAAATCGAGGGGCTGCGTTCCTCCAACCGCTGGGACGAGGCCGCTGAGGCCTTGCAGCGCCTGCGCGAGATTGATCCCAAGAACCCACGCATCGTCTGGTTTGAGGCCGAGTTGGAGCGCGGCAAGCGCCAGGAGGCCAAGGTGATCGAAGCCCGGCAAATGCTGCGTGAGGGCAAGCTGGACCGCGTGGACGCATTGGCGCGCTCCATTCTGGCCGAGTCGCCCGGCCATGCCGGCGCCAGGCTGCTGCTGAGCCAGTCGGCGCAAGCGCGGCCGCTGGAAGCGGTGTCCAGCGAGATGGCACCGGCCTTCCAGAAGCCGGTCACCTTGGAGTTCCGCGATGCGGCGCTGCGCCAGGTTTTTGAGGCGCTGGCGCGCAGCTCCAACATCAATTTCGTCTTCGACAAAGATGTGCGCGCCGACGCCAAGGTGACGATCTTCTTGCGCAACGTCTCGCTCGACGAGGCGATGCGGGTGCTGCTGTCCACCCAAGGCCTGGACCGCAAGCTCTTGAACGACAGCTCGGTGCTGATCTTCCCCAACACCGCGGCCAAGCAGCGCGAGCATCAGGAGCTGATCACCCGCACGCTCTACCTGGCTAACGCCGACGTCAAGCAGGTGCAGGCGATGGTGCGCACCATCACCAAGGTGCGTGACATCCATATCGACGAGCGCCTCAATCTGATGGTGGTGCGTGACACGCCCGAGGTGCTGCGCTTGGTCGAGAAGCTGATTGCCTCGGTCGACCTGCCGGAGTCGGAGGTGATGTTGGAGGTCGAGGTGATGGAACTGTCGACCGACCGCGTCACCGATCTAGGCCTGAAGTGGC
This sequence comes from Roseateles sp., assembly GCA_018780415.1. Taxonomy (GTDB): domain Bacteria; phylum Pseudomonadota; class Gammaproteobacteria; order Burkholderiales; family Burkholderiaceae_C; genus Paucibacter_A. Next base: position 19,362 of record JADMJQ010000130.1, on the reverse strand, counting down.
CGGACACGGTCAACTTCGGCATCCCCGGCGTGACCGGCCAGGTTGAACTCGGGGAGCGCAACAGCTTCCGCGGCACAATTGCCAACCCGGCCGTGGTGGCAACGATTCGCGGCACTTCGGGCAATGGCAATATCCTCGCCAACCCGAAGATCCGCGTGCGCAACCGTGAAAAGGCCAAGGTCCATATCGGCCAGAAAGTGCCGGTCTTCACCACCACCACCAACTTCACCGGCAGCACCTCGGTGGCGGCCTCGGTCAGCTATCTGGACATTGGCCTCAAGCTCGATGTCGAACCCAGCATTCAGCTCGACAACGATGTGGTGATCAAGATCGGCCTCGAGGTCAGCAATCTGATCCGCCAGGTGACCGGCCCCGGCGGCACCACCGCCTATGAGATCGGCACCCGCCAGACCTCGACCACCTTGCGCCTGAATGACGGCGAAACCCAGGTGCTGGCCGGCCTGATCAGCGATGAAGATCGGCGCTCGTCCAGCGGAGTTCCCGGCCTGTCGGAGATGCCGGTGCTGGGCACGCTGTTCGGGGTGCAGAACAGCACCCGTAACAAGACCGAGGTGGTGCTCTTGATCACGCCGCGCATCGTGCGCAGCCTGGCCCTGCCCGATGTGGCGATGACGCGTATGGCCAGCGGCACCGATGCCTCGCCGGGCGCCTTCAGCAGCCTGCTCAAGGCCAATTCCAAGGTCGGCGTGGGGCCGGCCGGCGCCGGCTCCGCCGGTATGGCGCGGCCACTTGTGCCCCTTGCGGCGACTACTGCCGCTGCCACGGCGGCCGCCGAGCCGGCCGCCGCGAGCGCCGAAGCAGTGGTGCATCTGGAGGTGACGCCCCAGGTGGCTGCCGGCGGCACCGTCTCGGTGACGCTGCGCAATGACTCCGGTCTGACCGTCAAGGGCGAACTTGAATATGACCCGAACCGGCTGCAACCGGCGGCGGCCAGCGCCGGCGCCAACTCGGGCCGCTTGAGCGTCGAGTTAGCGCCGCGCGGTGACCGGGTGGTGGTGCTGCGCGCGCTGCCGGCCGCTAGTGGCCAGGTGCTGAATATCGGCCTGAACAGCCTGTCCGCCAGCGGCCTGAATGGCGAGAGCGCGTCGGTGCGGATGGAAGGTTCGGGCTTGTTGACGGTGGAAGCGCCGCGCTGAAAATGGAGCCCCTTGTCCAAGGAGTACCTTGGCCGGTCCCCCGGGGGGACGGCGATGCTTGCCGGTACGACCGGCAAGCACACGCCCAAGGCGGGCCGGCTTGGTGGGCTGAGGTCGGACACGAACAGTCCCTGCGGACTGTTCGTGCCTGCCGAAGGCCAAGGGCCTCAGGCCCTTGGCGGCCCGGCGCTCGGCCCGGAGGGTTCACATTGATCGAGATGCTGGTCGTGCTCGCCATCATGGCGATGCTGGCCGGCGCGGCGCGGCCCTTGCTGGAAATGTCGGTGCAGCGCAGTCGCGAGCATGAGTTGCGCGCCGGCCTGCGCACGTTGCGCGGCGCGCTCGATGCCTACAAGAAGGCGGTCGAGGCCGGCCAGATCAAGTCCAGCCCCGAGGACAGCGGCTACCCGCCCAATTTGCAGGTGCTGGTGGCCGGCGTGCCGGATGCGCGCAGCGTCGAAGGGCGCAAGCTCTATTTGCTGCGCCGCCTGCCTCGTGACCCGTTTGCCGACCCCGCGCTGGAGCCAGCCGACACCTGGGGCCAGCGCGCCGCCGACCGCCCGCCCGACGAGCCGCGCCCCGGGCGCGATGTGTTCGATGTTTTCTCGCGCTCCGACCGGCGTGCGCTGGACGGTTCGCGGTACAAAGACTGGTAATGATGAGTGCAGCCAAATCAAAAGGTTTTACCCTGATCGAGTTGATCGTGGTGATGGCGATCGTTGCCTTGCTGGCCTCGATCGCCGCACCGCGCTATTTCAACAGCCTGCAAAAATCCAAAGAGACGGCGTTGCGGACCTCGCTGAGCGTGATGCGCGACGCGCTCGATCAGTTTGCCGCCGACAAAGGTCGTTACCCCGATTCGTTGGAGGAGCTGGCCACCGCCCGCTATATCCGCGAGATCCCCGAGGACCCGCTGACCGGCAGCCGCGAGGCCTGGGTGGTGCTGGCGCCGCCGCCCGACGCGGTGGCCACCGGCCAGGTTTTCGATGTGCGCAGCGGCGCCGCCGGACGGGCCAGCGATGGGCGCTTGTACGCCGACTGGTAGCGGGTCAGCGATGAGGCATCAAAGCGGCTTCACCTACCTCGGCCTGCTCTTCTTCGTCGCTATCACCGCGGCGGGTCTGGCGGCCTTGGGTACGGCTTGGAGCACGGCGGCGCAGCGTGAACGAGAGCGTGAACTGGAGTTTCGCGGCAATGAGATTGCCCAGGCCATAGGCAGTTATTTGAAGACCTCGCCGGGCTTGGCGCAGTACCCGGCCAGCTTGGAGGACTTGCTGGCCGACCGGCGCGGCCCCAAGACCCGCCACCATCTGCGCCGCGCCTATGCCGACCCGTTCACCGGCAAGGTCGATTGGGTGCTGGTGGCCGATGCGGCCAACCCGCAGACCTTCAGCGCCGTGCACAGCCGCTCCGAACAGCCGCTGCTCAGGCAGGTGCAGACCGACGGCACGCCGATCGCCAACGCGCAAGACTGGGTGTTTGCGGCCAATACGGCCAAGTTCAGCGGCGACGGCAAGGTCGAGCCTCCGACAGTTCCTTTCAGCCCTGAGCCGGCCTCCGGACCGAATCGGTGATGCCAAGGAACTAGGCTCAGCGGTGCCTCCCGTCAAGACCGGATAGTTGCCGGCAGCCTTGCATTCAGCGGCAGCGCCGCTTCGCAACCGCCTCCATTGCCGCGGCGATGCCAGCAAGTGTTCCGCAATCAGATCGAACCGAAAGGGCTTGATTGAGGCTGCTTTCGTTGTTGACGTATTTCCGTCAAATATCTGAGTTAGGTAATAACCCGCAAGCCAACCGGCCAGGGAGCCTTTTTGGCCCAGTCCCTATAACCGCTGAACTGCACGCAATAGCGCTTGACGGCCTGGTGAAAACCCTTTCCCCCCCGGCTCGGGGGGTGGGCAAGTCGGGATGGGCAAGCAAGGCGCCATCAAGAGAATCAGAGACTCGCGCCCATGGAGCAGATATCCGCGCTTCGGGCCCGATCAGCTTGGCTGCGCAAAGACCTGGAGATCGATCAGATCGATTGCGCATTTCAAGCGTGGTGCTGGATCCAAACCATTCGAAAGAGGAATTACGACATGATGAAGAAGTTTTCTCAGCTGGCCCTGGTGCTGGCCACAGCCCTCGCCTGTTCGGCCGCATCGGCCGAAATGATCACCTTTGAGGGCCAGGACTTGATCGGCTACAGCGGCGGCGAGTCCTTCACGGACGGTGCAGTCAATTTGGGCGTTATCGGTGACGGCTTCGCCGGCATGATGATCAATGGCGCGGACACCATGTCCTGCGACACCGTGACCTGCCCCAGCGGCAATATGAGCAAGTATTTTGTCGGCGTCAATGACGGCGGCCTGAGCCTGAGCATGGGCGGCGCGAACGGCTTTTACCTGAGCAGCCTCGATTTTGGTTTCGTCATGCCGACAGCCGGCCTGAATGAATTCACGCCCGGCCAGCTGCAAATCACCGGTACCGACGCGCAAGGCGTGCAGACCATGATCGCCCGTGACTTCGCCATGGTGGGCAGCGAGTATGTGTTTGCCAACTGGGCGATTGGCGGCCAGTTCGCTCAAACCGCGCTCACCTCGGTCAGCATCAATGCTTGCCTGTTCGACGCCAATGGCCTGTGCCAGGCGCAAGCGATGGGCCAGGCCCAGTTCGCGATCGACAACATCAGCATGACCGCCGCCGTGCCCGAGCCAAGCAGCTATGTGCTGATGGGCCTGGGGCTGGCTGGCATCGCCGCCCTGCGCCGCCGCAAGGCCGCCTGAGCGTTGCCACCCAGTCATAGCCATTCAAGGAAAACATCAATGAAACTTCGTCCAATTTCTCTGGCCGCTCTGGCCCTGCTGGCCGGTTTTGCCGCCAGCGCCCAAGCGCAAGAAGCACGCCGCTCCTACATCATTCAGATGGCCGACAAGCCGGCCGCGTCCTACACTGGCGGCGTCGCCGGTCAGCCGGCCACCAAGACGGCACAAGGCACCCGCCTTGACCTCAACTCCAACGCTGTGCAGTCCTATGTCAGCTACCTGGAAGACAAGCAGAACCTGGTGCTGGCGTCCGTCGCCGGTGCCGAAGTCACGCACCAGTACCAAGTCGTCTTCAACGGCTTCGCCGCGCTGCTGACCGATGCCGAAGTGCGCAAGCTGAAGAAGAACCCCGACGTCGCGCTGATCATGGCCGACTCGATTCAGCAGCCGCAAACCAGCTACACGCCCACCTTCCTGGGCCTGGACAAAATCCCCGGCGGCCTGTGGGAGCAAAACGGCGGCAAGAGCAAGGCCGGCGAAGGCATGATCATCGGCTTGATCGACAGCGGCATCTGGCCCGAGAACCCAAGCTTCGCCGACCGCGTCGATGCCAACGGTGTGCCCACGCATGACGCCAGCGGCAGCTTGGCCTATGACGCACCACCGGCCAAATGGACCGGCGGCTGCGATATCGGCCCCGGCATCAGCGCCGACAACTGCAATAACAAGCTGATCGGTATCCGCTCTTACCGCTCGCCGACCCAGACCTTCAATCCGCAGGAGTTTGACTCCGGCCGTGATTCGACCCAGGGCGCCGGTGGCGGCCACGGCTCGCACACCGCCTCGACGGCCGGCGGCAACAATGGCGTCATGGCTTCCAGCGCCGGCAGCTCGCTGGGTGCCGTGTCGGGCATCGCACCGCGCGCTCGCATCGCCTCGTACAAGGTTTGCTGGAAGGGCAGCACCGCCACCAATGGCGGCTGCGCCGGCTCCAACACCATCAAGGCGGTTGAGCAAGCGGTCAAGGATGGCGTTGACGTGCTCAATTACTCGATCGGCCCCACGGCCGGTGGCGGTACCTTCCAGGATGCGGCCGTGCTGGCCTTCCTGGGCGCCTCCAACGCCGGTGTGTTCGTGGCGGCCTCGGCCGGCAATGCCGGCCCGGCGACAGGCCCGGCGGCCAATCTCGGCCCCTGGCATGCGACGGTCGGCAACTCGACCCACAACCGCCTGTACTCGGGCACCGCGACCCTGGGCAATGGCAATAAGCTGGTCGGCGCGTCGACCAACCCCAAAACCGACCTCAGCCAGCTGATCCTGGCCGAAGACGCCGGTGTCGCGGGCTTGGCCGGCAATGACCTGGCACGCTTGAAGGAATGCTTCGGCACCCTGGACCCGAGCGCCAACACGGGCGCCACGCCGAACTGGGTCAGCAAGACCTTGCTCGACCCCGCCAAGGTGTCCGGCAAGATCCTGGTCTGCAACCGCGGCAACAACGCCTTGGTCAACAAGAGCGCGCATGCCAAGACGGCCGGCGCCAGCGGCGTGATCATCGGCAACGTCGCCGGCGGTGCCACCAACACGGCGAATGCCCCGCACACGCTGTCGACCGTGCACCTCACCTCGGGTGATGCCGCCGTGGTCAAGGCCTATATGGCCGCCAATCCCGGCAGCGCCAGCGCGTCGCTGGGCGAGCTGAGCGTGATCGTCAACCCGAACGTGGCCGCACCGGTCATGAACGCGTCGTCGTCGCGCGGCCCCAACGTCGCCAATGCCAATATCTTGAAGCCCGACATGACCGCGCCGGGCACCGACATCCTGGCCTCGGTGACACCGGCGATGAGCCAAGCCGAGCGCGACGCGATCGCCGCCGGCGGCGCCACCACAGCGGTGGATTGGGCTTTCTACACCGGCACCTCGATGTCCAGTCCGCATGTGGCAGGCCTGGCCGCCTTGCTCAAGCAACAGCATCCGACCTGGACGCCTGCGATGATCAAGTCGGCCTTGATGACCACCGCCAAGGACACCATGAGCGACGGCCTGAATGGCTCCATGCCATGGGACTCCACCGCCAAGACCACCGGGCAGCTGCCTTGGGGCCAAGGCGCCGGCCATGTGGTGCCTAACCTGGCCGCCGATCCGGGCCTGGTCTATGACGCGACCGAAGCCGACTATGACAAGTTCATGTGCGGTGTTGGCATCACGCCAGCGGGCAAGAACTGCGGCGTCATCGGCAGCATCCCGGCCTATAACCTGAACCTGCCTTCCTTGACGGCCGCCAGCGTGTTGGGCATTGCCACCTTGACCCGCACCGTCACCAATGTCGGCACCGCGCCGTCAACCTATACCGCCGCTGCGACGGTGGCAGGTTATGACGTGGTGGTGTCACCGGCCTCGTTCACCATCCAGCCCGGCGCCAAGCAGACCTTCACGGTCAAGCTGACGCGCACCACGGCACCGCTGGCGACCTGGGCCTATGGCAGCTTGACCTGGACCGACAACCTCGGCCACAAGGTGCGCAGCCCCTTGACTGCACGCGGCAGCACCCTGATTGCGCTGGATTCGGTGATCAGCGAAGCGCAGTCCGGCAGCAAGGTCTTCACCGTCGGCACCGGCTATGCCGGCAACCTGACCGGCGTCAAGGCCGGCCTGCAAGCCGCCGCGCGTGACAGCCGCACCATCGGCCAAGCCAACAACACCACCTCCACCGCGACCTGCAAGGCCGGCGGCGGTGTTGGCGTCAATGTGCACAACGTCAGCATCCCGGCCGGCAGCCTGGCAGCTCGTTTTGCGCTGTATGACGACGAGACCACCGGCGGCGGCGCTTCCGACCTCGACCTGGCCGTGTTCAATTCGGCCGGCACCTTGGTCGGCAGCAGCGGCACCGATGGTTCCAACGAAATGGTTCAGTTGAAGAACCCGGTCGCTGGTGACTACAAGGTCTGCGTGGTCGGCTACGCGCCTCTGGGCGGCTCGGCCAACTACACGCTGTCGTCATGGGTGCTTGACCCAGCGGCTGCCAATGGCGGCAACTTCCAGGCCAAGTTGCCTGGCAAGGTGTATGTCGGTGGCAATGCTTCGGTCGGCGTCAGCTGGTCGGGTCTGGCGGCCGGCAAGCGCCATCTGGGCGCAGTCAGCTTCCTGGTCAATGGCGCCGCTTTGGGCATGACGCTGGTGGAGGTCAATACCAAAGACCCACTGCCGCTGTTCCAGAACTCGCGCGTCGAGATGGCTGAAACTCACTGAATGAAGTGAAGCGAAGTGATCTAGCGAGGCGCAGGCTTCGCTAGCCTTCCAGGGCTGTGGTCTGCAAGGGCCGCGGCCCTTTTTTTTACTTTGCCAGATGGCCGCCGGGGTTGCCACCGGGGTTGTGATTCAGGCTGCAGCGGCCGGCCTGGCAGCTGGCGCCGGGGTCGGTGACCAGGCGGCAGTCGGACATCATGTTCGACGCCAGGTTCTCGGCCCGGCGTGCCGCCGCATGCTGCTCGACCAGGCCGCGCAGCTTGTTGCCGTCGCTGCTTTTGCTGGACCAGGCCAGATAGCTGTCCGGCCCGCCGCAGGCCTTGGCGCCGACGGCGATGCTGTGGCATTGCTGTGGCCCGTCGCAGGCGGCGACGCCGACCTCGGCCTCAATTTGCTGCCACAAGGTATGCGCATCGGTCTTGGGCGTGTTCATGGGCTTGATGATGGGCTTGATGATGGGTTCTACGGCACAGGCAGCGGTGGCCATCAGCAGGCTGAGCAAGAGACTGTGCGACATAGTTTTGATCAGGTTCATGCGGCCATGCTCGCTCAGCCGCGGCGAGCTGGCAAGCGTAAGTGGCATTTTTCCCGTAGTGCAGCGGCGTGCGGGCAAGGGGGGTCTTGGCTTGTTGTTTTAACGACGCGTTGGCTGCTTGACAAAGTACTCAAACATAGCAAACATAGCAAACATGACATCACAAGTTACTTTGCCCGCGACACTCCGCACCATTCGCTCCGCACTCAATTTCACACAAGAACAACTCGGCGAGCGCCTGGGCGTGTCGTTTGCGACCGTGAATCGATGGGAGGGAGGTAGCTCCAGGCCGCAAAAAGCCGCACAAACAGCGATTGCCGCCTTGGCCCGTGAAGCGGGCATTGCCACGGACGAGCTGGCGTCAGATGCCGCTGCGGTGGAGGTCAGTCGTCGCCGCGCCAAGGCGGCCAATAAGGCACCCAAGACGGGTGGTACGGCCCCCAGCACCAAGTCCATGGAGCAAATGCTGTGGGACGCTGCTTGTTCGATCCGGGGCGAAAAAGACGCCGCCAAGTTCAAGGCCTATCTGCTGCCGCTGGTGTTTTTGAAGCGCCTGTCCGACGTGTTCGACGACGAAGTGAGCCGCTTGGCCGAAGACTATGGCGACAGAGCCACCGCCTTGGAGATCGCCGAGGCTGACCACTCGCTGCTGCGTTTCTATCTGCCGAATGAAGCGCGCTGGGCCATCATCAGCGGCCGAGAGCCCTGTGACTGGCCCTTGGATGCGAACGGCCGCAGCACGGCGCCCAAGGATGCCGGCGAGCACCTCACCCGTGCGCTGCGCGGCGTGGTCAAACATAACCCCAGCCTGTCGGGCGTGATCGATGTGGTGGACTTTGCCGCTGAGCGCAATGGCGAGCGCGACATCAACCCCGCCAAGCTGCGCCTGGTGATCGAGACCTTCTCGGACCCGCGCTACCGCTTAGGCCTGGCCGATGTGCAGCCTGATTTTCTGGGCCGCGCCTACGAATACCTGCTGCGCAAGTTCGCCGAAGGCTCGGGCCAGAGCGCGGGCGAGTTTTTCACGCCGACCGAGGTCGGTTTCATGATGGCCCACATCCTGCGCCCCCGCCCGGGCGAAACCTGCCACGACTACGCCTGCGGCTCGGGCGGCCTGCTGATCAAGCTACAGCTGGTCTCGCGCGAGCTGGACCCGATGGCCCGCGTGCCACTGAAGCTGTTTGGCCAGGAGCTGGAGGCGCAAAGCTACGCCGTCGCGCACATGAACGCCAAGATTCATGACATGGACATCGAGCTGGCGCGGGGCAACAGCATGCTCACGCCTAAGTTCCGCACGGCCGACGGCCGCATGCAGCGCCATGACATCGTGATCGCCAACCCGATGTGGAACCAGCCCTTTGACGCGGACGTCACTTTTGCTAACGACCCCTATGAGCGGTTTCGGACCAGCGGCGGCATCACCAGCGGCAAAGGTGACTGGGCCTGGCTGCAAAACACCCTCGCTTGCTTGAACGAGCATGGCCGCGCGGCGGTGGTGCTGGACACCGGCGCGGCCACACGCGGCTCCGGCTCAAAGAACGAGGACAAGGAGCGCAATATCCGCAAATGGTTTGTCGATAACGACCTGATCGACGGCGTGATCCTGTTGCCCGACAACCTGTTCTACAACACCACCGCCGCCGGCATCATCGTGGTGCTCAACAAGCGCAAGCCGCCGGCGCGGCAGGGGCGCATCACGCTGCTCAACGCCAGCAAGCGTTTTAAAAAGGGCAAGCCCAAGAACTACCTGCCCGAGGAAGACATCCGGCCGCTGGCGGCAATGTACTTGAAGGGCGAGGCGGTGGCAGGCGAGTTGGCCGTCATCACGCGCGAGCAGGTGGCGGAGGCGGATTACAACTTGAGTCCGAGTCGGTGGGTGGGGCAAGCGGATGATGCCCAGTACCGCAGCATTAGGGACTTGATAGCGATCGCCAACGGTCTGACGAAAGACAGCGACGCGCTTTGGGCGAAGCTCGAACCGATGTTGGTGCGCATTGCATCAAGGAGCTGACCATGGCGGGAATCCCCCTTTCTGATCGCTCCGTATTCGGATTGGTCAGCGGCCTTTGGAAAGGCAACCGCGCGCCAATGCAAACAGCCAATGTTGTGCGTAGCACCAATTTCCGAGGCGACGGTGTGCTTGATTTCGGCGATGTGGTGCAGTTGCCGATTGAACTTCGGCAATTCACCGAGCGCGCCTTGAGTGAGGGCGACATCGTTATTGAGCGATCTGGCGGTGGCCCTAAACAGCCCGTGGGGAGGGTGGCGCACTTTGTTCCGCCCGACGAGGAAACCTACTTCACCAGCAATTTCACTACCGTGCTGCGCGTCGTGGATCGTGCCCGCTTTGATCCGGGTTTCGTCGCTTTGTATTTACATGCCCTGTATCTGAGTGGGGCCACCGAAGCACTTCAACGTGCCACCACAGGCATTCGCAACCTTGATTGGCAAGAATACTTGCGATTTGAGGTTCCAGAGTTTCCCTTGGCCGAGCAATGTGCTCTTGCCAAACTCATCAGCGAGGTTCGCCGTAGATATCGGTTGGAATTGGGTCAATTCACCAACACGCAACTGACCAAGCAGGCCACCATGGCAACTCTGTTCACTCGCGGCCTGCGCGGCGAGGCGCAGAAGGAAACTGAGATTGGGTTGATGCCAACAAGTTGGGAGCCCAAATCTGTCTTGTCGCTTTGTGAAATTTGGAGTGGCGGCACCCCACGTAAGTCGGTGGCTGAGCACTGGACAGGCAATATTCCTTGGGTGTCGGGCAAGGACTTGAAGTTGCCGACGCTGGACGACGCCATCGACCACATCACGCCTGAAGGCGTAGCGGCAGGTAGCCGCCTGGTGCCGGCGGGGAGCGTGCTCCTGCTCGTTCGCGGCATGGGCCTCGCTAAGGATCTGCCTGTCGCTGTCATCTCACGCCCTATGGCCTTTAACCAAGATGTGAAGGCCTTGGTGTCTAGAGGCGCCTATTCCGGAGGCTTTCTGCGCGCAGCGATCTATGCTGGCAAAGATCGCTTGTTGAGCCAAATCGTGCCGTCAGCCCACGGAACCATGACACTTAATTTGAATGACGTTGAGTGCTTCCAGGTGGCTTGTCCGTCCAGCCCTGAGGAAGCCAACGAGATCGTCAATGTTCTCAACGCGCTCGACGAGAAAATCAAACTTCACAAGCAAAAACACGCCGTCCTCGAAGAGCTTTTCAAAGCCTTGCTGCACCAGCTGATGACCGGCGAGATCGATGTCAACGATCTGGATTTGACGGCCTTGTCTGCCATTTAACTAACTGACTACGTGAAGGGAGTTTCACATGAAAAAAGAGCTGATCCACAAGCTGCATAAGAGCTTTGAAGACTGTGCCCATCAGAACGAGGGCGTCGAGTACTGGCTGGCGCGCGAGCTGCAAGAGCTGCTGGGCTACGCGCAGTGGCGCAACTTTGAGCTCGTCATTGACAAGGCCAAGATCGCCTGCGCAACGGCGGAGCAGACCGTGAGCGACCATTTTGCTGACGTCAGCAAAATGGTCGGCATCGGCTCGCAGGCCGAGCGCCCGGTTGACGACATCGCGCTGACTCGTTATGCCTGCTACCTGATCGCGCAGAACGGCGACCCGCGCAAGGATGCGATTGCTTTTGCAATGACCTACTTTGCGGTGCAGACGCGCAAGCAGGAGTTGATCGAGGCGCGTATCGCCGAAACCGAGCGGCTGCAGGCGAGAGAGAAGCTGACGCTGTCGCAAAAGGAGCTGTCGGGCGTGTTGTTTGAGCGCGGCATCGACAGCCAAGGTTTTGGCCGCATCCTGAGCAAGGGCGATGCGGCGCTGTTCGGCGGCTTGAGCACGCAGACCATGAAGACCCGCCTGGCCGTGCCGGACAACCGCCCTTTGGCCGACTTCTTGCCGACCATCACTATCAAGGCCAAGGACTTCGCCAATGAGATCACCAACACGCAAGTGAAGCAGCAAGACCTGCGCGGGGAGGTGCCGATCACCCAGGAGCATGTCAAGAACAACCGCGATGTGCGCAAGTTGCTGACCGACCGCCACATCGTGCCCGAGCAATTGCCGCCTGCCGAGGACGCCAAGAAGCTGGAGCGCCGGCTCAAGTCCGAAGCCAAGAAGTTGCCGCGCCAAACCCGCAAGCTGGGCGGCAAGGCGTGAGCGCTTTGCAGTTTGGCGAAGGCGGCTGCGTGCAATTTCCGATGGTGGACCACGCGGTCGAGATCGGCTGGCAGCCCTTGACGCCGCAAGAGGCCGTCTACCTGCGGGGCGGCGAAGCGGGCAGTTTTCTGCGTGGCACGCTGGTCAAGAAGCTGCGCGACTTCAACCCCTGGCTCAGCGAGGAGGGGCAGCGCGGTGTACTGGATGCCTTGGAGGCGCTGCCGCCCAGCATTGAAGGCAACCGCGAACTGCTGGCCTGGATGCGCGGTGAGCATGGCTGGTATGACGAGGCCGAAAAGCGCCACCGCCGTGTGACGTTGATCGACTTTGATATGGTGGCCGACAACGAGTTCCACGTCAGCTGGGAGTGGCGGATCAAGCCCCCAGCGCGCAAAGGCAACCGGGCCGATGTGATGTTTGTGGTCAACGGCCTGCCGGTGTGCATCGTCGAGCATAAGAATCCCAAGGACGGCAATGCCATCGAGCGCGGCATCAAGCAGCTGCGCCGCTACGAGCTGGAAACGCCTGAGCTGCTGGCCAGCGCCCAGCTGTTCAACGTGACCCACTTGCTGGACTACTGGTACGGCGTGACCTGGAATGCGACCCGGCGTGATATGGCTCGCTGGAAGCAAGTGCCGCAGGAAACGTATCGCTTCGCGGTCCAGTCCTTCTTTGAGACTACCGATTTTCTGCGCACCTTGCAGCATTGGATCTTGTTCTATGTGCAAGACGGCGAGACGCGCAAGTCGGTGCTGCGCCAACACCAGCAACGTGCGATTGAAGCGGTACTGGCGCGCTGCGCCGACCCCGCCAAGACCCGTGGCCTGATCTGGCATACCCAAGGCTCGGGCAAGACCTTCACCTTGCTGACCGCCGCCCGCCGCATCTTGGAAGACAAGGCGCGGTTTCAGAATGCCACCGTCATCCTGGTGGTGGACCGCACCGAACTGGAGGGGCAGCTCAAGGGCTGGGTAGAGCGCTTGCTGGGCGAGATGCAAAGGCAAGACATCGCCACCCAGCGGGCCAATAGCAAGGCCGAATTGCAGGCCTTGCTGGACAGCGACTTCCGCGGGCTGATCATTTCGATGATCCACAAGTTCGAGGGCGTGAACAAGGCAAGCTGCGTCCGCGACAGCGTCTATGTGTTCATCGACGAGGCGCACCGCTCCGTCGCCAAAGACCTGGGCACTTACCTGATGGCGGCGGTGCCCAAGGCCACCATTCTGGGCTTCACCGGCACGCCCATCGCCAACAACGCCCAGGGCGAAGGCACGTTCAAGATTTTCGGCGCGCAAGACGAACTCGGCTACTTGGACAAGTATTCGATCAAGGAGTCGATTGAGGACGAAACCACCTTGCCCATCAAGCATCTGATGGCGCCGTCGGAGATGACCGTGCCGGTGGACCGTTTGGATAAAGAGTTCTTTGAGTTGGCCGGCTCGGAAGGCGTGACCGATGTGGAAGAACTCAACAAGGTGCTGGACCGGGCGGTGGGCCTACGCACCTTCTTGACCGCCGACGACCGCATCGCCAAGGTGGCCGCATTTGTCGCCGAGCATTTCCAAGAAAACGTGCTTCCGCTGGGCTACAAGGCCTTTGTGGTAGCGGTCAACCGGGAGGCCTGCGCCAAGTACAAGCAGGCCTTGGACAAGCTGTTGCCGGCTGAGTGGACAGTGCCGGTGTATAGCGAAAGCGCTAACGACATCTTGGACCGTCCCCTGGTGGCGGAGCTGCAGATCACGCCCGAGCGCGAGGAAGACGTGCGCCTGCTGTTCAAGAAGGCCGACCGTGCGCCGAAGATTTTGATCGTCACCGACAAGCTGCTGACCGGCTACGACGCGCCGCCGCTGTACTGCCTCTACCTGGACAAGCCGATGCGCGACCATGTGCTGCTGCAAAGCATCGCCCGGGTGAATCGGCCTTATGTAGATGGCCAAGGCGTGAGCAAAAAGATTGGCTTGGTGGTGGACTTTGTGGGTGTGTTGCGCGAGCTGAAAAAGGCTTTGAAGTTTGATTCAGCCGATGTGAATGGAGTGATCGAAGACCTCGATGTCTTGATGGTCGACTTTCAGCAAAAAATTCAAGACGTGACGGCCGACTATCTGGACGGGGCCAACAGCCAAGACCCAGGGCTTGGGGCCGACGAAAGGCTGGAGCGGGTGGTGTATGGCCGCTTCTTGAGCCTGGAGACGCGCAAGGCCTTTTTCGAGCGCTACAAGGAGGTCGAGGCCTTGTGGGAAATCTTGTCGCCATCGCCCGAGTTGCGCGACCATATTGCCGCCTACAAGCAGCTTTCAAGCCTCTATGTCGCCGTGCGCAACGCCTATGCTGACAAGGTCGGCTTTGTCGCCGACCTGGCCTACAAGACGCGCCGCTTGATCGAAGCAACGGCCACCCAACAAGGCTTGGGACGCCTCACCAAGAGCATCACCTTCGATGTGAAGACCTTGCAGTCCTTGCGCAGCGAAGGAGGCAGCGACGAGGGCAAAGTGTTCAATCTGGTGCGCGGCCTGCAACAAGAGATCGACGCCGACCCGAACGCCGCCCCGGTCTTGCAACCCTTGCGGGACAGAGCCGAGCGAATTCTGAAGGACCTTGAAGAACGACGCACCACGGGCTTGGCCGCGATCGACCAGCTGGCGGCTTTGGCGGCGGAAAAAGAGCTCGCCATGCAGGCGGCGACGGCCAGCGGTCTTGCGGGCCGTGCCTTTGGCGTCTATTGGACCTTGCGCGGCGACGCCGATTTGCATGCGGCCAAGATTGATGTCATGAGCTTGGCCAAAGAGGCGGAGGGACAGTCGGCCAAATTCCCGAATGCGGCCGTGAATTCGGACGAAAAACGCAGACTGCGTGCGGCTCTCTATCTCCCGCTCCTGAACTTGTCTGCAATTGCGAGGGCGCGCGTGGTGGACGTGATGATTGCTGTCTTGCTCAAAGACTCGGACGCTTGAGATGACAGGAACGACCAAAAAAACGGGTCGGCACAAGTCCGGCTATCCCGCCCAAGATTTGCGCCAGCGAGCACTTGCTTGGGCGGTCAAGCTTCGAGTGAATCCACGTGTGATTCGGGTTCAGGAGATGCATAGCAAATGGGGCTCATGCTCGTCCATGGGCACGGTGACGTTGGCCTACGACCTGGTTCAACAGGATGAAACATTCCAAGATTACGTGATCGTCCATGAGTTGCTGCACCTTCGTGTTCCCAACCATGGACGCGTGTTCAAGGCCCTGCTAACGGCATATATACCTGGATGGCGGCAGCTGGAAGTATTTGGGCGGCAAGTATCCACACCTTGACGCAAGGTCGTGCATGGGAGTCAAAAAAAACGGCATGGCGTTTGAGCACCATGCCGCTTTGACGTTTGCTCCGGGCCACAGCGCCGGAGTGGCAAGACTTACCAGCCAATATCCTGCAGCAACCTGAAGGTCAGGTCCTGCGGCGGCATGACCGAGTGGGTCAGGTCGCCGCTGATGGCGGGCTCCATCAGCTGGTTGCGGAAGGCCGAGGTGTCAAAGTGGGACACCGAGGAGCCGCTCTGGAACGGGTTGGGCGCAAACATCATCATGCGGCCCAGCGGGTCGGCGCCCGAGTATTGCGAGCTGACCAGATTGAAGGCCGCCCAGACACCCGAGGACGTGCGCGTGCGCTTGCCCAACTGGGCCAGCAAGGCCACGCCATCGGCTTGGGTGACGCGTACCGAGGGGATGGTCACGCTGGCATCCGAGCCGCCCATGCCGGTGACAGCACCGGGCGCGTTATCGGCCACGATCACGCCCTTGGCGCCGGCGTTCTGCGCGTTCTTGACCTTGATCGCGAAGCCGCAAGTGCCCCGAATCAGCAGCGCCACATTGCCTTTGACGGCCAGCGCATTGGCCGGGCTCAACGGCGTGCAGGCCTGGCTCAAAACACCGCCCGCATCCAGCACCGGCATCACCGCGCCGGACATGGCCACGGTGCCGACCGAGGGGCCGAACGAGGCCTCGCCGACCGGGTGGTTGCCGGCGAAAGCGCCGGCCTGAGAGCCGCTGACGCTGACCACCGGCAAGCCCATGCGCAAGACATTGGGAATCTCGGCGTTGACACCGGCACCGGTCCAGACCAGCTTGTCGATGCTCAGGGCCGAGGCCGCGCGCTCGGCGTTGCTCATGTCCTTCCAGAGCTTGCCCGTCACCGAGCCAAGCAGGAAGTGATCCCAGATCGACGGGAAGCCGCCGTTCTGAGCGCCGCTGCTGCCATTGGTGAAGGTCTGGAAGCCAAGGCCGTGGCCCATCTCATGCAGGAGCGTGGCGACGGAGTCGACGTCGGTGCCGTGGTTGGCGTCCAGGCCCAAGTAAAAGAAGGTGCCGGTCAGGCAGTTGGGTCCGCCCAGATTGACGTTGAAGTTGGCATTGATCTGCGGCGCATTGAGCGTGCCCTGATAGGCGCCGGCGATCTTGTTGGCGAGGGCGTACGAATACCAGGTATTGGGCTTGGGCGCGTTGGGGAAATTGCGGAAGACCGAGGTGGCACCGGCACTGCCCAGCACCGCCGAGGCGGCCGTGCAGGTCAGGGCCGAGAACTGCGCATTGATGATGATGGGCTGATTGCTGGTCAGCGTGGCGCCCCAGATATTGGCGGCATGGGTGAACGCGATCAAGCGCTGCTGGCCCAGCGTGGTGCCGGCATTGCCGCCGATGGGGGCGACGATGGTGGTGTCATTGAAGCCGACGCCGGGCCCGTTGATGTTGTTGATGACGATGGTGGCGGCGGCCGCGGCTTGCTGCGACAGGCCCAGGCCGGCGACCAGCAAGGCCGCTGCCAATGCCAGGGAGGAGGTTTTACTTGAGCGCATGGCTGTGTCCCTTCTTGCTTGTCTTGGCGGGTGTCTTCATGGCGGCTTCGGCGGCGTCGGCGCCGCTGACGCAGGCCTGGCTGATGCTGCCGTCGGCATTGCGGGTGGCGACGCTGAAGGACAGCGTGCTGTCGTCCAGCTCTTGCTCGACCGAGCCGTTGGCATGGTGAACCGGTTGCGGGTTGATGCGGCCGGTCAGCATGCCGCGCGCTGGGGCTGCCTTGACGGCGCCGCGGCCGCTGGCGGGCTGGCTCAAGGCCTGCGCCTCGGCCGCCGTCGGCGCACGTAACTCACCAGTTACAGGGTCGCGGGCGACGGTGGCTGCTGATGCGGCCGACGTTGCCAGCAGGGCGGCAACGGCGAACGCCGCGGCCAATGGGCTGCTCTTGATGTTCATGGTTGCTTATCCTTGCTTAAATTTGGGCGCGTGCCTTGCGGCGTACGGCGGCGATCGCACACAGGCCCAGGCCCAGCAGGGCATAAGTGGTCGGCTCGGGCACGGCGGTGATGCTGACGCTGTCGATCGCAATCACATTGGCGCTGTCGGCATTGGCGGCAAAGTAGTCAAAAGCAATCCGGCCGCTGGCCGCATTGGGCAGGGCGACGCTGTACTGGGTCCAGCCCCCGGTGGTGGCGGTGACCGAGCTCAGCAAGTTGGTGAAGCTGGCGGTGCTGGAGGCTGCGCCGGCGTTGAAGTAGACCTTCATCGTGTCGCTAAAGCCGGCGGTGTCTTCGCTGCGCGCCCAGAAGCTCAGGGTGGTGGCGCCATTCAGTGCGATCTCGGGGCTGATCAGCCAGTTGTCGATGGAGCCGCTGCCGTTCAAGGCGCTCAGATAGGTGGCCATGGCGAAGGAGTCGGCGGCGCCGGCCTGCGCGCTCAGCGATTCGGGCACGCCCTGAAACCAGCTCAGTCCGGCCGGGGCGCTGTTATTGCTCAGCAGCCAGCCGGAGCCGGCCAGGTTGTCGAAGCCCTGCGAATACAGGGGGGGCGCGTCGGCAATGGCCGCCGTTGAACAGGCCAAGGCCAGCACCGCAATCCCCAAATGGGTCGGTATGGAAAGCTTCATGAATAGATCCCTCTCGGTCAATCGGTTGACGGTGGGATCCGGACCCGCTTCGAGCGCCTGGGTGCGTCGAGGTTGGCGCACCGGTGGCCCCATCGAATGGGTGTCCATTTGTTCACGTTTGGGGCCGCCGGCCCATGGGGGCTTTGCCTAGCTGTCCCGGCCTACATTCAAGGGGGAGGACCTAGGGTCGACCCGAGGGTGTCGTCAAGCGGCCCGCAGGCAGTCGACGATCTTCATCCGTGCCGCCCCCCAGGCCGGGATGAAACCGCCGACAAAACCCATGAACAGCGAGAACAGCAGCGTCTGCCAGGCGATGGCCGGCGTCAGCTTGAACTGAAAGGCCAGCTCCGAGAAGGTCTGAAAATTGGTGGTCGAGATATTGACCGTCTGCATCAGCGAGGCGGCGGCCAGGCCGATCACCCCGCCGACCAAGGCCAGGAGCAGCGACTCCAGCATAAAGGCCAAGAGCACCGCGCCGCGCTGAAAGCCCAGCGCCCGCAAGGTGCCGATCTCGCCGACGCGCGAGGCCACCGCCGCGAACATCGTGATCATCGCGCCGACGATGGCGCCGACCGAGAAGATCACCGACAAGGCTGTGCCCAGGATGCTGATGAACTTGGCCAGCGCCTCGCTTTGTTCGGCGTAGAACACCGCCTCGCGTTTGAGCTCAACCGTCAGGCGCGGGTCGTCGGCGAGCTTGGCCTTGAGCGTCTCAAATTGACTCGCGTCGGCGAGCCGGAACACCACGCTGGAAAAAGCGCCGCGCCTGAAGGCCTGCAGCATCTGCTCGGCGTCGCCCCAGATCTCGGAGTCAAAGCCGGTGCGGCCGGCATCGAAGACGCCCACCACGGTCCAGTCGCGGCCGGCGAAGCGCAGTGTCTCGCCCAAGCCCGCGCCTTGAAACCCGCGCGCGATCGCCTTGCCGGTGACGATCTCGGACGTGCCGGGGCGGAACATACGGCCTTCAATCATTTGCACCTGCGGGCGCAGTTGCAGGCCGCGCTCGCTGGTGCCCCGCACCGTCACATTGCTGGGCTTGCCGCTGCCGCGTTTGGGCAGGTTGTTCAGCACCACCGGCTCCTTGGTGATCAGCGGCTGGCCGGCCGCATCGGTGGCGATGCCGGGCAGGCTTTCCAGGATGCTGGCCTGAACGCGGTCGATGCCGCTATTGATCTCGGCACCGGCGCCTTTGCGCAAGGCGATCACATTGTCGGGTTGGCCGGTCGCCACCAGGGTCGCGCGTATGCCCTCGCTCATCATCAAGACGGTGGCAAACACGTAGACGACCAGGGCCATGCCGCCGGCCGTCAGCAGCGTGGTGACGCGGCGAACCCAAAGGTTGCGCGCAATATAACTAAGCGGAATCTGCTTCACGCGACATGCCTCAAGCCCTGAACAATATCAATCCGGCTCATCTTCCACGCCGGCCAGGCAGCCGCCACCGCGCCGACGACCAAGGCCGCCAGCATCTGCAAGCTCATCGTCAGGCCAGAGACCTGGAACGCCGGCAGCAACGTGCCTATGGCTTTGCCGAAGCCGGCCGCCAAGGGCAGCGTCAATAACAAACCGGCCAGGCCGCCGAGCAGGGCGATTAAGAGGCTTTCACCGAACAAGAGCTTGAC
>JADMJQ010000089.1:32993-39080 GCA_018780415.1 Roseateles sp. | reverse complement strand
GGTGTTCGAGTTCGTGGCGCTGGAGCACACCAGCAAGAACAAGATGATTCTGGCTGTCAAACGCACCCAGCCTTTGAGCGCTGAGCGGCGAGCGGAGTTGCAGGCTCAGATCGCCGAGATCAAACGCTTTTACGGCATCCGGGAGCAGGAGTTGCAGAGCTTACTGGCGGCGTGAGCGTGCGCCGCCTGTCCGGCCTCTACCTTCGATTGCGCGGATGGCTGGCGGCGAGGCCTTCGTTGCCGCGTTTGAAGTTGCCCGTCAGGCGCGCCATCAATTGCTGTGCATCTGCGGCCTCACCGGCCCTAACTTCCGCGATGAAATCGGCCGCTTCTGTGCCGCGCAGCGTCGCCGCCAGCCTGCCGTGATGCCGAATCTCCACCGCCCCCGTCTTCAGGCTGCGGTAGCTGAAGCCCAGATCTTGCTGATTCATGGCATGCCTACTTTCCCGTTTGAGGGATCTCGCTGCAACAAGGCTCAGCGCAAGCTGTTCTTGTAAACCTTGCCGTCCTTCATGATGACGACAAAGTTCTTGGCCGCGTCGGCTACCAAATCGATATTTGCGATCGGGTCGCCATCGACCAAGATCAAATCGGCCAGCGCGCCTTCCTGCACCACGCCGAGCTTGCCGGCATAGGGGCTGCGCAGGCCGGACAGCGCCAACAGCTCGGCATTGCCACTGGTGGCCATCTTCAGCACTTCGACCGGGCTGTACCAGCGCACCATCTGCGCCAGCTGCGCGCCCTGGGTGGCGGCGGCCTTGGCATCGAACAAGGTGTCGGTGCCCCAGGCGGTCTTGATCTTGAACTTCTTGGCCAAGGCAAAAGCGGTCTCTGTGCCGGCCATCATCTGCTTTTGCTTGATACGGTTCGGCGAACCCTCGGCGAACGCTGATTTGCCGTCGTCGATAAAGGGCTGCAAGCTCCACCAGATGCCTTTCTCGGCCATCAACTTGGCGGTGGCCTCATCCAACATCTGGCCGTGGTCTATGCATTTGACGCCGGCGTCTATGGCCTGGCGCACCGCGCGCGGCGTGTAGGCATGCACCGTCACATAAGTGCCCCAGTTCTCGGCTGCTTCGACGCCGGCACGCAGCTCGGCGGTGGTGTACTGGGTCACGTCAAGCGGGTCATAACTCGAAGACACACCGCCACCGGCCATCATCTTGACTTGTGCAGCACCCAGCGCCAACTGCTCGCGGGCGCGCAGGCGCACCATGTCGGCGCTGTCGGCAATCGCTGCCGCGCCGACCCGCTCGCTGTGGCTGAAGTCACCGGGCCGCGCAGGCATGTCGTTAGGCAAACGGAAGTCGCCATGGCCGCCGGATTGCGAAATGAATGCGCCCGAAGACCAGATGCGTGGGCCAGTGGCCAGGCCCATGTCGATCCCGCGCTTCAAGCCGAGCGAAGGGCCGCCCAGATCGCGGATGCTGGTGAAGCCGCGCATCAAGGTGTTGTGCGCTTCCTTGACCGCCGCCACATTCACAAAGCCGATGTCCGACATCAGAATCGCCGCCTGCGGCAGCGAGGAAAACATGATGTGGGTGTGGGCATCGATCAAGCCCGGCATCAAGGTGCGGCCGCCCCCGGCCACCCGGATCAGGTCGACGTCCGCGGGCGCGGCAATCGGTGCTGCGGAGATCGTTTTGATCTGATTGCCCATAACCAGCACATGGGACGGGGCGGAGAGTTGGTCGGCGCTGCCGTTGAAGATGCGCACGTTGTCGAACAACACGCCGCTGAGCCTGGGCACCGGCGCTGCTGGCTGCTCGGCGGGGCCGGCACCGTGAGCCAGCGCGGCCGGCAGGCCCTGCGCCAACACACAGGCAGCCAGCAATGACTTGATGATCAGGGGGCGACGACGCAGTGACATGGTGATTCCCTTGGTGAGCATTTGGAGCGGGGGTGATTCTGACTCATTGGCGCAGGCGCGCGGCGCAATCAATGCGAGCCAGCGTTCACAGCGCAAACAGAGTTCAAAGCGCAAACAGCGGGGTTTCAAGTGCTTGGGTCAGCGGGTGAGCGCTGCCGCCGCAGGCCAGCGCGAGGTCGTAAAGACCCCGCATGTCTTTGGTGTCGAGCGCGATCCAGTAGGCGCGCCCTTGTGCGTCGAGCAGCTTCAGCGATGGCTGCACAAAGTAGAGCCGGCCGAGTGCCACCGACTCGATCTCTGACCAGGCCACAAAGCGCCTGAATCCCCAGCTGCTCATCACTTTCAGCCCCAGCGGTCCGGCCAGCGTGGGCTGCAGAAAGTAGGTGCCAGCGACCACGGCTGCGGCGACGCCCATCAAGGGCAACTTGTCCGGCAGTGAGAAGGGCTGACCTTGGAACCACATATGTCCCTTGGTGACGATGGCACCGAGGACCAAGGCCGGGAATGCTTGACGCCAGAGCGTTGGGATCTTGACGGGGAATGCTTTCAAGTGCCGGTGCCTGAGTGGGGTTGATGGTCCGACGCGTTTGAGGTCTGAGCTTTCGTCGGGAAAATCACTCGGCTAAAAATCAGCGTGATGAAGATGCCGAAATGGGTCGAGCCAATGATGGACTCGGCGATGAAGAGCATCTTTCCATGCGCATTGCAGGGCAGGAAGTCGCCGAAGCCGACGGTCGCGAAGATCGTCGTCGAGAAGTACAGCGAGTCTAGAAAATCACTGCTGTTGTTGCAGCCATCGCTGGTGCCGTACACATCAAAGACCTGCCAGCCCGCGGCAAAGGTCAGGATCAGCAAGATATTGCTCAGCAAAAAAAGCCAGACCGCTTGCGCCGGATGCAGGCCCATCTGCATGCGCTGGCCGTAAGCAATGCTGAAAATAAAGGACAGGTAGTTGACGTAGGTCGCGGCAATAAACCAATACAAGGTTGTGCCGCCCGGGTCCAGGATGCGCATCCGGATCAGAAAAGGCCAGACGAACATGAACAGCAGCGTGTAGAGCGGAACTTTTCGCCAAGCGATGTTCTTCACGGGCAGCTGGCTCCTGGCAAGGTTTGAGAAACAGGGGTGCGAGCATAGCGTGAGCGGGGGGCAATGCGATTGAATCACCGCGACCCAACCCTTTGACGGCGCAAGGCACAAAAAAAGACCCCGACCAAGCTGAGTCGGTCGGGGTCTGTCAAGAGCGCGTGACGCTGCCCAAGTACGTGGTTAGCTCGATGCTTGATCTGGGCTAGCCCGTGGGGCCGCAGCGTTGTGTGGGTTTGCGCTGGCAGCGCTGGGCCGGGCAGACCGGTGAGGGCCAGCAGCCTGGGCGCTGTTAGAAGAGAGTCAGGCGCGAGCTAGGAGCTCGGCGGTTTGATGGTGCCAGCAATGAAGCGGGTGGCTCGGCAAGTGGCGGGGTGGTGTTGCGTCGTCATGGGCTGTATTTTCAAGGCGGGCCCGATCCCAAAAACCTCAAGAACCGGGCGCAAAGCTTGCCAGCTTGTGGGCTGGTTTCTGCCGGCTTTTCTCTTGATTTAGGGATGCAGAGCGTCCTTAAGGCTTGCCCAGCTTGGCTTGCTGCTGCCAGGCCTGCAAATCAGCGGCGCTGGGCGGCCCCATCACGAACTGCGCAGCCGCACCCGGGCGGAGCAGCGCGACATAGGGTGTCATGCCGCGCCACTGCGGGTTGACCTCGTAGCGCAAGACCTGACCCTGGCCCTCAAAGGCGAGCACGCGATCGGCCATGCGGTAGTGCGGATTGGCCAGGAGGGCAGCGTCGTCGCTGCCGGGCTCTTGATCCATCACGACGGCAATCAGCCCTGCCTTCAGCTTTTGGCGCTGCGCCGCCAGTTGCTTGAGCACGGCGGGGCAGTGAACGCAGTCGGTGCTGGAGAACACCACGATGGCCGGCGCCTTGAGGCCGGCTTGGAGCGTCGCCCAGCTTTGAGTGTTGAAGGCTTCGACTTGCTTGGGGGCGGCGCCGGCAGGCGCCACGCCGCCGAGCAAAGTCAGGCCGAGCAGCGCTTGCCCGAGCAGAGCATCAAGGCGCAGTAATTTTGACGACATGGGTGTTCTCCGCAGTGCGCCAGAGCGCGTAAATGTGGTCTTGATGGCGCAGCAGGCGTGGGTGGTCGTTGTCCAGCAGGCTGCTGGCCAGCTCTTGCAGTTTGAAGTTGCGCCCGCCATCGGCTGAAACCCAGGCGCGCAAGCGGTTGGTCTTGCCGTCAAAGCTGCGCCAGACAATCGCCAATTGCTGGCCTGCCGCCATCAGGTCGGCATGCTCGGCGCCGGCGTCCGGCAGCGCACGGGCTTCGCCTTCGGGGCGACCTTCGGCGTCGAGTCGGCCGTAGCGCACCGCCGACTCCATGCCGCGCAAGCCGAACCAGACGGCGTGATAAGCACCGCCATCGGCCTGCACCAAGCCCGGCCCATGGTGCGGGCAGCCATCGACCGCCCAGCGGTCCAGCGTGGCGCGCTGCAGTGCCGGGGCATCGCCCTCCAAGCGGGCAAAAGCATGGTCGCGCTGATTGGGCTCGAACACATGGCGCCACATGGCGGCCATGCCGCCCTCGGGCGTAGGGCTCAGGGCGATGCGACAGCACTCGCAGCTGTGGTCCGCCAGCTTGAGGTCGGGCCCAAAGCTGGCACCGCCGTCCCTGGACTCATTGCGGTAGAGCGCGGCACCGCGATAGGGCTGGCCCCGCGCTTTGCTGTTTTCAAGATCGCGCTTGTCGATCCAGACCGTGTGCAGCACGCCTTTGGCATCGAAGGCGATGGACTCGAAGCGGTGTGTGATCAGCTGCCGGTTGGCATGCACGGTGACGGGCGCGGCGAAGCTCTTGCCGCCGTCGGTCGAGCGCAGCAGCCGGATGTCGCCGGTATAGGGTTTGCTCAGCGGCTTGGTATAGCTGATGACGAGCAGCCCATCCGGCCCGAAGGCCAGCTTGGGGCGGTTCTCGCCGTCGGCCGAGACGCGGT
The DNA here is from genome assembly GCA_018780415.1 of Roseateles sp. Lineage (GTDB taxonomy): Bacteria > Pseudomonadota > Gammaproteobacteria > Burkholderiales > Burkholderiaceae_C > Paucibacter_A. The sequence goes on along the minus strand of JADMJQ010000089.1, from coordinate 34,189 downwards.
CGTCGCCGATGTTCAGCAGCGTCGGTGCCGACCAGCTGGCGCCGGCGTCCGGGCTGCTTTGCACAAACAGCCGGCCCTGTGGATTGAGCCCGCTGATCCACAACTCGCCGCTGGGCGAGAAGGCCGCACCGGTGCCCAGCGCGGCTTTCTGGGGCTTGGCCGCAGCCGGCCCCACAAGCAGCAGCAGGCCGAGCAGCAAGCTGCTCAAAAATTTCTGGCTAAGGTTTTGCTTCATGGTGTGGCTTGCCCTTTCAATCAATAGCTGGCGCGCAGCTCGGTGAACAAGGTGCGGCCCGGGTAGGGGTGAGCCTGGAAGCCACGCTTGTCCAGCGCATTGTCCAGACCCAGGGCGAGCTCCAACTTAGGTGTGAACTTATAGCTGCCGCGCAGGTCCACAAAGGTGAAGGACGACACGCCGCCGTAGACATTGGGGTTGATGTCGAGGTTGTAGACATCGTTGAACGCGCGGCCCGAGTGGCGCACGCCGACGCTGGCCAGCCATTGCGCCGTGGGCCGGTAGGCGGCCAGCACATTGGCCCGCACTTTGGGGATGCGCAACCACTTCTTGCCGACGCTTTGCGGATCGCGGGCGTTCGCGGTCACCTCTGAATGTGCAAAGGCCGCGTTGGCGTCCAGGCTCAGTCCCTTCAGCAACCAGTCCTGCGCCTGCCAGACGATCTCGACGCCATAGGTGCGCACGCGGTCGACGTTAGAGACGCGGGTCACATTGGGAACCACCGAGATATCGGTTTGCCGCAGAATGCTGCCCTGCACATCGTCGTGGAACAAGGAAACGCGCAGGCGCTGCAGGTCCCAGTCCTGCTCGGCGCTGAGCTCCAGCGCGTCGGAGCGTTCGGGTTTGAGGTTCGGGTCGCTTTGGGTGACGGCCGTGCTGGTCAATGTGCCGTTGTAGAGCTCCTCCACATTGGGGAAGCGGATGCCGCGGCCGTAGCTGGCCTTGAGCAAGGTGTCGGGGCCCGCTTGCCATGCGAGCGAAGCCTTGGGTGAGGTGCCCGACAGGCTGCGCTTGTCGTAGCTCAAGACCTTGTTGAAGCTGCCGTCGCCGGTGGGCTCGCAAATCAGGCCCTGGCTCGGTTTGCAGGCCGTCACGCGCAGCAGTTGCTCGCCGTCGTCGGTGCGGAAATGTTCTTGACGCAGGCCCACCGTCAGGGCCAGGTCCTGTGGCAGCTTCCAGG
>JADMJQ010000089.1:3955-32983 GCA_018780415.1 Roseateles sp. | reverse complement strand
TTCCGATCTTTCCAGGTGTCTTGCACATAGGCGGCCAGCACCTCGGTGCGGCCTTGGTAGCGCTGGGTCAGCTCTGTTTCGGTGTTACGCCAGTCACTGGCCTTGCGTGTCGGGCTGTCGAGTTGGTAGCTGTTGTGGTGAATGCCAAAGATCACGCTGTGGCGTCCATCACCCCAGTCGCCGGCCACCGGGGTGTAGGCGCTTTGCAGCTCCAAGGTGTCCCAACCGGTGCCGTCGCGGCGCGTCCAGCTGCCCTCGCCGCCATTCTGGGCCTGCGGCTCGGGCAGGTTGGACTGGCGTGCGATGTCTTTCAGGATGCGGTAGTTGGAGTAAACGACGGAGCCGTTCCAGCCCGTCGCATGCCTGGTCTTCAGCGTCAGGCCGGCATGGCGGTGGAGCTCCTCGCGGTTCGAGGGCGCGAAGGCATTGTTCGGGATTACAAAGCTGTTCACGCCGTCAGTGACCGTGCCGGACCAGACGGTATTGCCGGCCTGGTCGCGCAAAAAGGGGCGGTTGCTGTTGTCGCTGTCATTCGTCCACAGGCCCAGCATCGCGCTGCCCAGCAACTCCGGCGTGAAGGCGTAGCCGGCCTTGAGCTTGACGGCGTTTTGCACCGTGTGGTCGATCGCGCCGCCGCTGGCGCCAAAGATGGCGCGCGGCTGGCCCTTGGGGTCGAGGTCGTATTGGATGCCGCTGACGAGTTTGTCGCCCGGCTTGACCGGGTCGAATTTGCCGGTTTTTGCGTTGACACCGGCCGTGTAGTAGTTCATCGGCTGCGAGGTCGAGTCTTGGTGGTTCAGCGTGGCGGTGTACCAAAGGCCAGATTCCAGCCGATTGCCCACATAGGCCGACAGTTGGCCGCCGTTGAAGCGGCCGTCCTGGCCATAGTGCGAGAAGCTCTGGCTATAGCCGGTCAGCCGTGCCGAGGCCTCAAACGCTTGCGGCGTGCGTTCGGTGATCGCGACCGTGGTGCCGATCGAGTTGCCGGGGTAGATGGCCGAGAACGGGCCGTACAGCATGTCGACACGGGCGATCGCCTCGGGCGTCACCATATTCCAGCGCGGGCCGTCAAAGCGACCGAGAAAATTGCTGATCAAGTAACCGTCCACATAGGCGAGGCCGCGGCCGGGCTGCAGGGTGCCGAAGCTGCGCCCGCCGAGCATCGCGTTGCGGTCGCCGATATAGCGCTTGCGAATGCTGGTGTTGGGCATGTACTTCAGCGCGTCTTCCGGGTTGAAGAGGTTCTGATCGCGCAGCTCTTCGGCAGTCTTGCTCGCGGTGTTGCTGGGCAGGTTGGCGGCCAGACCCGAGCGCAAGGCCACGCCGGTCAGCAAGACCGGGGCGAGTTGGGCGTCGGTGGCAACGCCTTGGGCGGCGGCGCCCTGCGCGAGAGTCAAGGAAAGAGCGAGCGTGGCGAGGCTCAACGCGCTGAGGCGCGCGGTGGGGCAAAAGGAAATCATGATTGAGCAAGGGGACGGTGCGCAATGGCCGCAGGGCCAGGCCTGGGCATTGCTTCAGAAACTGGGGGCGCGGGAGGGGCCGCGCGGGGTCAATTCAGCTCAGACCCAGCCCGGCGGGGCGCGTGATTGCGCCGGCGCCCAGGCATGGGCGCTGTGAGGCGCGCTGTAGAAGCGCGCCGGCATTGCAAAACGCAAACTGCTCAGCAAAACCGAGCCGGCCGCGGCGGCCGGTGGTGGGGCCAGGTCTTGCGCGTGCAGGCCGCAATAGGGACAGGTGGAAAACAGGCCGTGCACCGACTCTTGCGAGTCCTGCTTGTCGGCCTGTGCCGCCAGCAGCGAGTCGGCCGCGCGCGGCGATACCACGCTGCTGCGGCACACCTGGCTCCAGGCCACCACATCGCCACGCGCATGGGCCAAGGCCTGCGACAACGCAGGCATCAGCGCCGCGAGCAAAAAGCTCAGGGCGACGAGCCAGCGGCTGGTGGTGGAGGGGCGGTTGAAACGGGCTTGCACGGGCAGGATTCTACCGGCCCGGCCTCTAGCGTCCTTGATGCGGAATAAGAACGGCCGCGCTGTCGGTGCGGCTTAGGGTGACAACGACTGCTGGAAACTGGGCAATGGTTGCGCCGCACCTTGCGTGCCGACGGCCGGGATCAATAGCCAGCTGTCTTGCCCCAATTGCGGCCCCAAGCCGCCCGGCGTGGCCAAGCGGGTGCGGTCTCCTACATGGCCGTTCAGCAGGCGCAGCTCGGGGTGGTCAAACGGCGCCCGCTCATAACGCACCCGCTCATCGGTCAGCGACTTGAGAAATTCCAATAGGTCGCTGCGTGCCTGCGCGTCCAGCTGCAGTTCGGGCTGGCCAAACACCGTGCCAAATTGCTTGGATCTGCCGGCAAAATTGCCACCGCGCGCATAGAACTCGATCACCTGCTCCAGCGTGGCCATGCTGCCGTTGTGCATATAGGGGCCGGTCAATTCCACATTGCGCAGGCTGGGGATTTTGAAGGCCGCATCGGTGACCAGCAGCATGCGCTTGTTGTTGGCGCTGCCCAGTTCGGCCTGCGCGGCGGCGGGCGTGGGAACAAAGGCGCCGCCGGGGTTGAGGCAGGCCTGGGTGGGCTGGCTTTGCGCCTGCACACCCTGTACTTGGGTGAACATGGTCGGGTGTGATTGCAGGCGGTTCAGCGCAATCGAAGTCGGCAAGTCGCAGGCGCGCACCGTCAGCACGCGGGCGTCTTTCACCGCGCTGCGGTCGCCGCTCAAGAGCTTCAGGTACTGCGAGGCGTAAGCGAGGTCATTGCCCCAGTCGTCCTTGCCGGCCAGACCCACATCCCATTCGTCGCGGCCCACCCCGGTGGCGGCAAAGCCGGTGTCGATGAAGCCGAAGCCCTTGTTGCCAGCCATGCGGCTGACGATATTGGCGCTGGTGCTGTTGCGAAAACCCGGGCCGCTGAAGCCCCAGGGCTTGCTGGCCACCAGGGCAGCATTGGTGTCGACGGCGGCGGATGTGAAGTTGGGCCCGATATGGCAGAGCGCGCAATGGGCGCGGCGGAACACCTGCAGGCCGCGCGCCTGGGCCGGGCTCAGCTCCAGCGGCAGGCCGCTGGCATCGCGGGCGCTGCGGTCAAACGGCGAGTCGTCCGAGACCAAGCTGCTTTGATAGGTTTGCAAGGCCAGGCCGAAGAACAGCGCAAAGTTAGCCTCCGCCTGGCTGTAAGCCTGGCTCATCGAACCCTTGCTGCTGCTTGGCGGCCGGCCGAAAGGGCCACGCTGCTTGGAGGCCCAAAAGCGCGGGTGAAAGGCTTGTTGCACCAGCGCGATGTAGTCCTGCGTCAGACCCGGCTGGCCTCGACCGGCGGCGGACAAGGGGCCGAGCACGCTGTCTTGCGCATGCACCTGCTGGGTTTCGAGCGCGGTGCGGTAGAGCAGCTTGCGGCCGATGTCTGCCAGGCTGCGGCCCTTGCAGCTCATTTCCTTGTCGTTCAAGGGCGCGGTCATCGCCTGCGAGGCCAGTGCCGAATTCGGCAAGGCAAGCTTTTCGCGCTTGGCCGAGCCGTCGGCCTGCAGCACCCAGACACCGGCCGCCGCGTCGCGTTCGCCGCCGGCGCTGCTGCCGTTGAAGACATTGCTGGCGCGGCCGTCCCACAGCAGGCGGTGGTTGAACACCGCATTGATGACGCTGGGCGCATTGCGATCACTGACGCGGCGCGCGTCGATGCCGGCGATATGGAAGGTCGGATCCGGGCTGCGCTGGCAATCGTCGTTATTGGCCAGCGCATAGTCCACCGCCTTGAAGCTGCCGCCAAAGCTGCCGGCCGAGCCGGTGACGGCCGCAGAGATGCGCGCGAGCAGGCGCTCATCCACATCGGCCAGGGGCTGGGCGGCCTGGGTGAAGGGGAAGTCGCTCTGCTTGAGTGTTTGGTTAGGGCCACGGCGCAGGCCGTCGGGGCCGATATCGAAGGCCGGCGCCGCTTGGCTTTTGCCGCCCGGGGCCAGTTGGTTGCGCACGCGCCGGTCGGCGCCGGCAGAAAAATGGCAGGACGCGCAGGCCATGCCGTCGCTGCCCACATTGGCGTCCCAGAACAAGGCCTTGCCCAGTATCAGCGCCTTTTGGCGGTCGACGATGATGGGGTTCGGTCCATCGCTCAAGCCCGGCACCGCCGGCAGCGGCACGCCCTTCAAGGGCATGGGCATGGGGCCGATATCGGCCAGCGCCGAGCTGCTGATCAAAGCCAGCGCCAACAGGGCCGACCCAGCGGTGCGAGAGTTGCGGGACAACATGTTCAGGGACTCCGAAATTCAAGGGGGCGGCACGGCAAGATGTGGCGGGCCGCCCCGGTCAAGGCCTCAATCAGGCTTGTTGCTGCGTGCGGCCGTTGCGGCTATTTCGGCGCAGCGCCAGCAGGCCGACGCCGGCCAGCATCAGCGCCAGCGAGGTGGGCTCTGGCACGGCGGCGACGGCGGCTTGCACGTTCAAGGCGTAGCTGGCCGCACTCTTGGTGTTGTCGGTGCCGCCGATATAGAGCGTGTACCAACCGGCTTGCAGCTGCTTGACCTGCAGATGGATCTGGTTGCCGCTGGCCGTGCCGGTGACGCCTTGCTCGAAGCTGTTGTCGACGCTGATGTCATTGACGCCGGTGTTGATGACCTCGGCCCAGCCGGTGGTGTTGCTGTCGGTGTGGGCCGGGCCGGTGACGGCATAGGCCAGGGTCTGCAGCATATTGCCGTTCGCGCCACTCATCCAGGCGGTGCCGAAGTCACCGATCTGGCCGACCACATTGAAGGAATGCGGGTCGCCCCAGCCATTGTTGCCGGTCTCGATGCCCTCGCTGCCGCCATCGAACTGGCTGGCACCCGAGGCCCACAAGGTCAGGCCGGGCGCAAAGTTTGCACCGGCTGTGACGGGAGTCAGGTCAATCGTGACGTCGGTGGTGGTGGCCAGTTGGAAGCTGTACCAAGGCGTGCCGCCGGCATGCGCCCAGGCGGAGAACATCAGGCCCGGGTTGTCCGAGTAATTGCTCTTGGCCATGGCCTGCACGGCGCTGATGCCGCTGCCTGCGGACAGCAGCGGCGCGCTGCCATCGGAGCCCCAGTTGCGGAAGTCGACGGCGTTGGCGGCCAGGGCGGGTCCGGCCAGGCACAGCGCGGTCAGGGCGCCCAGAACACGGGTGGTTGCAAAGTGAGTCGTTTTCATCGGTAGCTCCAGTACAGGGGTTGAAAAAAAGGTCAAACAAAAAGGCGATGGCGTCAGCGTTCAAAAAAGCCATCAGGGTGGGGAAACGGTTTGTTCTTCACCAGCTGCGGCTCCAGAACTCGTCCGGCGTCCAGACCAAGCGCAACAAGGTGAAGGTATTGCTGCGGCTGCCTTGGCGGTCGCTCCCGGCTTCGGCGCTCAGGCGCAGCGCGGGCCAGGGCGCATAGCTGGCCGTGGCCGCCGCGCGCCAGATGCGCGTGCTGCCCAGCAGGCCGGCATCGCGGGCCAGCAGCAAGGCACTGCTGCCCTCCAGCGTCTGCACACCGCGCAGGGTCTCGCCGCGCAGCGCTAGGCCGGCTTTGGGCGTGACCTGCCAGATCAGGTCCAGCCAGCCGCCGCCGGTTGTGCCGCGGTAATCGCTTGCACCATTGATCGAATAGAGCTGGCCGCGGTCACGCCGCAGCAGGCCAGCAAGCTCCAAGCGCAGATCGGCCTGGGTCGGCAGCAGCCAGGCCAGGCTGCCACTGAGTACTTCGCTGCGGCCATCAAAACAGAAAATGCCGCTCAGGCTGCCGCTGCAGTCGGGTTGGGCGTGGGTATGGGCGGCGCGGCTGTCTTGCACATGGGCGCCGCGCATCTCGGGCCGCAGCAGCGCGGCAAAGCCGTCCAGGCTGAGGTCGCCCCAGACCAGCCGTGCGTGAGCGGCCGGCGCGCCCGAACCGGCCGCGCCGCCGGGGAAGCTGCGGGCACGCCAGACGCCAAGGTCCAATGTTTCCAAGGCTTCGAAAAAGCCCTCATGGCTGCGCTGCCAGCGCAGCGAGATGCCGTCGTCTATCCAGTCGCCGCCGAGCACGGCGCGCTTGGCCAGTGGCATGGTGGCGAAGCGGTCAAAGTGACCGCCGCCCTCCAGCAAGCGGCCCATCGGCAGGCGGTTGCGGCCCAGACCCAGCAGCAACTGATCTTGACCCGCAGCCCATTCACCTTGCAGCCAAGCGGCCTCCACATGCGCGGGGTCGCTGTCATGCCAACCGACTGCCAGCACGGCGCCGAAATGTTGACCCAGGCGCAGCCCGGCGTCCAGCGTCGCATGTTCCAGCGCGCCACCACGGCGATCCACCGGCGTCTCGCCATTGCTCAGGATGCCGGGCAGTTTGAGCGCCGGCCAGGCCTCATCGGCTTGGGCTTGGCTGAGGGCTAACGCGCCGCCCAGGCGCAAGCCGGTCGTCTCGGGCAGCGCCTTGGCGCCGAGCTCATGCGCTTGCGCGCTGCCAATGGCCATACCAAGCAGGGCGGCTGCGCCGAGCAACAGGTGTTGCAGCCTGTCAATTGCCTTGTGCGGCAGCGAAGGGATCGGCATGTTTGGGGTTGTTGAGGAATTCATGGTCGGTGAGCGTGCGCAGGAAGGCGACGATGTCGGCGCGCTCCTGCGCGTCCAGGCTGATGCGGGCCACCAGCGGGTCTTTATTGGGATTCAAGCGGCCGTCGCCGGTGTTGGGTCCGCTTTCAATATTGCGACCGCCGGCGGCGTAAAAGGCCAGCATGTCGTCCAGCGTGGCGATGCTGCCGTCATGTGTGTAGGGCCCCGTAACTTCGACATTACGCAGGCTGGGCGCGCGGAACTTGCCCATGTCCGATGGCTTGGCGCTGAGCTCGAAGACGCCCCGGTTCGGCTCCGGGAAGGCGCCTGTGCCGCCAATATTGAACAGGCCGGTGTTGTGAAACGGGGTCTCGGCCAAGCGGCTGGTCTTGTGCACCACCTGGTCATTGAAGTTGAAGCCGCCGTGGCAATGGAAGCACTCGGCCTTCTCGCCGAAGAAGAGGTTGAGCCCGCGCTCCTCGGCCGCTGTCAGCTGGGCCTTGCCGGCCAGGTATTGGTCGTACTTGCTATTGCCCGAGATCAGGCTGCGCTGGAAGGCCGAGATCGCCTTGACCACGCTGTTCCAGGACAGCGCGTCCGGGCCATTGCCGAAGGCCTGTGCGAACATGGCCGGATAGGCCGGGTCGCCGCTCAGTCGCGCCAGCACACCGGCCTTGTTGGCATCGGTCAGCCCCATCTCGACCGGCCTGGTGCCAAACAGTGGCACCAGCATCTGCGTTTCCAGGTCAGTCAGCGCCGGATTGGCCCAGGTCAGCGTGGCGTTGTAGGCGACATTGACGATGGACTGGGCATTGCGCGGATGCGCCTCGCCGGTGGAGCCGATGGCCAGCAGCTTGCCATCGGTGAAGGCAAGGTTTTGCACATGGCAGCCGGCGCAGGCCTGCGTGCCATTGCCGGACAGGCGCCGGTCATAGAACAGAAAGCGACCGAGTTGCACCTTGTCGGCCGACATGGCGTTGTCGTCCGGCACGCGGGGCTCGGGAAACTGGGCGGGCAGCAACCAAGCCCATTGGGCGTTGGGCGAGGCGGTGACCTTGACCTCGGTGCTGCTGCCGCCACCACCGCAGGCGTTCAACAGCAAGGCGCAGGCCAGCGCGCAAAGTGAGCGGTATCTCATTTGTTCATTACCTTGAAAACGGTCTGACCACGGCCCTCATTGATGGGCAAGCCGCTGCCGCTGCCGTCGGACTTCCAGTCGATGGCCAAGGCTTCAAAGACCTTCAGGCAATCGCGGTCGGTGCCGGCCGACATGCAGCCCTGGGCACCGCCTTGGTTGATGGTGATATTGGTGCCGGCCAGCAGCGCGGTCAGGTCCACAGCAATCTTTTGCGCGGACGGGTCGAAGGCAGGGAACTGCAGTGTGGCGCGGTTCGGCTTGGCGCAGACCACCGTGCCCAGGCCGGCATTGCCGGTGCATCCGGTGGAGCCCAGGTGGACAAAGAAGGAGTCGCTGGTCCAAGCACCAGCCGAGGGTTGGGTCACCTCGATCTTGGCGAACTTGCGGCCGGCCTGCCAGCTCCAGCCCATCGCTGCACTGTCCAGCGGGGCTGGCACCGCCGAGGTCTGGCTGTGGTTGAGCGACTCGGGCACCCCGAGCGTGGCACGCAAGCCAACATAACGGCCGGCCGGCACGGTTCCGCTGAGGAAGGCGTTGGTGGCTGCGGTGGTCTGCTCGGGCGACTCGGCGCAGTTGGCGCTGCCGTCTTCCAGATCGATCAGGCTGACGGCGGCCCCGCTGGGTGCGGTGTAATGCCAAGCGTTGTTGGCCACCAGCTTGATCGACACCAGCGTGCCGTCGGCGCGGATCAGCGCAGCCTCCGAAAGGTAAAAACGGAAGTCCAGCAGCTTGGCAGGCGTCTGCGTGCTGCCCAGGGGTGGCAGCGTTGGGCCGCAGCTGACTGGCGTGCTGCCGGCCACGGCGGCGAATTGAATCGAGATGGCGCGGTCCGCGTTCAGCATGGTGGCCAGGTTGGCGCGCGCGACGGCGGTTTGAATCGCAGCGGCGAGACTGCTGACCCGGTCGTACAGCAGCTGATTGAAGCCGAGCATCAGCTGGCCATCGCTGTCGCCGGCTCGGATTGGGCCGCTGAGCGGATCGGCCGCTGGGCTGGGCAGACTCAGGGCGGCCAATTGGCTACGCAACCAGGTCTTGCCGGCGTCTAGGCTGGCACTTGAGGGGACATCCGTCGATCCCGCGAAGCGCGCAAAGACATTGGCCGGGCTGTCGGCAAAAGCATGGGCCAGCGTCAGCTCCGACAGCGGGCTGAGCTGCACCGTGCCGCCAAGCCGGTCGACCCAGCCGTGCAGTACTTGGGTATTGGCTTGCCCGCCCACTTGGCCGCCGCGCACTTGCAGCAAGCAGGGTGCGCTGGCGCCCAGCAGCTTGACAGCAAAGCCGCCGTTGCTGTCGGTGACAGTGTTGGACGGCGTGCTGCCCGCCGTGCATCTGACCAGCACGTTAGCGCCGCTGACCGGTGCGCCATCGGCGGCCATCCCGGTCACGGTGGCGGCGGCTTCCAGCGCCGCCAGGCGGGCTATTTCGGCCAGTCGCGCGGCTTCGGCGGCAGCGGCTTCGGCTTCGGCGTTGGCTTTGTCGGCCGCCGCTTTGGCGGCGGCTGCCGCTGCAGCAAGGCGGGCGTCCTCGGCCGCTATGGCGGCGGCCGCTGCAGCGGCGGCGCTGGCTTCGGCCTCGGCCTTGGCCTTGGCAGCAGCGGCTTCAGCAGCGGCGCGAGTTGCATCGGAGGCTTCTTTGGCAGCGGCAGCGGCACGCGCTTCTTCGGCCGCTTTTGCAGCCGCTTCTTCGGCCGCTTTCTTGGCCGCCGCCGCCGCGGCTTCGGCTTCGGCCTTGGCACTGGCTTCGGCGGCAATGACGGCGGCGCGAGCTTGTTCGGCGGCCTTGGCAGCGGCAACAGCCGCTGCCGCGCGGGCCTCCTCGGCAGCTTGAGTCTCGGCGGCGGCCTTTGCTTGCAAGCGGACACGCTCATCCGCCTCGGCCTTGGCGACATTCAGGGTGCCGGCAAAGCTGCCGCCGCCTTGAGCGCTTTCGCGCAGCTGGCTCAGGGTGGCTTGCTGGGCGCTCAGCTTGGCGCTCAGTTGATCCAGCAACTGATCGGTGCCGCCACCCAGCGCAAAGGCTTCGGACAGCAGGTCTTGGCTCGGCGCCTTCAGCCCGAGTGCGCTCAATTGTTGAGCCAGGAACTGGCCGGCTTCATTGAGTTTCTGGGCATTGGGCAGGTCAGCTTGCCCGGCGAATCGAGCAAACACCATTGCTGGGTCAACGGCGTAGGCGCGCGCTAGTTGCAAGTCGGTCAAGGGGTTGATCGGCGCGCTGCCGGTGGACTGGACCAAGCCATGCAGGGCGATACTGACGGGCGTGCCCAGCGCCGTGCCGCCCCTGGCCTGCAACAGACAAGGCGGCTTCAGTCCATTCAGTTCGATGCTGTAGGCGCCGAGCACATCGCTTGAGGCTAGCGCGGCGGCCGAGCCATTCAGACATTTGGCGTTGACGCTGGCGCCAATCACCGGAGCTCCCACCGCCACCGTCCCGCTGATGGCAGCCGCAAAAGCCTGCGGCACCGGCAAAGGTGTGGGCACCGGCTCAGTCAGCTCGGGGGTGCTGACTTTGTCGCCGCCCCCACCACCGCAAGCGCCAAGCAGGGCCGACAACAGCGCTGCCAGCAAGGCGGCAGGCGGGCGAGGGCATTTGGTTTTATCGGTCAGCAGGCGCATGAGTCAAACCCCGCTTGCAAGGCGAGAAGCGCCAAGGTCCGCCCAAACGGCGATCCGGATTGAGACAAGTTTGTGCATAGTTGTTCTCGGTGCGGCGAATCGGTACGCCGACAGCAATCAAACGTGAGTGGGCCGCCCTGGCGCCGGGCGAGCGAACCAGCGCAGGGCCGAAGCCACGGAAAAGGACCGGAGAGGGAGATGTCCGTCAGCGGTTTGCTGAGATCAAGCAGGCCGTAGTGAGGGCAGCGGGGCCATGGCGCGCTAGCGTTTGAGGGCGCGTAGCGACGGTCAGCCGCAACAGGCGCCTAGCTTGCGAACCCGGGGGCTCGGCTGCTCAGGCGCTCAGCGGCGGGGCGCGCGACTGCGCCGTGCTCCAGACATGGAGGCGGCGCGGCGCTTGGAGGAATAACTCAGGCACCATTGCATGCTGCAATGGCATTGCGAAAGCGGGCGCCACCGAAGGCAGCACCGGCGTTGCATGAGCCAGCGAGCAGTAGTCGCAATGGTCCAGTTGTGCCAGCAGACCTTGGGAGGGGTCTTGGGCGGGAGCAATATCATCAGCTGGGCTGCTGCTGGCATTCAGAGATACCCAACGGGCACCTTGCGCCGAGCAAACCTCGATCCAGCCCTTGGCATTCATCTGCGAAGCCAAGGCCCGCGACACCATCGGCATCAACCCCAAGGCCAGCATCGCGACGAGCGCGAGCCATGTGGCGAGGCGAAGATGACGGGCGGAGCGTGACATATGGCGCGCATGATAGCTTGAAAATTCAGCAACGCCACGCCCGTGGCGTTGCTGTGTTAGGACATCAGCGTGGCTGTTGCACCCACACATTGACCCGCGCCTCGCCGGCTTTTTCGAAGTTCAGGATGGCCTCGAAGCGTTCGCCTGCCGCCAGAGGCTTTGCCAAGCCTTGCAGCCGCAGGCAGTTGCCGTTGTCATGCCGCCAACGCTGCGCGGCGCCTGCCGGCAGCACCAAGGGCAAGGCCTGACCCTCGGGTGCAAGCACTTGTTGGGCCACGCTGGCCGAAGCCGCGCGGAGGTGGTCTGCCTGCGCGCCGTTGTTGCGTATTTCCCTGAAGCACAGCAGCGCTGTGCCTTGCTGCGACGGGGTTGCGTAGGGGTGATCCAAACGCAATGCGCCGACCTTGAAGTCATGTGCTTGCGCTGTCGCCACAAGCAGCAGACTTAGGCATGCGACCCAGCCGCATGCACGCTTGACACCGGCCATCAGTGCTTGTGGGCGTCTTTGTCGGCGGGTGCCGTGGCACCGCCAAGTTGGCGCGCCTCGGCCTTGACGTCAACGGTCTCGCGCTTCTTGTCCGCGCCTTCAAACACCAGGGTCAGCGCGACGGTTTCACCGGCGGAGATCGGCTTCTTCAGGTCCATCAGCATGATGTGATAGCCGCCCGGCTTGAGCTCCACCGTCTTGCCGGCGGGCAAGTCCAGGGCCGGGATTGCGCGCATCTTCATCACCGAGCCGTCCATGGCCATCTCATGCACCTCAACCACCCCGGCCGCCGGCGAGCGCGCTTCGATCAGGCGGCTGTCGGTCTTGGCCTTCAGCTGCAAAAACGCGCCAGTGGCTTTTTGCTGCGCCACGGTGGCCCGCACCCAGGCTTGGCTGACGTCGACTTGTGCCGATGCCTGCAGGGCCACGGCCATGAGGCCGCAGGCGATGAGTAATTGCTTGAGCGATGGGTTCATGCTTGCTGGCTTTCTGTGCGTGTCGTTGAGGGCTTGATACGAGTTGATTCTAGGGCTGGCTTCGTTTGCTCAGCGTGTCTGCCATTGCGGTGATGGGTGCGGCTAAACTGATTTGCGACCCGCCACTCGCCCAAGCCAGGCAGGCCGGATGACAAGGAGTTGATGCTGATGTCTGAAATAACGCTGAACCCACAGGGCCTGGTTTTTCGCCAGCTGTTCGATCCGGTGTCGTCCACCTACACCTATTTGCTGGGCGACGCGGCCAGCGGCGAGGCGCTGATCATCGACTCGGTGTTTGAGCACCAGCGCCGCGACGCGGCCTTGTTGCGGGAACTGGGCCTGCGCCTGATTGCGACGCTGGACACCCATGTGCATGCCGACCATGTGACCGGGGCCTGGGGCTTGAAGCAACGCTGCGGCAGCCAGATCCTGTTGTCCGAACATGCCAATGCCCAGAATGCCGACCGCTTGCTGAAGCACGGCGAGCGGGTCGCTTTTGGTGGGCGCTTTCTGGAGGTGCGCGCCACGCCGGGACATACCAGTGGTTGCATGAGCTTTGTGCTCGACGATCAAAGCATGGCCTTCACCGGCGATTGCCTATTGATCCGCGGCTGCGGCCGCACCGACTTTCAGCAAGGCAGCCCGCAGCAGCTGTATCAATCGGTGCAAAGCCAGATTTTGTCGCTGCCGCCGACCTGCTTGCTGTATCCAGGGCATGACTACCGTGGCCTGACCGTCACCAGTGTCGCGGAGGAGCGCGAGTTCAATCCGCGCCTGGGTGGCGAGGGCAATCTGGCCGATTTCACCGGCTATATGAATAACCTCGGCCTGCCCCACCCCAAGCTGATGGACATTGCCGTGCCGGCCAATTTGCGCTGCGGCCGGCCCGCTGTTGATGCACCGGCCGAGGCTGACCAGGCCTGGGCGCCGCTGACCTTTACTTTCGGCGGCATCTGGGAGATTCAGCCGGCGGTATTGGCCGAGCGCTTGGCTGAGCAGGCGAGCCAGATTCAGTTGATCGATGTGCGTGAGCCGGCCGAGTTCAGCGATGCTCTCGGTCATATCGCCGGCGCTCGCCTGCTGCCGCTGTCGCAGTTGGCAGACCATGCCGCCGAGTTGATCGCCAGCGGCCGGCCGGTGGTGGCGGTTTGCCGCTCGGGCACGCGCTCGGCGCAGGCGACCGTCTTGTTGCGCAAGGCCGGCTTGGGCCAGGTCGCCAACCTGGCCGGCGGGATGTTGCGCTGGCGTGCCGAGCAGTTGCCCGTGCAGGGCGCCGCACAGCACGGCTGAGGCGTGCGGCCTCAGGCGCCAGATGGCTATGGCTGCTTTTGCAGCAAGTCCAGCAATGTGCGCGCCACCACCTTGGTCGCACCGCGCAGGTCGGCCAGGTTCAGGTGCTCATCGGCGCGCTTGGCATTGCTCTCCAGCACCGTGCGTGGGCCGGCACCGTAGATAGCCGCCGGAATGCCGTATGCGCCATATAGCCTAACGTCGGTATAGAGCGGCGTGCCCGAGGTCGGGATCGGTTCACCGAAGACCGCCTCGCCATGCCGCTGCAGTGCATCCACCAGGGCGGCATTGCCGGGATTCGGTTTGAGCGAATGGGCCAAGAGCAGGCGTTTGATGTCGACGTTGATGCCCTGCCGATCGGCCACCGCGTCGCGTATCACCGCGCGGATATTGGTCTCGACCAAAATGGGATCCTCTTCGGGGATCATGCGGCGGTCGAGCTTGAAGCTGACTTTTCCCGGCACGACATTGGTATTGCTGCCGCCCTCGATGCGGCCCACATTGAGGTAAGGGTGGGAGATGCCTTCGACTTCGGAGCTGATCTTCTTGTACGTTGCGTTCTGAGCATAGAGTGCGTTCAGGATGCTAACGCTGGCCTGCAGCGCATCGACGCCGCTGTCCGGGTAGGCGGCGTGCGCCGCCTTGCCATGCACCGTCACTTCTATTTGCAGGCAGCCGTTGTGGGCGGTGACGACCTGGTAGCTGAAGCCGGCGGCCAGCAGCAGGTCGGGCTTGCTCAGGCCTTGTTTGAGCAGCCAGCCGGGGCCCAGCTCGCCGCCGAATTCCTCGTCGTAGGTGAAGTGCAGCTCGACCCCGCCCTGCAAGGGCAGGCCTTGTGAATGGAGCGACTCCAGCGCCCGCAGCGCAAAGCTATAGGTGGCGAAATCGCTCTTGCTGACGGCGGCAGCGCGGCCGTAGAGCTTGCCAGTTAGCCAATCACCGACCAGCTCGCCGCTATAGGGGCCATGGCTCCAGCCCTCGCCGGGCGGCACCACGTCGCCGTGCGCGTTCAGCGCGATCACCGGGCCGCCCTCGGCCTTGTCTTGGCCGAAATTGCGGCGCACGATCAGGTTGGTGATGGTCTCCATGCCCTGGGCCAGCACCTGCTCGGCCGGGACTGCATGCTTCTCAACGCTGAGGCCCATCGCGGTCAACAGCTCGGCGGTGCGCTCGGCATGCGGCGCGTTATTGCCCGGTGGCGTGTCGGTGGGTACCTGGACCAGGGCCTGCAGAAAGCGCACTTCCTCTTGGAAATGCGCATCGACCCATTGGTCGAGCTGTTCGTACTTGTTGTTATTCATCACTTGTCCTCGGCGAGCTGTTCCAGCAATTGTTGAAAGGCGCGCACCGCCAACTCGGCGTCGTCATTGCTGACCTGCTCCAGCGGGTTGTGGCTGATGCCGCCGTTGCCGCCGCGCACGAACAGCATCGCCTGCGGCAGCAGCCGGTGCAGCATCATCGCGTCGTGGCCGGCGCCCGAGGGCAGGCCATGCACGGGCAGGCCCAAGGCCTCGACAGCGGTCTGCCAGCGCGCAGCCCAAGCGGCGTCACTGGGCGCGGCGTCGGCCTTCATCGTCGGCACCAGGCTCCATTGCAGGCCACGGCGCTGGCAGATGACGGCCAGTGCGGCGCGCACATCGGCGTCCAGCGCGTCTCTGGCGGCGTCGGTGGTGGCGCGTAGATCGAGGCTGAAGCGGCAGCGACCCGGGATCACATTGATGGACCCCGCCGGCACGTCCAGCATACCGACGGTGCCGACGACCTGATCTTTGTGCATGCCGGCACGCTGCTCGACATAAAGAATCAGCTCGGCCACTGCGGCCGCAGCATCGCGGCGCCGGTCCATCGGCGTGGTGCCGGCATGTGCGGCCTGGCCGGTCACTTCGCCGAGATAGCGCACGCTGCCGTTGATGGAGGTGACCACGCCCAGCGGCAGGTCCAGCTCGGTCAGCACCGGGCCTTGTTCGATATGCAGCTCGACGAAGCCGAGATAGTCGGCCGGCTCGCGCTGCAAGGCCTCAATGCTTGCCAGCGTGGCGGGTAGGCCGGCATGCCGCATCGCGTCGGCCATGCTGATGCCGTCCGTGTCGACTTCGTCCAGCCAAGCGGGATCGAACTCGCCGGTCAAGGCGCTGGAGCCCAGAAAGGTCGCCTTGTAGCGCTGGCCTTCTTCTTCGGCAAAGGCAATAACTTCCAGGTCAAACGGCAGGCGGCGGCCGGCCTTGTGCAGCTCGCGCACGCACAGCATAGGCACCAGCACGCCCAGCCGACCGTCGTACTTGCCGGCGCGGCGCACGGTGTCGTAATGCGAGCCGGTCAGCAGGCGCTTCGGCTTTGGCGCGGCGCGGCGATAGACGCCGACCACATTGCCGACCGCGTCGATGACTACCTCATCGAAGCCGCAGTCCTGCTTCATCCAGTCCTGCAATTGCGCGGCGCAGGCGCGGTGAGCGTCGCTCAGGTAGGTGACGGTCAGCTCAGCGGCCTCGGAGTGCAAGGCCAGCGCCTCGGCCCAGTCCCAGACCTGATTGCCCAGCGCGGGCGAGTGGCCAAACTTGTCATTCAAACGGATCTCGGCGATGCGGTGGATATTGCGCAAACACTCAGCCAACTCGTAGTCGGCATGCCCTTGCAGGCGGCGCTCAAACGTGGCGATGATTTCGGCCCGGCTCAGTCCCATGCCACGCGGCCCGCGCACGGCCAGGATGAAAGGCCAGCCGAACTTGGCGCTGTAGTCGGCGTTCAGCCGCTGGATTTGTGCGAACTCGGCCGGCGAGCAGTTGTTGAGGCCGGCGCGGCCTTGCTCGTCACTCGATTCGGCCGTTAACGCTTGGCTCACCATCGCCCTGCCGGCCAACTCGGGGTGGGCCCCTATCAAGGCCAATTGCTGGTCCCGGCCGGCCTCACGCACGGCGGTAGCCAGGGCCAGCTTGAGGCTGGCCAGGCTGGCAAAAGGGCTGGCGGCATAGGCGGCTTCAGCGACCCAGGGCGAATGCTCGTAGGTGCCGGCCAGCAGCTGCACAAACTCAGCCTTGCTGGCGGTGTTCAATCGGGCGAGGTTCACGAGCGCTCCCAGACAAAGGCCGTTGCGGCATCAAAGGGGTGGGTGCTGCGCCAATGGCGGGCGATGTCGACGCGCCGGCTGATCCAGACCCGCTCATGCTTTTCCACATGATCGAGAAAGCGTTGCAGCGCGCGCATGCGGCCGGGCCGGCCGAGCAGGCGGCAATGCATGCCTATGCTCATCATCTTGGGCGCTTCGGCGCCTTCCTGGTACAGCACATCAAAGCTGTCGCGCAGATACTCGAAGAACTCATCGCCGTGCGAGAAGCCCTGCGGCAGGGCGAAGCGCATATCGTTGCAATCCAGCGTGTAGGGCACGACCAGATGGGGCGCCAGCGTTCCGTCGCTCTTGCGCACTTGCAACCACAGCGGCAGGTCGTCGCCGTAGTAGTCGCTGTCGTACTCGAAGCCGCCATAGTCGGCCACCAAGCGGCGGGTGTTGGGGCTGTCGCGGCCGGTGTACCAGCCGGACGGGCGCTCACCGGTCAAGCGCTGCAGGCCGTCCATCGCGCGCTCCATGTGCTCCCGCTCGGTCGCCTCGTCAACACCTTGGTAGTTGATCCAACGCCAGCCGTGGCAGGCGATCTCGTGGTTCATGCCGACCAGGGCCTGACACAGCTCAGGGTGGCGCTCCAGGGCCATGGTCACGCCGAACACCGTCAAGGGTAGGCCGCGCGACTCGAACTCGCGCAGCAGGCGCCAGACGCCGGCACGCGAGCCGTACTCATAAATGCTCTCCATGGTCAGATGGCGGGCCGGGTAGGCGGGCGGGTTGGCCATCTCGGACAGGAACTGCTCCGAGCCGGCGTCGCCATGCAGCACCGAGTTCTCGCCGCCTTCCTCGTAATTCAAGACAAATTGCACCGCGATGCGGGCCTGGCCCGGCCACTGCGCTTGCGGCGGATGCTCGCCATAGCCGATCAGGTCACGGGGGTAGTGGTAGTTGCTGGCGGGTAGGTCGGGTCGCATCGTCAAGGGTCTTGGTTCGTTGTGCCTACACTGTGCCTCAAATCTGCATTCATCGACCCACGCCATGACTTCTACAACAGGCAAGCTCACCACCCATGTGCTGGACACCATGCACGGCGCGCCGGCCGCCGGCATGGCGCTGCGTCTGTATCGGCTGGACGGCGAGCAAGCGCAGTTGCTGAAGAGCCTCAGCCTGAACCACGACGGCCGCGTTGACGGCCCCTTGTTGGCAGGCTCGGACCTGTTGCCCGGCCGCTATCGGCTGGTTTTTGGCGTGGCCGATTACTTCAAGGCGCTTGGCGTGCAACTGCCCGAGCCGGCTTTTCTGGACCAGGTGCCGCTGGATTTCGGCATCGCCGATGCCGGCCTGCACTACCACGTGCCCCTGCTGGCCAGCCCCTGGAGCTATTCCACCTACCGAGGCAGCTGACCCATCTTGAGTGCATTGGATGTATTGCTTGGTGAGGCGCTGCAGGCCGGGCCGGCGGTGCTGGTACGGGTCGAAGCGGTGCAAGGCAGCGGACCGCGTGAGGTCGGCGCCTGGATGGCGGTGACGGCTTCAGACCTGATCGCCACCATCGGCGGCGGCCATCTGGAGTTCGAGGCGACCGCGCATGCAAGGAGCTTGTTGAAGGGTCAGGTATTGCCTTTGACGCGCCGTTTTCCCCTGGGCCCAAGCCTGGGTCAATGCTGCGGCGGCGTGGTTGACCTGAGTTTCGAGCCGCTGCCGCACCAGCCCACGGCCGCCCAGTGCGCCGACCTTCGCCAGCACCTGAGCCCGCCCGAGGCCAGCCTGTTGCCGGTGGGTCTGTTTGGTGGCGGCCATGTCGGCCGCGCCATCGTCGAACTGCTGAGCCGCCTGCCCAGCCGGGTGCAATGGTTTGACAGCCGCGATGAGGTTTTTCCGGCCGACCTGCCTGCCCACATCAGGGCCGAGCACAGCGAGCCGGTGCAGGCGGCAGTGCAAGACCTGGCCCCCGGCAGCCGCGTCCTGATCATGAGCTTCAGCCATGCGGAAGACCTGGCCGTGCTGGCCGCCTGCCTGCTGCGCCGGCGCGAGCGCGGCGATCTACCCCTCATCGGCTTGATCGGCAGCAAGAGCAAATGGGCCAGCTTCAGTGCCCGCCTGCGCGAGCGCGGCTTCAGCGAGGCCGAGTTGAGTGGTGTCATCTGTCCGATCGGCCTACCCGGCGTGGTGGGCAAGCAGCCGGAGGTGGTCGCTTTGGCCGCGGTGGCCCAGCTATTTTCGACCTGGAGCCCAGCGGCATAGTCCGAACGGCTCATGCTTTGGGTGACGCCGCCGGGCAAACTTTCATCTGGCTTCGGGATCATCCAGGCTCCAAACTGGAGCCACGTTATGCAAACCAAATTCATCATTTCCGCCCTGGCCGCCGCTTTTGCCGGCGCCGCCGCACCCGCTTTCGCCTGGGACACGCTGGACGGCAAGGCGCCTCTCGTGATCGCCCACCGCGGTGCATCCGGCTATCTGCCCGAGCACACCATCGAGGGCTATACCAAGGCGATCGAGTTGGGCGCCAACTACATCGAGCCCGATCTGGTGATGACCAAGGACGGCGTGCTGGTGGCGCGCCACGAGCCCATCATCGGCGGCTCGACCAATGTCGCCAGCCTGGCTCAGTTCGCCGGCCGCAAGACCACCAAGACGATTGACGGCGTCACCTACGCGAACGAGTATTTCGTCGAGGACTTCACGCTGGCCGAGCTGAAGACACTGGGCGCCATGCAGACCCGCGCAGGCCGCCCGACCACCTATGACGGCCAGTTCAAGGTGCCCACGCTGGACGAGGTGATCGCGCTGGCCAAGGCCAAGAGCATTGAGACCGGCCGCACCATCGGCATCTATCCCGAGCTGAAGCACTCCACCTATATGCAAGGTGTGTCGCTGGCCCAAGGCCGCAGCAAGACCTACTTTGAGGACAAGCTGGTCTCGACGCTGCACGCGGCTTACGGCGATTCCGCCAATGCGCCCGTCTTCATCCAGAGCTTCGAGGTCTCGAACCTGCAATACCTGAACACCCGCACCGACATCAAGCTGGTGCAGCTGGTCGACGCCGATGACGTCAAGCCCGATGGTTCGATGTCCCTGGTGGCTCCCTATGACAAGCCCTATGACGTCGCCATCAAGGGCGGCAAGCTGACTTTTGCGGACCTGGTCAGCGATGTGGGCCTGTCCTTCGTCGCCACCTATGCCGACGGCATCGGCCCATGGAAGCCCTATTTGCTGACCACGGTGGCCGACGGCGTTGACCGCAATGGCGACGGCACCGTGAACGGCCAGGACCGTCGCGTGGACGGCTCCACAGGGGTGGTCGAGTCGGCCCATGCCAACGGCCTGTTCGTGCACACCTGGACCTTCCGCAACGATGCGTCAATGCTGGGTTTCAGCGACCCGCAGAAGGAAATGGAAGCCTATCTGAAGCTGGGCGTGGACGGCATCTTCACCGATTTCACCGACACCGGCGTGGCGGCAGTTGCCGCGCTGACGCCCGTGCCTGAACCAGAAAGCTATGCCATGTTGCTGGCCGGCTTGGGCGCTTTGGGCCTGGTCGTGCGTCGCCGCCGGTCGGTCTGAGTCAGGCCCAGACCCGCTCTTCGGTCCAGCCCAGGGCGGCGAACTCCGCCGCCCGCTCATCCGCCTCGCCGGCGCAGAAAAACTCATCCAGCTGCGGCGGTGGCACGGCGCTGCCGGCCAACATCGCGTGGACCTGGCCGCGGTGATGAATCTGGTGCTGGAACAAATGCGCCAGCAGGCGGGTGCGGCTGTCTTGTTGCGCCTGCCCGGTGCGGGCAATCGTCACGATGCGCTCAAGTTGAGCGTCATCTTGCGCCGCGCAGAACGCGATCAAGCGGCGGTCAACTTTGAGCTGCTCCTGCTGCAAGTCGACGCAGCTGTCGAAGGGTTCATCGACGGCAAAAAAGCTGTAGCAGTCGGGGTGCGGGCTCAGGTCCTGCTGGGCCCGCTCCAGCGCGTCGATGTAAAACCAGTCCACGCATAAATTGTGGTTCAGCGTCGCCTTGATGCTGGGGAAAAAGCTGCAGCGTATGGCTTCGAACTCGGCCTGGCTGAGCTGTGCGCAGGCACCCAGCAGCCGGTGATTGGCCCAAGCGTTGTTATAGGCCATGCTCAGCAAATGGTGAGACAGAGGGTCAGGTCGTGCGCTAATCATGGGCTTTGTCGGTTTGATCGGACGGATTGTGATCCGCACTTTAATCTAGGGGTATCCCATTCAAACCCCGGCGCGGAAGATCACGGCCTGCCGCCATGGGGGCGGCTACAGGAGAATCGCATCATGGCCAGCAAGATCACATCCGCCCCAGCGCTCAAGGTTGCGGCAACCAAGCCCAAGGGCCTGTCACTTCATATCGGTTTGAACGCCGTCAGCCCGGCGGCCTACGGCGGCTGGGACGGCCCGCTCGCCGCGTGTGAGTTTGATGCCAATGACATGGCCGCCTTGGCCAAGACCAAGGGGATGAAGCCGACCGTGCTGCTGACCAAGAAGGGCACGCGCGCGGCGGTTTTGAGCCATATGCGCGCCGCCGCCAAGGCCTTGAAAGCGGGCGACTTGTTCTTGCTGACCTACTCCGGCCATGGCGGGCAGGTCGGCGATATCAACGGCGATGAGCCGGATCAGAAAGACGAAACCTGGTGCTTGTTTGACGGCCAGTTGATCGACGACGAGCTGTATCTGGAGCTGAGCCGCTTTGCCGCCGGCGTGCGCGTGCTGGTGTTGTCGGACAGCTGCCACAGCGGCAGCGTGACGCGAGATTTCCCTCCTCCCCCGCCGCCACCGGGTCAGCGCGTCAAGCTGATGCCGGCCGAGGTGGCCCGGCGCGTGTACGCCGAGCACAAGGACTTTTATGACCAACTGCAGGTCGATGTGCTGAGAGAAACCGCCAAGGCCAGCATCGATCCCGACGCGGCGCTGGCGCAGGTCGGCGCTGCCTCGCATGCGGTGGCGTTGGTCGGCGCGTTCAAGCCGGCCGTGCTGTTAATCTCGGGCTGCCAAGACAATCAAACCTCGATGGACGGTGCCCATAACGGCGCTTTCACCGGGCAGCTGCTGAAGGTCTGGAATAGCGGTGCTTTCAGCGGCAATTACGCCAGCTTCCACTCACGCATTCGGGCCGGCCTGCCGCCGACGCAGTCGCCCAATCTGTTTGTGCTGGGCGCTAGCGCCGCGGCGGCGGCCTTTGTGGCGCAAAAGCCGTTCACGGTGTGATCGCGGTGTGATCACGGGTTAATCAGTTAAGCGGGAGAACAAGATGGCCGAGCACAGCATCGCGATCAAACTCAATGGTCGCGCGGCCGAGCGTCCCCGCCTGCCGCCGCTGCTCACGCCGGCGGCCCGCTCGGCCGGCCGGCGCGACGATCCCTTCTTGCCCGACGGCTATCTGGAGCCGCTGAGCGCGTTTGATCTGAGCCCGGCCGCGCGCAGCGCCGACATCGCGCTGGTGACGCAAAGCCATGCGGCGGCTGTCAATGAGGTCTTGGTGCTGGAGCTGGCCGACGGCAGCACGCTGATCACCAGCGCGGGGCGCCTGCGCGAGACCCTGCTGCAAACCCATCCCGAACTGATTGGCGAGGACGGCGCCATTTTGCTGGAGGCCTTGCGTGCGCAAGGCGCCGCACCCGGACGAGGCCTGGGCGAGGCGGTCGGCGGGCTGATCAGCAAGGTTTACTCTTTTGCGGTCGGGGCGCTGCCCGACCCCATCATCGACCTGGCCTTGAGTCAGCTGAAGAGCAAGGCCGAACTGGGGGTGTCCTGGGCCGGCACCAAGGCCTTGATGTGGGCGATCGAGAAGCAACTCGCGCAGGCACCTGGCCTGTACCGCTGGGTTTCGGCGACCGGCAAGCCGCAGGACCTCCAGGCTTGCGACTTCGACAAGCACCCACCGCTCGGCCCGCTATTGGTGTTTGTGCACGGCACCGGTTCCAGCACCCTGGGCAGCTTTGGCGAGTTGCGCAGCGGCGACCGCGATTTATGGGGCTCGCTGCAGGCCAAGTTCAGCGGCGGCATCTACGGTTTCGAGCATCGCACGCTGTCGCAAGGCCCGATCGAGAATGCGATTGATCTTGTGCGCGCCTTGCCCATAGGCGCGCAGATCTGCCTGGTTTCGCATTCACGCGGCGGCTTGGTGGCCGATCTCTTGTGCCTGGGCGATTTTGACGCCTTGATTGACGGTTATGCCTTCGCGTTTGAGGGCACCGGCGACGCCGACGCGGATGAAGCGCGGCGCGTCATCAAGGAGCTGGAGTCGGCCCATGCCGAGCAGCGCCTGCAGCTGCGCACATTGGCCGGCCTGCTGCGCGAGCGCAAGATTGTGGTGCAGCGCTATGTGCGCGCGGCCAGCCCCGCCAACGGCACCAAGCTGGCCAGCGGCAACTTTGATGTGTTCCTGTCCGGCCTGCTGACGCTGATCGGCACGGTGCCTTTCTTCTTCGGCAGCCCGCTGTATTCGGCCTTCAAGCGGGTGGTGATCGAGATCGCCAAGAACCGCACGAACGCGCATCTGGTGCCCGGCATCGAGGCGATGCTGCCGGACTCGCCGATGGCGCGCCTGCTGCATGACGCGCCGGTGCGGCCGGGCACGGCCATGTCCATCATCGCGGGCGACATCCAGGGCGGCAATCTGCTGCTCAGGCTGGGCGTGATGTTGACCGACTTCCTGCTGTTTGACAACGACGACAACGATCTGGTCGTCAACACCACGGCGATGCTGGCCGGCATCGCACCCAAATCCGCCGCGCGGGTATTGTTTGATCGCGGTGCCGATGTTTCGCATTTCCGTTACTTCGTCAATATCGACACCCGCAGCGCCTTGCGCGACTGGCTCTTGGTGGCCGAGCCGAATGACTTGAGCAGCTTCCGTGCCTTGCCCGACCCGGCCGACTATGAGGCCGCCTTGGTGGCGGCCGGCGCCAGCCGTAGCGCCGGCGCAGTCGACCGACCCGTTGTGGTGCTGCTGCCGGGGGTGATGGGCTCGCATCTGCAGGCCGGCAGCAGTGACCGGGTCTGGTTCGATCCGGGCGATATCGCGACCGGTGGCTTGAGCAAGATCGAGTATTCGCGCCCCGGTGTCGAGGCGGAGGAGCTGTTTGCGATGTTCTATGGGGGTGTTTGCAAACATCTCGCCGACAGCCATCGGGTCGAGCCCTTCCCCTATGACTGGCGCCAACCCTTGGATGTGTTGGCCGAACGCCTGGGGGAATTCCTGGACCGGCTGTTGCGGCAGACCCAGCAGCCTATCCGTTTGCTGGCGCACAGCATGGGCGGCCTGGTGGTGCGCGCCTGCATCCACAAGCGTCGCGCCATCATCGACCAGTTGATGGCCCGTGACGGCGCCCGCCTGATCATGTTGGGCACGCCCAATCAGGGCGCGCATTCGATGGTGGAGAACCTGATCGGCAAGGGCGACACCTTGCGCAAGTTGGTGCGGCTGGACCTCACCCACGATATGCAGGAGGTGCTGGACATCATCGCCGGCTTCCGTGGCGCCTTGCAGTTATTGCCCAAGCCCGGCTTTGTCGACACCTTCCAAGGGCAGCCGGACGGCGGCGCCAGCTATGCCTACCAAGAGGCCGATACCTGGGTCGAGCTGAAGAGCAAATTGCGCGACTTCTGGTTCGGCGACAGAAAAGCCGGCACGCCGGCCCAAGCGGTGCTGGATTCGGCCAATTGGCTGTGGGCCCAAGACGGCTTGGCGCTGCCGGCGCTGCCTACGGCCTACGAGGCCAAGAGCATCTATATCTTTGGCCAGGCACCCAACACGCCTTGCGGCCTGCGTGAGGTCGGCTCGGGCTCCAACGCGCGCCTGAAGATGGTCGGCACCACGCGGGGCGACGGTACGGTGAGCTGGGACTCCGGCCGCATCGGCGGCATCGGGCGCTTCTATTACATGCCCGCAGCCCATGGCGATCTGCTCTCGACCGGCAGCTATTTCAGCGCTCTGACCGAGCTACTGAATTCCGGGGCAACCGCCGCCCTGAGCATGCAGGCGCCGGCGACGCGGGCGATCGAGCATGCGCAGCCGGTGACCTATGACGCCGGCCCGCCCAGTGCCGACGACCCCGACGCACTCTTGCGCAGCTTGATGGGCAGCTCCTCCCGCAACCGGGTGCCGGCACGCACACAAAGGCGGCTGGAGGTGGCGATCAAGGCGATGGACCTGCGCTTTGTGGCCGACCCCATCCTGGTTGGGCATTACGAGCGCGACCCCATCGCCGGTGCCGAGGCCTTGATTGACCGCGAGCTGTTGAACAAGGCCTTGAGTGAGCGCTACAGCCTGGGGCTGTATGCCGGCGCGCGCGGCACGGCCACCGTGGTGCTGGGCGTGCGCGGCAATTTTGAGCGCCAGATGGGTCAGCTGAGCGGCGCCGTCGTGACCGGCCTGGGCACCTATGACCGTGCCCTGAGCCCGGCCGATCTGACCGACGCGGTGCGCACCGGCGCGCTGCGCTATCTGCTGCAAGTCGTCGATGTGCTGGGCAAGGCGGACCGCGAAGTGCCGCTGGCCAGCTTGCTGCTGGGCTATAACTCCTCGGCCAATCTGACCGTGGCGGCCTCGGTCGAGGCCTTGGTGCGCGGCGTGATGGAAGCGAATATGCGCTTCTTTGCGGCCACCCGTTTGAATATTCGTATCGCCCGGCTCGACATCATCGAGCTCTATCTCGATACCGCGATTGGTGCCACCTACGCCTTGCGCAACCTGAGTGCGCAACTGGTGGCGCAGGCCGAGAAGCAGGGCACAGCCCTGCTGTGCCAGGGCGAGTTGAATCAAGGCGAGGGCTTCAGGCAGCGGCTCTTCGATGACGGCAATTCCAGCTACTGGCCGCGTTTGATCATCACCGATGCCGAGCGCAGCGAAGCTCAGAATGCGGCCGCGCAAGGGCGCGGTGCTGCACCGCTGGCCGACAAGCTGCGCTTTGTGTTCGTCGGTCAGCGTGCGCGCGCCGAGTCGGTGGCCTTGCAGCGTCAACCGGGTTTGATCGAGCAGATGGTGGCGCAGCAGATCGGCAATCCGATTTGGAACGAGGACTTCGGCCGCATGCTGTTCCAGCTGATGGTGCCGCATGACTTCAAGGACGCGGCGCGCCAGCTCGACCGCGTGGTCCTGGTGGTGGATGCCTACACCGCCAACCTACCCTGGGAGCTGATGCTGGCCGACGACCCCGAGCGGCCGTCCGAGGAAAAGCAGCCACTGGCGCTGCGCACGGCGGTGGTGCGGCAGCTGTCGGCGCAGGCCTTCCGTACCAGCGTGCATCAAAGCGTGGCGCGCCGCGCGTTGATCATCGCCAACCCCTCGGTGGCCGGCTTCTCTAAGGGCTTCCCGTATCTGAACGGGCAGGCCACCCAGGCGCCACCCGACTTGCCCGGCGCGCTGGCCGAAGGCGAGGCCTGCCAGGAGCTGCTCAGCGGCATGGGTTACGAGGTTGAGGCGGTCATTGGACGTGGTGAGGAATACGGCAACAAGGCCAGCGACGTG
Organism: Roseateles sp.; assembly: GCA_018780415.1. GTDB lineage: Bacteria > Pseudomonadota > Gammaproteobacteria > Burkholderiales > Burkholderiaceae_C > Paucibacter_A. The sequence continues at coordinate 7,187 of JADMJQ010000089.1, read as the reverse complement.
CTGGCCAAGCTCTATGCCAAGCCCTGGCGCATCTTGCACATCTCCGCCCATGGCGTGTTCGAGCTGCTGCATGCCGATGGCCGGCACCGCAGCGGCGTGCTGCTGTCCGACGGCTTGCTGATCACGGCGGCCGAGATCATGGCGATGGAGACGGTGCCCGAGCTGGTGTTTTTGAATTGCTGCCATCTGGGGCAGGTCGACCCTGAGGGCCGCGGCGCCGGCAGCAACAAGCTGGCCGCCAGCGTGGCCCGCGAGATGATCGCCATCGGCGTGCGCTGCGTGGTCGTGGCCGGCTGGGCCGTCAATGATGAATCGGCGCGGCGCTTCGGTGAGGTTTTTTACGAGCAACTGCTGCTGCGCCGCCAACCCTTTGGCGACGCCGTGTTCAGCGCCCGCAAGGCGGTTTGGCGCGCCCACCCCGAGGACATCACCTGGGGCGCGTTCCAAGCCTATGGTGACCCGATCTGGCTGGCCGAACCTGCCGCCGAGGGCGCCACGGGGGGCGGGCCGGCCAGCCGTTATGTGTCGCCGGATGAGATGCTGGATGAGTTGGCCAGCTTGCGCTCGGATCTGGCGCGCCGTGGTGACTATCCCGGCACGCGCGAACTGCAGGCCGAGGTGGACCATGTGGCCGACACGCTCGCCCGCCGCTGCCCGCCCGGTTGGCAGCAGAACCCGCAGCTGCAATATGCCTTGGGTAAAACCTGGTTCGACCTGGGGCAGTGGGAAAAGGCCCGCGCCGCCTTCCTGAGTGCGGCGCAGGCGGTGGACCGCATCGGCGGTGTGCCGATTGCCGACTTGGAGAAGTTGGTCGATGTCGAATCGCGCTTGGGTGAGGCGCGGGCGCTGGAGGCCTTGGGCAAGGCCTTGCGCGGCGACCGCCAGGCGCAGCAGCGCCTGCAGGCCGGCGAGGCGTTGATTGATTTGGCCTTGCGCCGGCTTGACGGGCTGGACGCCTTGGTAGCCGACGGCGATGGCCCCAGCGGCAGCGACGCCGATGCGCCAGCGGCCACCTCAATGCACAGCGAGCGCACCGCCTTGCGTGGCGCGGCTTGGCAGCGCAAAGCCAATTTGCAGGCTCGGCGTTTGCTCAGCGGCTTGCTCGATGAGGCGGCCGCCGATGCGGCCGCGCAGGCGATGGCGCATTGCCTGCAACAAGGCGTTGAGGCCTACCGGGCCGGCGAGGGCCAGCCGGGGGCCGAGCAGTTCAGCCCCTGCCATGCGCTTTACCGCTTGGCCTTGGACTCTCTGACCGACTGGCACAGCCCGGCCGACAAGGACGCGGCGATCGAGTTGGCCCAGCAATGCCGGCTCAGCGCGGCCCATAGCTTTGCCATTCAGCCCAGCCCTTGGGACCTGCTGATACAGCCCGAGGCCTTGCTGGTCGAGCGCATGATTGACGGCAAGTTGGGTCGCCCGGACGAGGAGGGCCGGCGTTGGTTTGATGAGCTGGCGGCCAGCTATGCCGAGGCCTTGCGCTGTGTGACCGTGCGCCCCTTGCAACTGGAGGCGATGGTCGACCGGCTAGAGCGCCTGTCCCGCTTTGTCGATGCCTTGGCCCTGGCCCAGCATGATGACGAGGCCTTGAGTCGTAGCGCCGGGGCTTTGATCACCTTGGCGCAAAGCATTCTGCCCAGCCATGCGGCGCGCGCCGACCGACCCAGCAAGGCAGAGCACAAGCCGGCCAAGGCGAAGAAAACGCGCAAGTCTTGATGCGTAGAAATGCTCGCTACACTTTGCCGCTTTAAGCAATGATGTTGTCGCAGCGGCCTTGATTGACGCGACTTTTTGCAGCTCACAGCGCCCGCCTGTGGTGAGAGGCATTTGAATCTTGGATTGAGACTCATATGGATCTCGCCTCTGCGCCCTATCTGCTGGAGTGGGCCGCGCTGCTGCTGCGCTGGCTGCACCTGATTGTGGGCATTGCCTGGATCGGCGCCTCTTTCTACTTTGTCTGGCTGGACAACCATCTCGTCGCCCCCGCGGCCGCCGATCTGCGCGCCAAGGGCGTCAGCGGCGAGCTCTGGGCCGTCCACGGCGGTGGTTTTTACAACCCGCAGAAGTACATGGTGGCGCCGCCCGATCTGCCCAAGCAGCTGCATTGGTTTTACTGGGAAAGCTATTGGACCTGGATCAGCGGTTTCGCGCTGTTCGTGACCCTCTATCTGGCCAATGCCAAGACCTATTTGATCGACGCCCGCGTGCATGTCTGGAGCGAGCCGGCGGCCATTGCGACAGCACTTGCCTTCTTGGCCGCGGGCTGGTTGGTCTATGACCAGATCTGCCGTCGCCTGGGTCACAAACCCGACGGAAGCATCGGCAATGACGGCCGGGTCCTGGGCCTGATCGCCGTTTTCGTCGCCGCAGCGACCTGGTCCGCCTGCCAGCTGTTCGCCGGCCGCGCCGCATTTTTGATCATCGGCGCGATGCTGGCTACGATGATGAGCGCCAATGTCTTGGTCTGGATCATCCCCGGCCAGAAGCAGGTGATTGCCGATATGCGCGCCGGCCGCGCAGTCAATCCGGTCTACGGCCAGCGCGGCAAGCAGCGCAGCGTGCACAACACCTTCTTCACGCTGCCGGTGCTGATCGCCATGCTCAGCAACCATTACGGCATGCTTTATAGCCATGCGCAGAATTGGCTGGTGCTGATTGCCTTGATGGCCGTGGGCGTGCTGGTGCGCAGCTACTTCGTCAAACGCCACAAGGGCGTCAATGCCTGGGGTTTGGTGGCCGGCGCGCTGGCGCTGCTGGCCGGCTTGATCGTGTGGATGGCGCCTGCGCAAGCGCCGCTTGTTGCGCAGGCGGCGCCACGCTTCGCCGAGGTGCAGGCCGTCATCGCCCAGCGCTGCGTGATGTGCCATAACGCCGATCTCGCGCAGAAAGGGGTGCAACTGCACACCCCCGCCCTGATCACCCAAAACGCCCCGCTGATTCATCAGCAGGCGGTGCTGCAAAAGCTGATGCCGCTGAACAACGCGACCGCCATCACCGAGGCCGAGCGCGCGTTGCTGGGGCGCTGGTTCGAGGCCGGCGCCTCGCCGCAGTGAACCGTCCGACCCCACCTGAATAGGGGGGTGCAAGCGAACGGACTATGGCGTACGGTCTGCGTGCTTGTCCCATTGTTCGGTTCTTGCCAGGAGAAATCATGAAACAGTGTTTGAACCTTCGCCGCTGGTTCGCCCGCAGTGCCATGCTCGCGGGCTTAGGCCTTGCGCTCGCGGCGCCGGCC
>JADMJQ010000089.1:0-3945 GCA_018780415.1 Roseateles sp. | reverse complement strand
GCGCCGGCCGCGGCGCAAGTCGACTGGTCGTCCTTGTCGCTGCAGTTCACCGAGCCGACCGGCCTGGTCGGGCCGAACGACAGCATCGACGTCCATGTCCGCCTCAGCAATAACGACCTGACCGACAGCTTCACGGTCGACAGCAGCCTGCCTTTTGGTGGCTTGCAGGAAGCCCAATTGCCGACCATTGGCTACGGTACGGATCCGCAAGGCAATGCGATCGAGCGGCCTTTTGCCAGTTACACCGGCTTCAATCTGGGCCTCGGCTTTGGCTGCAGCGGCAGCTTCACCAGCTCCTGCATCGACGGCCCGCCCTACAGCTTTTCGTTCGCCGCCAATCCCTTCGACATGCCCTATGTGTTGGCGGCCGGGGCGCATCATGACTATTTGATGGGCACGTTCACGCCCAGTGCCGGCCCGGTGGCGGCGGGCGACTACTACTTTTACCGCTCGACGATCTTTCTGAATGTCTATGGCCTGGACGCCGACGGCAATTCGCTGTGGGGCTACGCCTTCCCGGCCAGCACCTGCCTATTCACCTCGCCATCCGAATGCCAGACCGAGAGCTATTTCACCCGCACCGTGGGGGCCGTGCCCGAGCCTGAGTCCTACGCGCTGATGTTTGCAGGCCTCGGTCTGCTGGCCTTGCGATTGCGTAGTCGCCGCCGCCACTGACATCAGGCTTGCGCAACAACGACGGGCACCGCTGGGTGCCCGTTGGCGTTTCGGACCCAGATAATGCCGGCCATGACCAAACCCGACCTGCTGAACCAGCCCCGCGAACTGTTGCGCCATCTCTTCGATGTGGCCGTGGCCAGCGCCTTGCCGGCCCGCATCCTGGCCGCCCATCTGCCGCCGCCACCACCACGCGGGCGCACCCTGGTGCTGGGCGCAGGCAAGGCCGGTGGTGCAATGGCGCAAGCTTTTGAGGCCGCCTGGCCAAAGGATGCGGCGCTGAGTGGGCTGGTGATCACGCCCTATGGACATTGCCCGCCCGACTACCGGCCGCGCCGGATCGAGCTGGTGCAGGCGGCGCACCCGGTGCCGGACGCAGCCGGCGCGCTGGCGGCCGCGCGGATGCTGCAGATGACGCAGGGCTTGACGCCTGATGACTTGGTCATCTGCCTGATCTCAGGTGGCGGGTCGGCCTTGCTGAGTGTGCCTGCAAGCGGCCTGAGCCTGGCCGACAAGCAGGCGCTCAACCGCGCGCTGCTCAATAGCGGCGCCAGCATCAGCGAGATGAATTGCGTGCGCAAGCATTTGTCGGCCATCAAGGGCGGGCGCTTGGGCGCCGCCTGCGCGCCGGCGCAAGTCCTGACCCTCATGATCAGCGATGTGCCCGGCGATGACCCCGCGGTGATTGCGTCCGGCCCGACCTTGGCCGATGTATCGACTTGCGCCCAGGCGTTGGCGATCTGCCGGCGCTATTCGATCGAGCTTCCGGCCGCGGCGCAGCGGGGCTTGGCGAGCGGCGTTTATGAAACACCCAAGCCTGGCGACCCCCGCTTTGCCGACCAGCGGTTTGAGCTGCTGGCGACGCCACAGCTGAGCTTGCAGGCCGCCGCCGACGCCGCCCAGGCGCTGGGCCTGCCGGCCCATATCCTCAGCGATGCCATCGAGGGCGAGTCCCGCGATATCGGTCGCATGCATGCGGCGATTGCGCAGGCGGTGGCACGGCGCGGCCAGCCCTTTGCCAAGCCTTGCGTCTTGCTGTCCGGTGGGGAAACCACGGTGACACTGCGGGGCACAGGCAAGCCGCCGGGGCAGGGTGGCCGCGCCAGCGAGTTTTTGCTGGGCTGTGCGATTGCCTTGGACGGTGAGGCCGGCGTTTACGCGCTAGCGGCGGATACCGACGGCATCGACGGCGTCGGCAGCAATGCCGGCGCCTTGGCGACGCCCAGCAGCCTGGCCCGCGCGCGGGCCTTGGGCCTGAATGCGCAGACCGAGCTGGACGCGCACAACGCGGCCGGCTTCTTCGACGCTCTGGGCGACCTCGTCAGCACCGGCCCGACCTTCACCAATGTCAATGACTTCAGGGCCTTGCTGATTCGCTAGACGCCTGGCTTGCGTTCGCGCAAGTCCCGCGCCAGCGAATGGGCTTGATGGCGCGCGTTTTGACATTTCGCAAAGACAGAAATCGAGGCGTGCCCGACATTTCGGCTTCATTCACCGACTTTTGGGTTAGGCCTATCGTGGAAACAGCCAACGTCACCGAGCTTGTACGCAATGCCGCCAGGCCTCCTGCCGCCGGCCCCAAGGTCTGTGATGGGGCGCTTGCTGCCGTGCTGGGTCAACCTCGACTCAGTGACGCTGAGCGCCTCGCGCTCGCGCCGCTGATGCAGCCCAGGGCCCTGCAGACCGGCGCGGCGGTGTTTGTGCGCGGCCAGGCGGCATTGAACTTGGTGGCGGTGCTGGACGGCGTGGTCGGCCTGGGCGCGGCCGGCGACGACCAGCAGTTTCATCTGGAGCGCTGCGTTCATGGCCCTGCTTGGCTGGACCTGAGCAGCGCTTGGCTGGGCGGTGGTCATGCCCAGGATGCGCGTGTTTTGAAGGCGGCCACGCTGTTGGAGCTGCCGCTGGCCGGCCTGCGCGTGGTGCTGGCCCGCTTCCCGGATATGCGTGAGCGCTTGATGGTGGGTTTGGCCCAGACCGTGCAAAGCCTGACCGGCGCCACCCATGACTTGATGTCCAAGGATGCGCAAAAGCGCCTGGCCACCTGGTTGCTGCAGCGCAGCCCGGTGCAGGGCGAGGACGTGGCGATGAAGGAGCGCAAGCGTGAGTTGGCGGCGCAGCTGGCGATCACGCCCGAAACCCTGTCGCGCCTGCTGCGCCAGCTGATGAGGGAGGGGCTGATTGAAGTCAAGGGCTACTCGATCAAGCTGCTGAACCTGGCGGCGCTGCAGCACCTGGCGCATGGTTGAACGCCGGTCCGGCCTGGCTGCCGGCGCGGACGCGAATTTCGCTGCTTTTCGGGGCTTTCTCCGATGCAAAACCGCAGGCTTGGCGCTTAGACTGCAAGGCCTGAGGCCCCGCTGTGGTGGCCCGCGCTTGAGGAGACCAATGTGACCGCTGCAGCCGAGAAATTTTTCAAAAATAACAATGCTCTGCCGACCATGCCCGAGGTCGCCAGCCGGCTGATCCGCAGCTTCGACGACGACAACGTCAGTCTGAACACCATCGCCGAGCTGATCGGCAAAGACTCCACGCTGTCGGCCAAGGTCTTGCGCCTGGCCAATTCGGCTCGCTACAGCCCCTCGCACCAGATCTCCAACCTGAACGACGCCGCCGGCGCGTTGGGCCTGGACACCTTGCGCAATTTGTCGTTGGCCGCTTGCATCTCGGGTGCCTTTCCTGTCATCAAAGGCCTGGACCGGGCGCTGTTCTGGCGCCATAGCATCACCACCGCCGCCTATGCCCGCATCCTCAGCCAGATGCTGCGTGTGGACGCCGACACCAGCTATCTGGCCGGCCTGATGCTGCGCACCGGCCAGCTGATGATGGCGATGGAGGAGCCCGAGATGGTCGCCGATGTGGAGGCCCACGCGGCCGAGCCGGGCAGCCGCTTCTCGCTGGAAGAACACCGCTTTGGCTGCACCCACGCCGATGTGACCGCGTCGCTGGCCGCGCATTGGCATTTTCCGGCAGCCATGGTCGAGGCCTTCAAAGACGCCAATCGGCCGATGGAGATTCGTCCCTTCTCCTTGATGGCTGCGGTCTTGCATTTGGCCGAGGTGCTGGCCGATGCCGCCGAACATCACGACAACCCGACCGAGGCCTTGATGGTGGCCGTGCCGGAGCTGGTCGAGCATCTGCATCTTGATCTGGCCTATCTGGAGGCCAAGATCAAGGCCGCCGGCGATGTGGCCGGCGACGTCGAGCAACTGCTGCACTGACGAACGATCAGTTCGCCACGTCGATCGCCCCGGCCGTGATGACGATCTGCTC
>JADMJQ010000068.1:1951-3826 GCA_018780415.1 Roseateles sp. | reverse complement strand
GTCCCCGGCGATCACATTGCCGGTCACAAACTTGTCAAACATCAGCGGCGCTGCCTGCGTGGCAAGGGCTGAAGCGCCGAGTAGGGCGAGTAGCAAAGTAGAACGAAGCATGAAAGTCTCCTGGTGCGACCGTTTGAGTAGAGGGCGAGACCGCGCTGGTTTACCCTGGTTTGTGAGCCCGTTTGGCCGGCGACTATCGATCTGCGAGCTTTCTACGGAGTCAGGTAGTGGCCAGAGCAAATTCCGTTCCAGCCACACCCATATTTAGCTAAGTTCTTGATGTGTATGTGTTTATTTGTGACTTATTGACTGCTTTGCGGGTCACAAGCGCCTAGGCGCTTGGCCTGTGTAAAGAAAGCCGACTTTTCTTTGCAAACGTCACGATGAGTTGGGCGGCGGCGCGCCTTGATTCAACTCAAGGCCAGCAGCGCTTCCGCGGGCATGCGCTCCAGCTGACCACAGTCGCCCAGCACATGGTGGATGCAGTAGGCGCGCTCGGCGGTATCGCGGCGTATTGCTTGCGCAAGGGTTTTGCCGTAGGGCGAAGTCAGCGCGGCAACGATGGGCGTCATCACGCTGCTGCCGCGTTTGACGACCACACCGGTTTCGCCCGAGGCCAGGCGCACAAAACACCCGGGGGGATAGACGCCAAACTCTTTGATCAAGGCGGCGGTCATCGGGTGGCCGCCGTCTTGGATGAACATCATGCGGCCGGCCCGGTCGGCGGCCATCGCGGCGCGCCCCTGGCGCGGGCTGAGCTTGGCGGTGTATGCGTCGGCTCGCTGTGCCAGCAAGGCCATATCACCCGGCTCGCGGCAGCCACTTGGGTAGCCGTCGCCCTCGGCGGTCTCATGGTGGCGGGCCACCGCCTGCAGCCATTCGCCGTCAACAATGCCGGCCAAGGCCAGCATCTGCGCGCTGCGCGTCGGGTGGGCTTGCACGGCGGCGCGCTGCTCGGCCGTCAGCGCCGTGGTTTGCTCGGCCAAGCTTTCTTGCAGGCTGAGTATCGAGATGTCCATGGTCAAGGCAATCTTGAAGACCTTGTGGGACTCACTGTCTTGCCAACCCAGTCGCTGCGCCACCAAAAAGCTGGTGACCGCACATTGCACCGCATGTTTGACGCCGTACTGCAGCCGCTCGCTATCGTTACGTTTGATGATTTGAAAGATGGCCAGATCTTTGTCGCGCTCGATCAGGCTCAGCACGGCGGGTGTGAGCTCATCCAGTGCGTCAGCGAAACCCGCCTGATTCGAAGCGCTCATCAAGGTTTCGCCCAGGCGCAGCATTGTCTGGCGCCAGATGGCCGGCAGTTGCGCGGGGCTGGCGAAACGGATCAAGTCGCTGGGCGACTGCAGATCGGCCAGGTCGACCAAGGCGCCGCGTTGCAGCAGCGCGTCAAGCTGAGTCTGGCTGCCGAGCACCTGGCCGCGCGCCAGCAGCAGACCCAGGTCCAGGTGGTAGACATTGAAAGGCAAGCCCTGGCCCACCGCGACGCGGTGTTTGACTTCCGAAAGCAAGGAGTACTGCATGCGCTGCCTCACCCATGTCGGGACCGTCTCGTCGCCAAAAACAACGTCGCTTGCAGGCACGTTGCCACGGCCCGATCTTATTGCGCTTGGGCTTGTACATTAGAAGAAATGTCCTAACAAAAGATTCGTGATGCCCGTCGCCCCGCGTCAACCGCCCGAGATCAAGCCAGCGTCCAGCTGTGAGGAGTTGCTTCAGCAGGCGCGGGCGGTGCTGGACACTGAGCGTCCGCTTGCGGCCGCGGCGCTGGCCCAGCTTGCCGAGCAGGCTTGCGATGGTTTGGGGGCCGCACAGCCTTGTGCCGCAGCGGCCGCGAGACTGCAGGCCGAGGCGCATTGGAGCCACGGC
>JADMJQ010000068.1:0-1941 GCA_018780415.1 Roseateles sp. | reverse complement strand
GACCTACCGTTGCGCGATCCGTGCCGCCGAGTATTTTGCGAACTTGAATCAACCCAGCGGCCAGGTGGCGATGCTCAACCAAGCGGCCTTGGCCGCCTGCGCGGCAGGCTTGGCGGAGGAGGCGCTGCCGATGGCGCTGCGCGCCCTGGAGTTGGCCAGTCAAGCGGCGCCGCTTGAGAGTCTGGCCAGCGCCTTGTCGACTTTTGCCCATGTGCAGGCCAATTTGGGCGAGTTCGAGACAGCCGAACATATCCATCAACAAGCGCTGACCAAGGCGCAGGAGTCCGGCAACGGGCCGGCCCTGGTGCGCTGTGTCGCCAATGCCTTGATGGCCGGTGTGCTGGCGTTTGATGAACTGCTGGCCGGCGGCAAGACCTTGTTGGCGCAGGCCAGCTCGATGCGTTTGCTGCCGATGGCGCAGCAGGCCCAGAGTCTGCTGGACATGGGCTTTATGTCGGACACCCAGCGCGCCATCCTGCGGCTCAATGTGGGCCACGCGATGATGAACGCGCAGCATTTCGAAGAGGCGGGGCGTTTGTTTCGCGACAGCCTGCAGCTGATGGCCGACTCAAGCTCCGAAGTCTTGCACTATGCGGCCGCCCATGCCCTGTGCGAGCTTGATTTGCGCTGCGGCCACCTGGCTTCGGCGCAAGAGCGTTTGCAACAGCTGTTGGCGCGGCGTTCGGTGTCCTTGAACCCGCTGCAGCGCGAGGACTTTTTGCGCACCGCGATGGCGCTGTGCCAGGCCTTGAAAGAGCAGGAGCAGTCGCTCAAATACGGTATCAGGCTGAGCCAGGTCTTGGCCGAGCAGGCGCAAAAACGCCAGCGCGCCGCCCTGCAGATCAAGGCGGCCCAAGAGGGTGGGCAGCGTCTGCTGTCAGGCCAGGCCGAGCCGGCGCCGCACTCGTCGGATGACAAGCGGGCCTAGTGTCGTCCCCTCAGTGGCCTGAATAAATAGCGTCGCTGGCGATCGTCTCTATGCTGGGCCCGAAGCTGGTGATGCCGGGCAGGGTGGCGTTGTGGTGGGCGCGGATCTGCTCGGCGCTGGCATGCGGCTTGTCATGGGTCGTATGGGCATCGGCCGCCAGCGTGACGGCAAAACCCAGCGCCGCCGCCCGGCGTGTCGTGGTGTCAACGCAGAACTCTGATGCATAACCGCAGACCACCACATGCTGGACGCCGCTGCCCTGCAGCAGCTCCAGCAGATCGGTGCGCAAAAAAGAGTCGGGCGTGGTCTTGCGCAGCAACCGGTCGCCTGGGCGCACGACCAGGCTGCGCTCCAACTGCCAGCCCTCCGAGCCCTGGGCCAGTGCGCCGCCCTCGCGCTCATGTTGGATGAAGACCACCGGCGCGCCGGCCACGCGGGCCCGCGCCGCCAAGGCATTGATGCGCGCGAGCACCGCCTCGGCCTCGAAGGGCCGCGGCTCGGCGTCGAACAAGCCGCGCTGCACATCGATGATCAGCAGCGCTGACTTGTTGCTGGTGCTCATCTCAGACCTGCTTGACGGGAATCACCGCCGTCTGGCCCGAAGCAATGCGCTGCTGCCACTCGGCCGGGCCGGTGATGTGGGCGCTGGTGCCCCCGGCATCGACCGCCACCGTCACCGGCATGTCGACCACGTCGAACTCGTAGATCGCCTCCATGCCCAGATCGGCAAAACCGACCACCGGTGCGGCCTTGATCGCCTTGGACACCAGATAGGCGGCGCCGCCGACGGCCATCAAATAGGCCGAGCCGTTGTCCTTGATCGCCTCGATCGCGACGGGGCCGCGCTCGGCCTTGCCGACCATCGCGATCAGGCCGGTCTGCTCCAGCATCATGCGGGTGTAGCCGTCCATGCGGGTGGCGGTGGTCGGTCCCGCAGGCCCCATCACCTCGTCGCGCACCGGATCGACCGGGCCGACGTAATAGACCACGCGGTTGGTGAAGTCCACCGGCAG
>JADMJQ010000001.1:28819-39486 GCA_018780415.1 Roseateles sp. | reverse complement strand
TCCATGATGCCGATGTCCTTCATGCTCATGCCGCGAACCTTGAGCAAAAAATCGGGCTGTCTTGCGAACATACTGGCCTCGACGGTATAGCTTTGCTCAATATGTTCTTGGGCGAGTATGGGTTGACCCGCCGCCACCCGCCCGACCAGGGGCAGTGTCAGTTGCGCCAAGCTCGACAAAGGTAGACTGAATTGCTTGGCGAACGAGCCTTGTGTTTGTGTCATTTCACCGGCATTGCGCGCCTCGTTCAAGGCGCGCAATGTGTCAGACTTCAGCCTGATGCCTCGTGACGTGCCGCCGACCAGTTCGATGACGCCTTTGCGCGCCAGCGCCTGCAGATGTTCCTCGGCGGCATTGGCGGAGCGAAAGCCCAGTTCCTTGGCAATTTCGGCGCGGGTCGGTGGTGCGCCGGTACGCTCGATCGCGCTGCGCACCAAGTCGAGGATTTGCTGTTGGCGGGCGGTGAGTTTGGGGCTGGCGTCCATGAGAGTCCTCTGCGATTGCTTGCCTGAATATATATCCAGTAACTGTATTTTCATCCAGGTTTAGAAAAATTGCAAAACACAAATGAACTAAATAGCGGTTTGGTGGTCATCCTGGGTACCGGCGGCACCATTGCCGGCACCGCCCAAGATTCTGCCGACAACGTCGGCTACCGCGCGGCGCAGCTGGGTGTGCTTGAGTTGGTGCGGGCGATTCCGCCGCTGGGGCAGCGCCGGCTTGAGACCGAGCAAATTGCTCAGCTGGACAGCAAGGACATGGACTTTGCGACCTGGCGAAAGCTGGCCTTGCGGGTGTCTGAGCATCTGGCTCGGCCCGAGGTGATGGGTGTTGTCATCACCCATGGCACCGACACTCTGGAGGAAACTGCCTATTTCCTGCAGCGCGTGCTGGCGCCGAGCAAGCCGGTCGTGCTGACTGCGGCCATGCGGCCGGCGACCGCTTTGCAGACCGACGGGCCGCAGAATCTGTTGGATGCCGTCAACGTGGCCGCTGAGCGCCACGCGCATGGCGTCTTGGTCGTTTTTGCAGGCGCGGTGCATTCGGCGGAACAGCTGCGCAAGGTGCATAGCTACCGAGTCGACGCCTTTGCCTCGGTTGACGGTGCGCGTGCGGCTGTGGTGGAGGAGGGGCGGGTGCGATGGTTGAGTTTGCCCGGCACTGCGCCCACGCCGTTTGGCTTGGGCGTGCTGAGTCGGCCGCTTGAAAATTGGCCGCGCGTGCAAATCTTGATGAACCATGTTGGCGCCGACGGGACCGTCGTCGAGGCGTTGCTCGAGCATGGTGTGGATGGCCTGGTGGTGGCCGGCACCGGCAACGGTAGCCTGTCGATGTCCTTGGAGAGGGCCTTGCGCTCGGCCCAGGCGCAAGGCGTGGCGGTGCTGCGCAGCACCCGTTGCGACGCCGGCCCGGTGACCGAGTCCGCCGACGCCTTGCCCAGCGCAGGCGCGTTGAGCCCGGTGAAGGCGCGGGTGGAACTGCTGTTGAGCTTGTTGGCGGCCAAATAGCTGGACGCCCCGGCTTTCAGATCACCGTCAAGCTCACGTCGATATTGCCACGCGTGGCGTTCGAGTAAGGGCAGACCTGATGCGCAGCCTGCACCAGTTGCTCGGCCGCGGCGCGCTCCATGCCGGGCAAGCTGATTTGCAAAGCCACCTGGATGCTGAAGCCGGTTGGGATCGGGCCAATGCCCACATCGGCGCTGATGGACAAGTCCGCCGGCAAGGCCGTCTTCGTCTTGCCCGCAACCGCCTTCATCGCGCCAATGAAGCAGGCTGAATAGCCGGCCGCAAACAGCTGTTCCGGGTTGGTGCCGGGGCCGCCTGCGCCGCCCAATTCCTTCGGCGTCGACAGCGTGACGCTGAGCGCGCCGTCGGGCGTGCTTGATGTGCCTTCGCGGCCGCCGGTTGAGGTGGCGTGGGCGGTGTAGAGAACTTTTTCGAGTGCCATTTTGATGCAGTCTTTCTTCAAGGGTTGAGGGACGGGACGGGAAAAGTATTGAGCTGCTGGCGCAACTGATGCAGGCGCTGGGTCAGTGATTGGAGTTCTTCCAGCGAGCAGGCGGTCGCGCAGGCCATTTGCGGCGGAATCAGGCGGGCTTGCACGCGCAGCGCGTCACCCGCTGCGCTCAGGAAGATGTCGACCCGGCGCTCGTCATCAACGGCGCGCCGACGATTGATCAAGCCATTGGCTTCAAGTCGTTTGAGCAAGGGTGTCAGGGTGCCGGAATCCAGCGACAGGCGTTGGCCAAGGCTTGAAACACTGACACCGTCCGACTCCCAAAGCAGCAACATCACCAGGTACTGCGGGTAGGTGAGCCCCAGCGCCGCAAGCAAGGGTTTGTATTGCTTGGTCATGGCCAAAGAACTGGCATAAAGCGCAAAGCAGAGTTGCCGGTCCAGTTGCAGCCACTCGTCGGCGCTGGATGGCGTCGGTGCTGGGATGGCTTTTTGGCTGGGCATGGGATGTAATGTAGAGTGCAATTCAATTGCACACAATCTAAATGGTTATTGACAAGCGGAGAGAGATGCTATGACTTTGATTGCCAACGCTTTGCTGGCCCTGGTGGCCGCGTTGCACATCTATTTTCTGGTGCTGGAGATGTTTTTGTGGACCAAGCCGCTGGGGCTCAAGACCTTCAGGCTGACGCCTGAATTTGCCCAGGCCAGTAAGGCGCTGGCCGCAAATCAGGGGCTGTACAACGGCTTTCTGGCAGCCGGCCTGCTTTGGGGTTTGAGCTTGGGCACGGCCGGCCATGCGGTGCAGCTGTTCTTCTTGGGCTGCGTGGTGGTGGCGGGCCTGTTCGGCGCCGCCACCGTCAGCCGCAAGATCGCCTATATACAGGCGCTGCCGGCCGCTTTGGGGATAGCGGCCGTGCTTTTAAGCGCCTGACTTAGCTGGCAGCGTGCAGCGCGTCGACCTCGGCGCTCAGTTCCAACCAGCGCAGCTCGGCTGCGGCAAGCTCGTCGTGAATCGCCTTCAAACGCCGGCCGCCTTCCGCGATTTGGCTCGGTGAGGTGCCGCCCGCGCCGAGTTGCGCCTCAACCGCCGTGCGCTCGTCCGCCAGCTTGTTCAGCGTCACGTCGATGGCATCCATCTCTCGGCGCAGCGGTTTCGTCTGCTCGGCCAGCTTTTGGCGCGCTTGGCCACTGATCTTGCGGTCCACAGGCGCTGCAGCTGCAGCCACCGGCGCTGCCGCCACCACAGCGACAGGTTTAGCGGCCGCCTGCTTGCCAAAGCTCTTGGCCGCTGCCTTGGCAGCTTCCTTGGCGGCCTTGGCGGCCTCCTTGGACTGCTCCAGCAGCCACTTTTGATAGTCGTCCAGATCGCCGTCAAACGGCGCGACCACGCCCTTGGCCACTAACCAGAACTCGTCGCAGACCTCGCGCAGCAAGGCGCGGTCATGGCTGACCAGCATCACCGTGCCCTCAAACTCGTTCAGCGCCATCGACAACGCCTCACGCGTGTTCAGGTCCAAATGGTTGGTTGGCTCATCCAGCAGCAAGAGGTTGGGGCGCTGCCAGACCAGCATCGCCAGCACCAGGCGCGCCTTTTCGCCGCCGGACAGGCTGCCGACTTCCTGGTTGACCATTGCGCCGACAAAGCGGAATTGGCCCAAGAAGTCGCGCAACTCTTGCTCGCGTGCACTCGGCGAAACTTCCTTGGCCAAGCGCACCATATGCGAGAGCGGACCCTCGTCGGGGCGCAAGACGTCCATTTCCTGCTGGGCGAAATAGCCAATCGTCAGGCCCTTGCCTTCGGTGATCTTGCCGCCCATCGCGCGCTGGGCGCGGGCAATCGTCTTCACCACCGTCGACTTGCCCTGGCCGTTGGCGCCCAGGATGCCGATGCGCTGGCCGGCAAGCACCGAGCGGTTGATGCCGCGCACGATCACGTTCTCGCCCTCGTCGGTGTCGTAGCCGCAGGCGACCTCGTCGAACATCAACATCGGATTGGGCAGGTTCAGCGGCTCGCGGAATTCGAACGAGAAGTCGGCCGAAGCCAAGACCGGCGCCAAGCGCTCCATCCGCTCCAGCGCCTTGACCCGGCTCTGCGCCTGCTTGGCCTTGCTGGCCTTGGCCTTGAAGCGGTCAATGAATTTCTGCAGATGCTCGATGCGGTCCTGCTGCTTGCCAAACGCCGCCGCCTGCAAGACCATGCGCTCGGCCCGCATCGATTCGAACGCCGTGTAGTTGCCGCCATAGCGCATCAGCTTTGCTTCGTCCAGATGCAGCGTCACGCGGGTGATCGCATCCAAGAATTCGCGGTCATGGCTGATCACGATCAGCGTGCCTTCGTAGCGCATCAGCCAGGCTTCCAGCCAGACCAAGGCATCCAAGTCCAAGTGATTGGTCGGCTCGTCCAGCAGCATCAGCTCGGCCGGGCACATCAACGCGCGCGCGAGTTGCAAGCGCATACGCCAACCACCCGAAAAGCTGTTCACCGGCGCGTCCACCTGCGTGCCCTTGAAGCCCAGGCCCATCAACAGCGCCTGCGCGCGCGGCCGCGCATCAAAGGCGCCGGCGTCGCTGAGCATCGCGTGGGCATCGGCCATCGCGTGGCCGTCTTCGGCCGCTTCGGCTGCGTCCAGCGCCAGGCGCGCTTCCATCAGGCGGCGGTCGCCCTCCAGTACATAGTCTGTCGCCGGCATTTCGGTCTCTGGCATGTCCTGGGCGACCTCGCCGACCGCCCATTGGCGCGGGATATCGACCTCGCCCTTGTCGTTTTGCAGGCGGTTGGTCAGCATCGCAAACAGGCTGGACTTGCCCGCGCCGTTGCGGCCGACCAGGCCGATTTTTTCACCCGGTTGCAGGGTGACGGAGGCGTCGTCGAGGACAACCTTGGTGCCGCGCCGCAGCGTGATATTGCGTAGCGTGATCATGATGCGAGCTGGGCCTTTTTCAATACTTCTTGGGTAACGATTAACACTTGGTACTCTCCGGCCGATGTCTCCATCCAGGCCACTTCCAGCTGCGGGAATGCAGCGTAAAAATATTCGCACTCGTTGCCGATTTCAAGCACCAGGAAACCGTCTTCGGTCAGGTGATCTGCGGCTTGGCTCAACAGGCGACGTACAAAATCCATGCCGTCTGCGCCGCCGGCCAGGGCCAGGGCCGGCTCGGCGCAATACTCGGGGGGTAGGGTCGCCATCGCGTCCGCGTTGACATAGGGCGGGTTGCACAGAATCAGGTCATAACGAGCACCTTCGGCGGCCACAGGCGCGAAGCCATCACCCTGCAGCAAGCGGATGCGCTCGCCCAGGCCATGCTGGTCCACATTGATGCGGGCCACGGCCAGTGCGTCGGCGCTGAGGTCGATCGCGTCGACCTGCACCTCGGGCCAGGCCATGGCCGCCAGTACGGCCAACGAGCCGTTGCCGGTGCACAGGTCCAGCACGCGGCGGGTTTGGTCGGACAGCCAGGAATCGATCGCCTCATTGGCGATCAGCTCGGCAATCAGGCTGCGCGGCACAATGCTGCGCTCGTCGACGTAGAAGGGCACGCCTTGCAACCAGGCTTCCTGAGTCAAGTAGGCAGCCGGCTTGCGGGTGGCGATGCGCTGCGCGATCAGCGCGTCAATCAGGGCCAGCTCGGCCGGGGTCAGGTCTTGCTCGGCGTGCTCGTCTAGGCTGTCCAGGGCAAGGCCACAACGCCAAAGCACCAGCCAAGCCGCCTCGTCAAACGCATTCGTTGTGCCATGGCCAAATGAAACGCCCGCTTCGGTTAAGCGGGCGGCGCTTTGTTCAATACAGTCAATCAGCTTCACAGCAACAGGTTCTCCAGCGTCAAACGGTAAATATTCTTCAGCGGCTCCAGGCTGTCGGCGGGCAGGTACTCGTCGATCTTGTGGATGCTGGCGTTGATGGGGCCGAACTCGATCACCTGGGGGCAGATCTTGGCGATGAAGCGGCCGTCCGAGGTGCCGCCGGTGGTGGACAGCTGAGCCACCAGGCCGGTCTCTTGCTTTATCGC
The DNA here is from genome assembly GCA_018780415.1 of Roseateles sp. GTDB lineage: Bacteria > Pseudomonadota > Gammaproteobacteria > Burkholderiales > Burkholderiaceae_C > Paucibacter_A. The sequence continues at coordinate 33,514 of JADMJQ010000001.1, read as the reverse complement.
TGAGCAAACGGCTTCGCTCAAACTGCCGATCGGCGTCAGAAACGGCTCGCCGCCGAGCGTCCAGTCCAGCGCATATTCGAGACCGTGGCGCTCCAGCAGGGATAACACGCGGGCCTTCAGCGCTTGCGGCGTCGACTCGGTCGAGAAGCGGAAGTTGAAGTCCAAGACCATTTCGCCCGGGATCACATTGGTGGCACCGGTGCCGGCGCTGATATTGGAGATCTGAAAGGTGGTGGCGGGAAAGTACTCGTTACCTGCATCCCAGACCATGGCCGCCAACTCGGCCAGGGCGGGCGCCGCCTGGTGTACCGGATTGCGGGCCAACTGCGGGTAGGCGACATGGCCTTGGATGCCCTTGACCCTGAGCTTGCCGCTGAGCGTGCCACGGCGACCGTTTTTCAGCATATCGCCGACGCGGTCCACCGAGGTCGGCTCGCCGACGATGCAGTAGTCCAGCCGCTGGCCGCGCGTTTGCAGCAGTTGGCAGCAGACCTTGGTGCCGTCGATCGACGGGCCTTCCTCGTCGCTGGTCAGCAAGAATGCGAGGCTGCCGGCGTGATCCGGATGGGCGCCGACGAATTCTTCTGCCGCCACCACCATCGCCGCGACCGAACCCTTCATATCGGCGGCACCGCGCCCGTAGATGCGGCCGTCGCGGTAGCTGGGCACAAAGGGGTCGCTGGCCCAGGCGTCGAGACGACCGGGCGGCACCACGTCGGTGTGGCCGGCAAACATCAGCACGGTACCGTCCGGCCGGCCGCCGCGCTTGATCGCCCACAGATTGCTGACGCGGAAATTCTCCGGGCCGCTGTCCATGCGCTCGATCTCGAAGCCGATAGCCGCCAAGCGGGCGGCAAGCAGGGCCTGGCAGCCGGCGTCATTGGGCGTGACGGACGGGCGCGCGATCAGCGCCTCAAGCAGGGCAAGGGTGTCGGACATTGCTTGTTCTTCTTCTTTAGGAGGCGTCAGTCGTGGCGCACATCAAGCGTGATTTCGGTGAAGCTGGCTTCGTCGCTGGGCGTGGCTTCTGCTTGCTTGGCTGATGGCTTGTTCGCACCGGGCGCGTCGTTCTGCAAACGCCAGAGCAGATTGGTCGGCGAGTCGGCAAAGGCCAGGCCTTCTTCGCGCGTGATGGTGCCGTCTTTGATCAGTTTGGCGAAATGCTCTTCATAGGTCTGCGAGCCCTCGGCCATCGACTTTTCCATCGCCTCCTTGACGCCGCTGAAGTCGCCATGCTCGATCAGCTCCGAGATCAGTTTGGTGTTGAGCAAGATCTCGATGACCGGAATGCGACCGCCGGCCGAGGCCCGCACCAGACGCTGCGAAACCACCGACTTCAGGCCGGCAGCCAAGTCATTCAACAGGGCCGGGCGCGACTCCGGTGTGTAAAACGACAAAATCCGGTTCAGTGCGTGATAGCTGTTATTGCCGTGCAAGGTGGCGAGCACCAAGTGGCCCGACAGCGCGTAGGAGATCGCCGCGGTCATGGTGTCGCGGTCGCGGATCTCGCCGATCAGGATGCAGTCCGGCGCCTGCCGCAGCGCGTTCTTCAAGGCAATCTGCAGCGAGGCGGTGTCGCGCCCGACCTCGCGCTGGTTGACCACCGAGCGCTTGTTGGTGAACAGGTACTCGAGCGGATCCTCGATGGTCAGGATATGGCCGCTCATATGCTGGTTGCGATGCTCCAACATTGAGGCCAGCGTGGTGCTTTTGCCGGTGCCGGTGGCGCCCACCATCAGGATCAGGCCGCGCTTCTCCTGCACCAATTTGCCCAAAACTGGCGGCAGATTCAATGCCTCCAGCGACGGGATATTGTGCGGAATATGGCGGAACACACCGGCAATGCTGCCGCGCTGGCGAAAGCCCGAGAGCCGAAAACTCCCGACCTTGCTGACCGCCACCGCCATATTCAGCTCACCGGTGGCATCCAGCTCGGCCAACTGCGCCGGCTCCACCACCTCGGCGATCAACTGGCGCGGCTGGGTGTGTGTCAAAACTTGGTCGGACAGCTGCACGATCTGCCCGTTCAGGCGGATCAGCACCGGCATATTGGCCGACAGATAAACGTCGGATGCGCCTTTGTCGGCCATCAAGCGCAAGATGCGCTCCATATTTCCACTCATGCCGGCACCCGCTCCAGTTCAGTCGCGCAGCAGATCGTTGATGCTGGTCTTGGCCCGCGTGCCGGCATCGACCTTCTTGACGATGATGGCCGCATACAGGCTGTACTTGCCGTCGTTCTTGGGCAGGCTGCCGCTGATCACGACCGAGCCGGCCGGCACGCGGCCATACGTGACGGTGTCCATCTCGCGGTCATAGATCGGCGTGCTCTGGCCGATGTAGACGCCCATCGAGATGACCGAGTTTTCCTCGACGATGACGCCTTCCACCACTTCCGAGCGGGCGCCGATGAAGCAGTTGTCTTCGATGATGGTCGGGTTGCCCTGCAGCGGCTCCAGCACGCCGCCGATGCCGACACCGCCGCTCAGGTGCACGTTCTTGCCGATCTGCGCGCAACTGCCCACCGTCGCCCAGGTGTCGACCATGGTGCCTTCGTCCACATAGGCACCGATGTTCACATAGGACGGCATCAGGATCACGTTCTTGGCCAGGAAGCTGCCGCGGCGCGCCACGGCCGGCGGCACCACGCGCACGCCCATGGCGCGGATCGCGTCTTCGGACAGGCCGCCGAACTTGGTCGGCACCTTGTCGAAGAAGGTCATATCACCGGCGCCCATCAGGCGGTTGTCGTTCAGGCGGAAGGACAAGAGCACCGCCTTTTTGACCCATTGGTGCACGACCCATTGGCCAACCGACTGACGTTCGGCCACGCGCAGGCGGCCTGCGTCCAGCTCGGCCATCACCTGCTCAACCGCCTCGCGCACCGCGGGTGCATTGGCGGCGTTGATGGAGGCGCGGGCTTCCCAGGCCAGATCGATGGTGGCTTGCAGTTGATTTGTCATGAATCGGCTCGAAATAGGTCAGGGTTTAAAAGGGGTGAGTCTCAAAGCGCCGGCTTGAAGGAGTTCACGAAGGCCACAATCCGCTCGGCCGCCTCCATGCATTCGCTCTGCTCGGCCACCAGGGCCAGGCGGATACGGCCGGCGCCCGGATTGATGCCATGTGCCTCGCGCGCCAGCAAGCTGCCCGGCAGCACCGCGACATTGTATTGAGCCAGCAAGCCCTGGGCGAAAGCGACATCGTCGCCGGCGTGAATATGGGCCGGTACCTCGGCCCAGAGGTAGAAGCCCGCATCCGGCAAGGCGACTTGCATCACGCTCGCCAGCAGCGGCGTCACCTGCGCGAACTTGGCACGGTACTCGGCCCGGTTGGCGACCACATGGGTCTCATCGTTCCAGGCCGCCACGCTGGCCGCCTGCACCAGCGGGCTCATCGCGCTGCCGTGATAGGTGCGGTAGAGCAAAAAGCGCTTGATCAGGGCCGCATCGCCGGCCACAAAGCCCGAGCGAAGGCCCGGCACATTGGAGCGTTTGGACAGGCTGGTGAAGGCCATCAGATTGCGGAAGTCGCCTCGGCCCAGCTTGGCCGCCGCCTCCAGCCCGCCCAGTGGCGCGGACTGTGGGCCTTCTTCGCCAAAATAGATCTCCGAATAGCACTCGTCCGAGGCGATCACAAAGCCGTGGCGGTCGGACAGCTCGAACAAGGTCTGCCATTCGCTCAGCGGCATCACCGCACCGGTCGGGTTGCCGGGCGAGCAGACGTAGAGCAGCTGAGTTTTCGCCCAAGTGGCGTCATCAATCTCGGCCCAGTTTGCCGCGAAATTGCGGGTTGGATCGCTGTTGGCAAAAGCCGTCTGCGCGCCTGCCAGCAGGGCCGCGCCTTCATAGATTTGATAAAACGGATTTGGGCAGACGACGGTGGCGCCGGGTCGGCTGGGGGCTATCACCGTCTGCGCCAGGGCGAACAAGGCCTCGCGCGAGCCGTTGACCGGCAGCACCTGGCTGGCAGGGTCCAAGGTCAAGCCATAGCGGCGCTGCAACCAGGCGCAGATCGCCTCGCGCAGGACCGGCTCGCCGGCGGTGGCCGGGTAGCCGGACAGGCCCTTCATTGCGCCCATCAGCGCGTCTTCAATCAGCTTGGGCGCCGGATGCTTGGGCTCACCAATGCCGAGGCTGATGGGGCGATAGCCGGGATTCGGCGTGATGCCGGCATTCAAGGCGCGCAGGCGCTCGAACGGGTAGGGGTGAAGCTTGTCCAGCAGTGGGTTGTGAGGAGGTGCGGTGATCATCTGATGACTGAAATTTCAAAGCCAGCCGACGCAGCCCGGCTGCGCGCAGCGGCAGGCAAGTCGGCCTTCATGGTGGGTGAGGCCGTAGTCCACGGTGATCTCGTCGCCAATGGCCAGATTGCGCAGCGCGAAGAACTCGATCCTGCCGTCCTCCACCTGGATGCGGGCATTCGGCGAGCAGGAATGGTTGGTGAAGCGCATCGCGTCGGCCGAGCGGGTGGCGTCGATCGCGCGGCTGGCCGACAACTCCACCAGCATGATGCGCTGGCGCCCCTGGGCTCGACGCCTGGCCTCGGCCACGCTGATGGCCTCGCCGGTCAGGCCTCCTAGCTTGGCGCCCAGCAGCACGGCCTCATCGGCGAACACGCCGTAGCCGTCGATGCGGCTGCGCCGTACGGTCACGGCGCGGTCTTGATGAGCGCTGCTGTAGGCGAAGGACATCAGCC
>JADMJQ010000001.1:10982-28809 GCA_018780415.1 Roseateles sp. | reverse complement strand
ACTGGAAACCATGCTCAGGCAGGTCCACCCGCGGCAGCGGCTTCCAGCCCTTTTGGCGATGCTCGACCACCACATTGGTGTAGATGCCGCCGCGCACATACCACTTGGCGGTGATGCGGATGAAGCGTGGATTCGTCACCTTGACGATGTCATCAAGAATCGTGTTGCTGACCTTCTCGTGGAAGGCGCCCTCGTCGCGGTAGCTCCAAAAATACATTTTCAGGCTTTTGAGCTCTACACAATGCTGGTCGGCAATCATGTCGATGGTGAAGTGAGCGAAGTCGGGCTGGCCGGTCAGCGGGCAGTGGCAGGTGAACTCGGGCACCTGGAACTGGATCACATAGTCGCGCTCAGGTGCAGGGTTAGGAAACACATGCAGTTCCTTGCTCGGACGTGAGGGCGGGTTGGGCGGCATTTCGCGCTGCTTGGGCGCCGCGCCCAAGCTGCTGGCCGGCGCTGTTGGCTTCACGGCCTTGATAGGCTTGACGGGTTTGGGCTCCTCAAGCTTCAGAACCTTGCGGGTCTTGGCCTCCAACTCCAGCGTTTGGCGGCCCTTGCTGCCGGTCTTGGCTGCAGCCTTGACGGCGGACTTGTTGATGGACTTGGACGGAGGGAATATCTTGGCCATGGAATCGGTGCGGCACGGCTGGGCCGAGGCGCAAGCTGTGTCGGTGAGTAAAAGGGGGAGGGCGCGATGGTATCATCCAGGCCCGATAAAGCGCCCGTTTGTGGCGCTTTTGTGTAAATAAATCAACGGCTTAGCGGCGATATTCGCTGCCGAATTGCGCCTCCATGCGTCTGAACTCGATCAAGCTTGCGGGCTTCAAGTCCTTTGCCGACGCTACAGTGTTCCAGCTGCCTGGCCAGTTGGTTGGCGTGGTCGGACCGAACGGTTGCGGCAAGTCCAACATCATGGACGCCGTGCGCTGGGTGCTGGGCGAGAGCAAGGCCTCCGAGCTGCGCGGCGAGTCCATGCAGGACGTGATCTTCAACGGCTCCGGCAACCGCAAGCCGGCCAGCCGCGCCAGCGTGGAGCTGGTGTTCTCGAATGAGGACGCCCGTGCCGGCGGCCAGTGGAGCCAGTTCGCCGAGATTGCCGTCAAGCGCGTGCTGACCCGCGACGGCAGCAGCAGCTACTACATCAACAACCAGCCGGTGCGCCGCCGCGATGTGCAGGACGTGTTCCTGGGCACCGGTCTGGGGCCGCGCGCCTACGCCATCATCGGCCAGGGCACCATCAGCCGCCTGATCGAGAGCAAGCCCGAAGAAATGCGCATGTTCCTGGAGGAAGCCGCCGGCGTCTCCAAGTACAAGGAGCGCCGCCGTGAGACCGAGAACCGGCTGCGCGACACGCGCGAGAACCTGACCCGCGTCGACGACATCTTGCGCGAGCTGAACGCCAACCTCGAAAAGCTCGAAAAGCAGGCCGAGGTCGCGGCCAGCTATCGCGGCCTGCAGGACGCCGGCACGCTCAAACTGCATCAGCTCTGGTTCTTGAAGCAGCGCGACGCTGCGGCCGAGCAGGGCCGAGTCAGGGCCGAGCATCTGGAGGCCACCAACGCGCTGGAGTCGCGGCTGGCCGAGCTGCGCCAGGTCGAGGCCGAGCTGGAGACGGTGCGCCAGGCCCATTACGCGGCCGGCGACGAGCTGCACGCGAGCCAAGGCCGTTATGCCGAGGCGCAGTTGGAGGTCAGCCGGCTGGAGGAGCGCATCCGCTATGTGGTCGAGGGGCGCAAGCGTGTAGAGGCACGCTTGATCGAGCTGCAGGCGCAAAACCAGCAATGGGAAGAACGCTCGCTGCAGTCCAAGGACGAGCTGGAGACGATTGCCGAGCAGATCGCGACCGCCGAGGAGCAAAGCGAAATCCTCGCCGCCCAGGCCGAGGAGCAGGGCGGCAACTTGCCGAATGCCGAGGATGCGGTGCGGGCGGCGCAGGCGCGCGCGAATGAGCAGCGCGCCCTGGTCGTGCAGGTGCAGCAGCAGATCCAGGTGCTGGCGGCCGAGAGCCGCAGCGTCGAGGAGCAGACCCGCCAGCTGCGCACCCGCCGCGAGCGTCTGGCCGCTGCACGCCAAGGCCTGGCCGCGCCCGACCAAGACAAGCTGGCCGAGCTGAAGCGCAACAGCGAGGCGTTTGATGAGGCCCGCGATATGGCCGATGCGCGCTTGCATGAGCTGGGCGAGCAGGTCCCCCAATTTGAAGAAGCCAGGCGGGCCGCGCAAACCGACGCCAACCAGCAGCAGGCCAAGCAGTCGACCCTGTCGGCGAGGCTAGACGCCTTGCGCGCCTTGCAAGAAAAAGTGCAGACCGAGGGCAAACTAAAACCTTGGTTGGCCAAACATGGCCTGGACGGCCTGGCCGGCTTGTGGACTCGGTTGCACATCAAGCCGGGCTGGGAGAACGCGCTGGAGGCCTCGCTGCGCGAGCGCATGAGCGCGCTCGAAGTCGGACGGCTGGAGACGGTGCGCGCCTTTGAGTCGGACGCGCCGCCGGCGAAACTGGCTTTTTATTCGCCGCCGGCGGCTGCCATCGCCAACACCCACCAGACCCTGGCGCGCTTGAGCGATCTGCTGCGCCTGGACAACCCAGGCTTAAGCGCCTTGCTGAATGACTGGCTGGAGGGCGTCTACACCGCCGACTCGCTGGATCAGGCGCTGGCCAACAGAGCCAAGCTGACCCATGGCGAGCTGATCATGACGGCCGCCGGCCACGCGGTCAGCCAATTCGCTGTCAGTTTTTATGCACCCGACTCCGAGCAGGCCGGCATGCTGGCGCGGGCGCAGGAGATCGAGCAGCTGGTGCTGGAGCTGCGCGCTCAGGCGCTGATCGCCGACGAATCCAAATCGGCCTTGGTGCGCGCCGAGGCCGGCTATACCGAGGCGACGCAGCGACTCTTGGGCCTGCGCCGCGAGGCGGTCGAAACGCAGAACCGCGCCCACCAATTGCATGTCGAGTTACTTCAACTGACCGGCCAGGCCGAGGCCGCCAGCAGCCGCCGCAGCCAGCTGGAGGACGAGCTGTTCGAGATCGACGCCCAGGCCGAGGAATTGCAGGAGCGCCGCATCACCGGCGAGGCGCGCTTCGAGGAACTCGATATGCAGCTGGCGACGACGCAGGAGCGCCACGCCGAGCTGGACGACGCGACGCTCTTGGCCGAGCGCCGCCTGGCCGAGGCGCGCGAGCAGCTGCGCGGCCTGGAGCGGCGCGCGCAGGAAGCGCAGTACAGCGCCCGTGCGCTGGCCTCGCGGCGGGCCGAGCTGCAGCGCGCGATCGAAACCGCTGCGGAACAGTTGCAGACCAACCAACAGTCGATCGCCAGCCTGCAGCATGAGCTGGACACGCTCAATGACGCGGCGGCGCAGGCCGGCCTGCAAGACGCGCTGGCGCTGAAGATGGAGCGCGAACATGCGCTGGCCGGCGTGCGCAGCGGCTATGACGATTTGAGCCTGCGCCTGCGCCAGATGGACGAGCAGCGCCTGGCCTTCGAGCGCAGCCTCGACCCCTTGCGCGAGCGCCTGACCAAGCTGCAGCTGGAAGAACAAGCCGCCCAGCTCGGCGGCGCTCAGTATCTGGAACAACTGGTTGCCGCCGGCGTGGACATGGAGGCGCTGGCCCGCGGTGTCGAGGAGGGTCAGGTCAAGCTCTACGGCCTGCAGGGCGAAATCGACCGCATCAACCGTGAGATTGCCGCCCTGGGCGCCGTCAATCTGGCCGCGCTGGACGAGCTGACGTCGGCGCGCGAGCGCAAGACCTTCCTCGATTCGCAATGCGCCGACCTGCAATCGGCCATGGCCACGCTGGAGGACGCGATCCACAAGATCGACCTGGAGACGCGCGACCTGCTGGCGGCCACCTTCGAGCAGGTGAATATGCATTTCGGCCGCATGTTCCCGATTCTGTTCGGCGGCGGCCAGGCCAAGCTGATGATGACCGGCGACGAAATTCTGGATGCCGGCGTGCAGGTGATGGCCCAGCCGCCGGGCAAGAAGAACAGCACCATCCACCTGCTTTCGGGTGGCGAAAAAGCGCTGACGGCGATTGCCCTGGTGTTCGCCATCTTTCAACTCAACCCCGCCCCGTTCTGTTTGTTGGACGAGGTGGACGCCCCATTGGACGACGCCAACACCGAGCGTTATGCCAAACTGGTGGCCGAGATGAGCAGCGGAACCCAGTTCCTCTTCATCTCACACAACAAGATCGCAATGGAAATGGCAGAACAATTAATTGGTGTGACCATGCAAGAGCAGGGCGTTTCACGCATCGTGGCGGTGGACATGGACAAGGCCTTGGCTTTGGCGGAACTCACATGACTTTGACTGAAATGCTCGCGATTGCCGGCGGCGTGGTGCTGGCTGGCGTCGTCGCCCACGGTGCCTGGAGCGCCCGCAAGGCCGGCCCGCGCCGCGCCGATGCGCAGCTGGAACCGATGATGGATTGCGGCCGGCAAGAACCTGGTCTGGACGCTCCCGCGCTGGATGAAACCGCTGTTTCATTGGATGCGACGCTGCCCGCGGTGGCGCGCGTGCGCAAACCCTCGGCCCGCATCGACGCCTTGATCGACGCGATCGCCACCCTCACGTTGGACGCGCCGGTCAGCGGCGAGATGGCGCTGTCGCACCTGCCGGGCAGCCGGCGTGCCGGCACCAAGCCCTTTCATATCGAGGGCCTGAATGCCGAGACCGGCGAGTGGGAGCTGCCCGTGCCAGGTCAGCGTTATGGCGAGTTCCAGGCCGGCGCCCAAATGGCCAACCGCAATGGCGCGATGAACGAGATCGAGTACTCGGAGTTTGTGCAGAAAGTGCAGAGCTTCGCCGACGGCGTCGGCGCCTTTGTGCAGTTCCCCGACATGCTGGACGTGGTCGGCCGGGCGCGCGAGCTGGATCATTTTGCCGGCGACCACGACGCGCAATTGGCGGTGATCCTGCGCGCCAAATCGGCCGCCTGGACCTTGGGTTATGTGCAGCAGGTGGCAGCGCGCCACGGCTTTGTGCCGGGCTCGATGCCGGGGCGCTTGGTGCTGGCCTCCGAGGAAGAGGGCGCGCCGCCGATTCTGACGCTGAACTTCGAGTCGCAGGCGGCCTTGGCCGAGAACCCGCAGGCCTCGTCCTTGCGCGAGCTGTCGCTGTCGCTGGACGTGCCGCAAACAGCCGAGGCGTTGGAGCCTTTCGCGTCATGGCAGGAAGCGGCGCGCGGCTTGGCCCGCGATATCGAGGCCGATGTCTGCGACGACCGGGGTCAGGTCTTGAATCTGCATGCCTTCGCGTCGATTGGTCAGGACCTCAGTACCTTGTACCGCGCCCTGGCTTCGCGCGACTTGGCGGCCGGCAGCTTGGTGGCTCGGCGTCTTTTCAGCTAAGTACATTCAGTTAAAGAGGAAATGCATTGACCACCAGCCTGCTGTTGATCGCCGCGCTGATCGCCGCCAGCGCCTTCTTCTCGGTCGCCGAGCTGGCCCTGGCCGCCTCGCGCCGGCTCAAGTTGCAGCAGCTGGCCGATGACGGTGATGCGCGGGCGCTGCGGGTGTTGTCGGTGCAGGAGCAGCCGGGCCATTACTTCACTGTGGTGCAGATCGGCGTCAACACGGTCGCCATCCTGGGCGGCTTTGTCGGCGAAGGCGCGCTGACCCCGCATTTCGAGGCGGCACTGCGTTTGTTGATGTCGCCCGAGCAGGCCTACTCGCTGGGCTTCAGCCTGTCCTTTTTGACCATCATCAGCTTGTTCATCGTGCTGGCCGACCTGGTGCCCAAGCGCTTGTCGATGAACGAGCCCGAGCGCATGGCCTTGGTGGTGATCGGGCCCATGCAAGCGCTGGTGACCCTGCTCAAGCCCTTGGCCTGGGCCTTCAGCGCGATGACCGAGGCCTTGATCCGCATGATGGGCCGGCCGGCCCAGCGCGACAACTCGATCACCCATCTGGATATTCTGGCACTGGCCGAGGCCGGCAATCTGGCCGGCGTGGTCGCCGACTCCGAGCAGCAAATGATTGAAAACGTCTTCGAGCTGGACACCCGCCGGGTCGAGAGCACGATGACGACGCGCGAGCACATCGTGTTCTTCTCGATCGAGGATGATGACGCGCTGATCCGCAACCGCATCGCCGAGGCGCCGCATTCGACCTATCTGGTCTGCGACGGCGGCATCGACAAAATAGTCGGTTATGTCGACGCCACCGATCTGTTCCAGGCGGTGCTGCGCGAGGAAGTGATCGATCTGCGTGCGGCGTTGGCGGCCGGTCAGCTGAAAAAGGTTTTGATCGTGCCGGACCGGCTGACCTTGTCCGAGGTGCTGGTGCAGTTCCGTCAAGTGCACGAAGACTTCGCCGTCATCGTCAACGAATACAGCCTGGTGGTCGGCGTGATCACACTCAATGATGTGATGAGCACGGTGATGGGCAGCCGGGCGGTTTCGGCGGAAGAAGAACAGATCGTGCGCCGCGACGACGGCTCCTTCCTGGCCGACGGCATCACGCCCATCCCCGATGTGCAGCGTGCGCTGGAGTTGGATAGCCTGCCGCATGCCGGCCAGTACGACACCTTGGCGGGCTTCCTGATGGTGATGCTGCGTCGCATCCCCAAGCGCACCGACCAGGTGGTCTGGGAGGGCTGGCGTTTCGAGGTCGTCGACGTTGACAGCCACCGGGTGGATCAGGTCATGATCGCCCGTGTCGCCCCGCCAGAGTCAGAGAAGCCGCATGAGCCAGACCGATAAATTGAGCAATATTGAGCGCGCCGCCGAGCTGCGCGCGACGCTGAACCACCACGCCCATCTCTATTACGTGCTCGACGCACCGACCTTGCCGGATGCAGAGTACGACAAGTTGTTTCAGGAGCTGCAGGCGCTGGAGGCGGCACATCCTGAGCTGCTGACGCCCGATTCACCGACCCAACGGGTGCTGGGTCGGGTGCTGGAGGGCTTCACGCCGGTGCGCCATGCGGTGGCGATGCTGAGCATACGCACCGAAACCGATACCGAACCGACGGGCGCGGTGAGTTTCGATCAGCGCGTGCGCAAGCAGCTGGAGCTGCTTGAGGCCGCGCCGCCGGTCGAGTACGCGGCCGAGCTGAAGTTCGACGGCCTGGCCATCAACCTGCGCTACGAGCAAGGTCTGCTGAAGCAGGCGACCACGCGCGGCGACGGGGAGACCGGCGAGGACGTGACGCAGAACATCCGCACCATCGGCCAGATCCCGCTGCGCTTGCTCAATAGCAGCGCAGCGGTGATCGAGGTGCGTGGCGAGGTCTATATGCGGCGCGATCACTTCGAGGCCTTGAACGAGCGCCAGCGGCAGGCGGGTGAGAAAACCTTCGTCAACCCGCGCAACACCGCTGCGGGTGCGGTGCGCCAGCTCGACCCGGCGCTGGCCGCCCAGCGCCCCTTGAGCTTTTTTGCATATGGCCTGGGCGAGGTGCGCGGCTGGGAGTTACCGGCCACCCACAGCGATTTGTTGGATGCGCTGGCCAAAATGGGTTTGCCCGTTTGTGCCGACCGCACCGTGGCTTTGGGTGCCGCAGGTTTGGTGGCTTTTCATCAGGTCATGGGCGCCAAGCGCGACAGCCTGCCGTTTGATATCGACGGTGTCGTCTACAAGGTCAACAGCCTGGCCCTCCAGCAGCGGCTGGGTTTCGTCAGCCGCGAGCCGCGCTGGGCGGTGGCGCACAAATACCCGGCGCAGGAGATGCTGACCCGGCTCAATTCGATCGAGATCCAGGTCGGCCGCACCGGCAAGCTGACGCCGGTGGCCAAGCTGGAGCCGGTGTTTGTCGGCGGTACGACGGTCTCCAATGCCACCTTGCATAACGTCTTCGAGCTGCGGCGCAAGGGCGTGCGGGTCGGCGATCAGGTGATTGTGCGGCGCGCCGGCGATGTGATTCCCGAAGTGGTCGGCAGGGTGGTCGAATCGAGACCTGCCTACGTGCCGAACTTCCGCATGCCACGCGCCTGCCCGGCCTGCGGCAGCGCGGTCGTACGCGAGAAGGGCGGCATCAACCACAGCTGCAGCGGCGGCCTGTTCTGCCCGGCGCAGCGCAAGCAGGCCCTTTTGCATTTCGCCGGCCGCCGTGCGCTCGACATCGAGGGCCTGGGCGACAAGCTGGTCGAGCAGCTTGTCGACGAAGGCCTGGTCACCAGCCTGCCCGGTCTGTACAAGCTAGGCGTCGCCAAGCTGTCGGCACTGGACCGCATGGCCGACCGCAGCGCCTTGAATCTGCTCGAGTCGCTGGAGAAGAGCAAGCACACCACCTTGGCGCGCTTTCTCTATGGCCTGGGCATCCGCCAGGTCGGCGAGGCCACGGCCAAGGATCTGGCGCGTTACTTCGGCGGCATTGATGCCTTGATGGATGCCAGCGTGGAGCAGCTCTTGCAGGTGCGCGACGTCGGCCCCATCGTCGCCCAGAGCATCCACACCTTTTTTGCCCAGGCGCACAACCGCGAGGTGATTGAGCAACTGCGCGCGGCCGGCCTGACTTGGCCGGAGGGCGCTGGCGCGGCGGCCGAAACAGGCCCGCAGCCGCTGCTCGGCAAGACCCTAGTGCTGACCGGCACTTTGCCGACGCTGTCGCGCGACGCGGCCAAGGACTTGATCGAGGCGGCCGGCGGCAAGGTCAGCGGCTCGGTGTCCAAGAAAACCCATTATGTTGTGGCCGGCGAGGAGGCCGGCTCCAAGCTCGACAAGGCGCGCGAGCTGGGGTTGACGGTGCTCGACGAAGCAGGGCTTCAGGCCTTGCTGGCCTCAGTGTCCTGAAGCTTCATCCATTCGGCGGTGAAGGCCTCAGCCGGCAGCGGCCGGCTGAACAGGAACCCCTGCACCTGGTCGCAGCCCTGGGCCAGCAAGAAGTCCAGTTGCGCCTCGGTCTCGACACCCTCGGCCACCGTGCTCAGCCCCAGGCTGCGGGCCAGGCCGATGACGGCCTGAATGATGGATTCATCACTGAGCTGTTCGCCGATGCCCGTCACGAAGGAGCGGTCGATCTTCAGCGTCTGTATCGGCAGCAGCTTCAGATAGGCCAGCGAGGAGTAGCCGGTGCCGAAGTCGTCGACCGACAGGCGCACACCCAATTGATGCAAGGCGGCCAAGGCGGGCAGGGCGTTGTCGGCATTCATGATGACCGATTCGGTGATCTCCAGCTCCAGCGCGGCGGCCGGCAAGTCCGCCTCCAGCAGCGCCTGGCGCACGACCTCGACGATGTCGCTGCGCTCGAGCTGGCGTACCGACAGATTGACCGAGATATGCGGCACCCGCAGGCCCTGTTTTGCCCAAGCGCTCATCTGCAGGCAGGCCTGACGCAAGACCCAGGCGCCGAGCTCATTGATGAAGCCGCTTTCCTCGGCCAGCGCGATAAAGCGCCCGGGCGGGACCTGCCCTAACTCGGCGTTATGCCAGCGAGCCAGCGCTTCGGCGCCGCTGGGGCGCAGCCGCCGCCGACCATCGTCAGGCGCTGAGCTTTCGGGCTCCAGCTTCATCTGAAAGTACAGCTGCATCTCGCCGGCCGCCAGGCTGCGGCGCAGCAATCGCTCCATATGGGCGCGGGCCTGCGCGCTCTGTGTCATTTCGGGGCGGTAGAAGTGAAAGCGATTGCGGCCGGCGCGTTTGGCCTCATACATGGCGGCGTCGGCGGCCCCGGCCAGCTCGTCGACGCTGAGGCCATCGCCGGGGAAGATGCTGATGCCAACGCTGGCCGACAGCTGTATCTCGTGGCCCTGCAGTTGCATGGCCTGCACCACGGTATCCAACAATTTTTGTGCGACTTGGGGCGCATCAAGATTGGCGTCCTCGCAGCTCAGCACGCAGACAAACTCGTCACCGCCCAGCCGGGCCAGCAGGTCGCCGCCACGCAACACCGCCAGCAGCCTATCCGCGACGCAGACCAGCAGCGCATCGCCGACCAAATGGCCCAGCGAGTCATTGACCTCTTTGAAGCGGTCGAGATCGATGAAGAGCAGGGCCAGTTGCGTCTGCGAGCGCTGCGCCTGGCTGAGCTTGCGGCGCAGATGGTCCTTGAACAGCAGGCGGTTGGGCAGACCGGTCAAGGGGTCGTGGTGGGCCAGATGCTCCAGCCTGGCCTTGGCCAGGCTGAGCTCTTCGGTGCGGCTGTGGACGCGCTGATCGAGGTCCCGGTTGGCTGCCTGCAGGTCGGCCTCCTGCGCCTGCAAGATGCGCTGGGCGCGCTGCACCAGCAGCAGCTGCAGGCCGTACAGCGCCAGCATCGCGGCCAGACTCGTCGTCCCCATGCGCATCAGCAGCTGCTCCCGGCGCAGCACAAAGCCGGTGACGTCTTGATAGAGCTCGATCACACCCAGCACCTTGCCTTTGTCGCGCACCGGCAGATAGCTGCTGATCACATCAAGCTCGGTGCGCTGGCCTTCGAAGGCGTCAAAGCTGTTGCGGTGCGTCAGCTCGCTTTGCGGCAAGCCCTGCGAGGCTGAAACAAAACCGGGGTTGGTGCGCTTGTCCTCGCCGATCTGCTTGGGGTCGGAGGAGTAGACGGTCAAACCCTGCAGGTTGTAGAGCTTGACCTTGATGATCTCCGAGTTGCGCATCAGGGCGGCGGTCTTGGCGTGCAGACCAACTTGCTCGGCTTGGCGCCGCAGCGCAGCGGCGTCGGCGCTGCTTGAGGAAGCCACCAGCGGCGCAAAGTCCGGCCACAGCACATTGAGGAAGACGGCAGTCATCGCCTCATTGCGCCGCTCGGCCATGAACTTCAGTTCGTGCAGGGTCAGTGTTTGCGCAAAATAGGTTAGGGCGACACCGACCAGGGCCATCAGGCCGAGCGAGACACCGGAGAAGTAACGGGTCAGTCGAAAGTGGCCGCGCGACTGTGTTGGCGCTGGCACTGCGGGCTCCCTGCTTGCTTGCATCTCGCTCCCTGCATGAGGTCGGGTCGGTGCTGGCAACTGTAGGGCATTGCAGACTATTTGGGCGCGGGCAGCAAAGCCAGTATCTGCGCCGCCATGCGGGCCGCCGCGCCGCGGTGTTGCTCGGCAAAGCCCAGCGCCGCGGCCGCCATCGCCTGGCACAGCGCGGGTTCGCGGCAGAGCTCAAGCGCTTGCTCCAGGCCTTGCGCCATATCGGCCACCCGCAGCGCCGCGCCGGCGGACTGTGCCAGTTCGGCCGCGTCGGCAAAATTGAAGGTGTGCGGCCCCATCACCACCGGGCAGGCGCAGGCGGCCGCCTCGATCAGGTTCTGGCCGCCCAAGGGCGCAAAGCTGCCGCCCAAGAGCGCGACATCGGCGGCGGCGTAGTACAGCGGCATCTCGCGCATCGAGTCACCGAGCCAGACTTGCGCCTGGAGGTCTTGCGGCGACGGCTCGTCCGCCCAACCGCTGCGGCGGGCCAGGCTCAGGCCGGCCTTGTCGACCAGGGCCGCAACCTCGTCGAAGCGCTGCGGGTGGCGCGGCACGATCAAGAGCAGGGCTTGCTGTCCCGATAGCTTGCCCCAAGCCTGCAAAAGCATCGCCTCCTCGCCTTCACGCGTGACGGCGGCCAGCAGCACCGGCCGACCAATTGCTTCACGCCAGCGGCGGCCCTGGGCCAACAGGGCCGGGTCCATCTGCATATCAAACTTCAAATTCCCCTGCACCAGCACCAGAGGAGCGGCGCTGGCGCGCAGGCGCGCGGCGTCGGCCTCGGTCTGGGCCAAGGCAAGCTTCAAACGGCGAGCGGCCGGGTGCAAGAGCGCCTTGAAGCGCTCGCCGCGGCGCTGGCTGCGCGCCGACAGCCGGGCATTGGCCAAGACCATCGTGATGGACTGGCGGGCGGCCTCGAACTGCAGGGTCGGCCAGATCTCGGTTTCCATCAAGACGCCGACGGCCGGCCGCCAATGGCGCAAGAAACGCCGCACGGCGCCCGGCGTGTCATAGGGCAACCAGACCTGGGCATCGCCGGTCTGCAACAAGGCCTCGCCGGCCGCGCGTCCGGTGGCGGTGCTGTGGGTCAGCAGCAAGCGCATGCCAGGGCGTTGCTCGCGCAAGGCCGCAATCAAGGCGGCGGCGGCGCGGGTTTCGCCCAGCGACACCGCATGCACCCACACCAAGCCGCTTGATTTTGGCGTTAGCCCATAAAAGCCCAGGCGCTGAGCTAGCCATTGGCGATACAGCGGCTCGGCCGCTCCGCGCCGCCACAAACGCAGCAGGTAAATGGGCGTCAGCAGCCGCAACAGGCCGGCGTAGGCCCAGCGGCTGAGTCGCTCGGATAGCGTTTCTGTGACAGTCAATGCCCGGCCGCAAAAGTGGCGTCGGGCTTGACGCGCTTGAGCTGGGCCATCACATCATGCTGGATGCGCGCCAAGGCTTCGGGCGTGTGGCCCTCAAAGCGCAAGACCAGCACCGGCGTGGTGTTGCTTGCTCTTACCAGACCGAAGCCGTCTTCATATTCGACCCGCAGGCCGTCGATGGTGATGATCTCCTTGGCGCCGGGGAACTCGGCCACTTCCAGCAGCTTCTTGACCACCTCATGGTGCTCGCCCTCGGCGCAGGGCACATTGATCTCGGGCGTGTTGAAGCTGGTCGGCAGTGCATTCAGCACGGCGCTGGGGTCAGCAAAGCGCGAGAGGATCTCCAGCAGGCGCGCGGCGGTGTACATCGCGTCGTCAAAGCCGTACCAACGCTCGGCAAAGAAGATATGGCCCGACAACTCGCCGGCCAGCGGCGCACCGGTTTCTTTCAGCTTGGCCTTGGCCAGCGAGTGGCCGGTCATCCACATCAGCGGCCGGCCGCCATGCTCGCGAATCCACGGTGCCAGGCGCTGCGTGCACTTGACGTCGAAGATGATCTCGGCGCCTGGCTTGCGCTTGAGGATGTCGGCGGCGAACAGCATGATCTGGCGGTCCGGCATGATCATGGTGCCGTCCTTGGTGACCACGCCGAGGCGGTCGCCGTCGCCGTCAAAGGCCAGGCCCAGCTCGGCATCGCAGGCGTGGACGATGCGCTTGAGGTCTTCCAGGTTCTCGGGCCGCGACGGGTCGGGATGGTGGTTGGGGAAGTCGCCGTCGACCTTGGAATAGATGTCGATCACCTCGCAGCCGAGTGCGCGCAGGATGGCTGGCGCGGTGGCGCCGGGGATGCCGTTGCCGGAGTCGACGACGATCTTCATCGGGCGCTTGAGTTTGCAATCCTTGACGATGCGCTGGCTGTACTCGGCGACGATGTCCATCGCAGCGGCCCGGCCGACGCCAGTTTTGTAGTCCTCGGCCTCGATGCGCCGGCGCAGGCCTTGGATCTGCTCGCCGTAGACGGCGGCGCCCTTCAAGACCATCTTGAAGCCGTTGTAGTCCTTGGGGTTGTGGCTGCCGGTCACCATGATGCCGCTGCGGCAACCGTGCTTGGCGCGGGTGGCGGCGACGTAATACAGCATAGGCGTGGTGACGGCGCCGAGGTCGACCACGTCCAGGCCGGTCGATTGCAAACCACGGATCAATGCTGCCACCAGACCAGGGCCGGAGATGCGGCCGTCACGGCCGACGGCCACGGCCTTCTCGCCCAGAGCACGCGCCTCGGTGCCGAAGGCGCGGCCGAGGTGCTCGGCCAGCTCTTCGTTCAAGCTGGTGCCGACGACGCCGCGTATGTCATAGGCTTTGAAGATGGAAGCGTGAACTTGCATGGATGGGTTCCCCTGAAACGGTTGGATGGCTTAAAACTTAGGCGCGATTGTAGGCAAGGGTTTTGACGCTTCATCGCGCCGGCTGTCGACTCGTCGCGGCATTGGCTTGCCGAGTTCGGCTGTCTGCCTACACTGCAGCGCATGAAAACAAGCCTCATCAAGCATTTGCAAGCCCAGCTTGCGCAGGCACGGCAATCGTTCACGCTGTTGAAAAAGCACCGTCCCGAGCCGGCCTGGGCGCGCTTGTTGATCAGCGGCGCGATCGGCCTGGCCTTCGCTTGCCTGTTCACCTTGGTGCCCGGCTTGCTGACCGGGCATTTGCTGGATGGCGCCTGGTTGCTCAAGACCTTTCAGGCCAATCTCATCATCAGCCTGTGCGTCTCCTACCTGATTCATCTGATGTTTCGGTCCTTGGAGTTGTTGCTGCCCGAGCCCATCCTGGCTCGCATGCAGGCTTGGCATGGAACTTGGCGCGGCGGTGTGTTTGCGTCCACCGTGGCCATCAGCGGCACCATACTCGGCTTCGTTCTGGGCATGTTGCTGGTGGGCCGTGTTTTCAAGGTGGACGCGCTGGGCGAGATTTTGAACAGCCCACCGAACCTGCGGCTGTTTGCTTTTTTGACCCTGCTGATCACGCTTGCCAACCTGTTGTGGTGGAAGGTTCATAGCAAGCAGCAGGCGCTGCAACTGGCCGCCACCGAGGCGCGGCTGAGCCTGCTGCAAGCGCAGATCGAGCCGCATTTTCTGTTCAACACCCTGGCCAATGTGCAAAGCCTGATCGACCTGGATGCGCCGCGGGCCAAGCAGATGTTGGAGGCCTTTACCGACTATCTGCGCATCAGCCTGGGCCAGCTGCGCCGCGCCGACGGCAGCGTGGGCGCCGAGTTGGAAATGGCGCAGAGCTATTTGCAGCTGCTGCAGATTCGCATGGGCGAGCGGCTGAGTTTCACGATAGCGGCCGACGCGCAGGCGCGCGCCGCTGTGCTGCCGCCCTTGCTGCTGCAGCCCTTGATCGAGAACGCTGTGCATCACGGCCTGGAGCCCAAGGTCGAGGGCGGGCATATCCGGGTCAGCGCGCGCGTCGAGCAGGGCCGTTTGCTCTTGAGTGTCGAGGATGACGGCTTGGGCCTGGATGGGCCGCGCCGGCCGGGGCGCAAAGGCGCCGGCATGGCGCTGGAGAATATACGTGCGCGTTTGCTCAGTCGCTACCCGCACAATGCCGAGCTGAGCCTGCACGCGCTGCAACCCGGCACCTCGGCCGGCCTGAATTTGCCCTATATCGTTGGAAGAGAGACCGCCGCATCATGACCCGCGCCCTGATCGCCGATGACGAACCCCATCTGGCTCAATACCTGAAGCAGCAGCTTGGCGAATGCTGGCCCGAGCTGGAGATTGTGGGCCTGGCCAAAAACGGCATCGAGGCGGCCGAGCAGATCGCGGCCCTGCAGCCGGATATCGCTTTTTTGGATATTCAGATGCCCGGCCTCACCGGCCTGGAGGTGGCGCAAGGCATTGAGGGCTCAACCCGCGTGGTGTTCGTCACGGCCTATGACGAATATGCGCTGGAAGCTTTTGACGCGGCAGCGATCGACTACCTGCTCAAGCCGCTGAAGGACGAGCGCTTGCGCAGCTGCGTGGCGCGCATCAAGGCGGCCGTGAGCCGGCCGCAAGCCGCTGAGGCTTCGGGTTTGGCCGAGGCCCTGCAGCGCTTGCTGCCCAGCACGCAGGCGCCGCAACCCAGGCTGCGCTTTATCCGCGCCGCCAGCGCTGACCTCGTGCACCAAGTGGCGGTGGAAGATGTGTTGTTCTTTCATGCGGACGATAAATACACGGTGGTCAGGACGGCCCAGGCCGAACACCTGATACGCAGCACCATCACCGACTTGGCGGCGCAACTGGACCCCGAGCAGTTCTGGCAGGTGCACCGCTCGACCCTGATCAATTTGGCCCATCTGGCCGGCACCCGGCGCGACGAGATGAGCCGGCTGTTCGTCCGCATCAAGGGATATGCGCAGGAGTTGCCGGTCAGCCGGGCCTATGTACATTTGTTCAAGGCGATGTAGACGCGGCGATGTAGAGTTGCTGCCAGCGCCAGGGGGGCAAAACAAAAAAAGGCCCACCATGAACATCTTGTTGCCCACCGGCCACCGCCCATTGGCGTGGCTGCTGCGATCTGTTGCAGCCCTGGCCTTGATCTTGGCCATGCCGGCCCACGCGACCAGCCCAGACAAACTGGCGTGGGTCGCAGGCGACCTGCCCCCTTTTATCTGGCAAACAAAAGACGGCCCGCAAGGCCTGGCCTATGAATTGATGGCCCTGATGGCGGCCAGAATCGGCCGGCCGGTCGAGGTCAAGTTTTATCCCTGGGCGCGGGCGGTGCGGATGGCGCAGGAGGAGGGCCATTACGGCGTCTTTCCGCTCGCCCGCACGGCCGATCGCGAGGCGCAATTCAAGTGGTTGATTCCGCTGGCCCATGTGAACTACAGTTTTTTCGGCCGTGCCGGCAATGGCCGCGCTCAACATCAATATCAGCACGACCTGCATGATCTGAATGCCTTGCGCGCCAGCCGGGTTGGGGTGCTGCGCGGTTCGCCCATCATCAAAAATCTGCAGGCCGAAAATTTTCAGAACCTGATCTTGGCCAAGGACTACAAAGACCTGCTGCGGCTCTTGTCGGAGGGCATTGTCGCCGCGGCCTATGCGGGTGAGCCCATGCTTAGGGCGGCGATCGCGGACTCCACGCACCGGCCCCAAGACTTCAGAGTTGGCGCCAGCCTAAAGTCCGCCGAGCTGTATATGGCGAGTTCTTTGTCGTTGGATCAAGTCGAGGCCGAGCGCTGGCTGCAGGCCTACCGCGAGTTGCAAAAAGAAGGGGCGGTGTCGCGGCTGCAACAGAAGTATTTGCTGCCCCGGCCATGAGTCGCCGCGCGCAGCAAGAAGCGGATTGAGTTCGGGGCAGTGCAGCGTGCACAGTATGCTCAGCCCCCAACGCATAAAAACCCTCTGCATGAAAACCGCTGATCTGGCCGAACTGACCCTGCTTGCCGCCATCTGGGGCGCCTCATTTCTGTTCATGCGACTGGGCGCGCATGAATTCGGGCCGGTGGCGATGGCCGCATTGCGGGTCGGCGGCGCCAGCCTGATGCTGCTGCCGCTGCTGGCCGCACGCCAGGGTCTGGCGGAGTTGGGCCGGGAGTGGAAGCCGCTGGCCGTGATCGGCTTGTTGAACAGTGCCTTGCCCTTTGCGTTGTTCAGCTATGCGGCGCTGTCGATCTCGGCCGGCCTCTCCAGCATCATCAATGCGACCACGCCGTTGTGGGGTGCCTTGATTGCCTGGGTCTGGCTGAGTCAGCGGCTTGATCGCCTGCGAATCGTCGGTCTGGCCCTGGGCTTTGCTGGCGTGCTGTATCTGGCCTGGGACAAGGCCTCTCTCAAGCCCGGCGCCGACCACAGCGCGGTCTGGGCCTTGCTTGCCTGTCTGGCGGCGACCTTTTGCTATGGCTTGGCGGCCAATTTCAGCAAACGCTACACCGCTCATATCGCACCGCTGGCCGTCGCCACCGGCAGCCAATGCTATGCCGCCTTGATGCTGGCCGCGCCGGCCGTCTTGTTCTGGCCGGCCGCCGCGCCCAGCGCCCAGGCCTGGGCGGCGGTGACCGCCTTGGCCTTGCTGTGCTCCGCCGTCGCCTACATCTTGTTCTTCCGCTTGATGAGTCGGATTGGGCCGACCAACACGATTGCCGTGACCTTTTTGATCCCGGTCTTTGCGGTGTTATGGGGCTACCTCTTTTTGGGCGAGGTCTTCACCTTGAAGATGGCCGCGGGCTGCGCGGTGGTGCTGCTGGGCACGGCCCTGGCTTTGGGGCTGCTGCGGCGCGCCCGCGCTTGAGCGAAGCGTTTTTTAGCTCGTAGCCTCTTGGGGCGACACAGTCTTCAGCTTGCGGTACAAGGTGCTGCGCCCGATGCCGAGTTGGCGGGCCGCCAGCGCCAAATTGCCGCGGCAGCTGAGCACCGCGGACTGAATCGCTTGCAACTCGGTTTGCCGCAATGTGGCGGCCTGGCTTGCAGTTGCGTCTGGCCCCGCGACGGACAAAAGCGGCTGCTCCATGCCGCCTTCTGAGCTAACACCGGAGTCAACAACGGCGCCTTCATTGGGGCTGATGCCGGCCTGGCTGTGCATTTGCAGTGCCTGCGGGCTGGTGCTGAGCGTGGCCGCGCGGTCCAGCGCGGCCACG
>JADMJQ010000001.1:0-10972 GCA_018780415.1 Roseateles sp. | reverse complement strand
CGGGCCCAGGTGAAAGTCAAAACCCATGAACACCCCGGCCGGGCCAAAGCTGTGCTGCGCGATGGGGGCGGCATGCCGGAGTGCCTCGGTCTGCCAGGCGGGCAGGGCCATCACGCGGTCCAGCGCGGCCACGGCACTGGCCAGCGCCGCGTCGGTATGCGCAGACGCGGTCATCGGCGCTTGCGCAGCCGATGCCGATGCACCTGTCGGCAGGCCCGCTTGGCCCAGGCTCAGCACCGCCTGCAGGCATTGCCGGGGAGGCACGCCCCCGGCTTCGATATGGGCCGCGACCAGTTGCTGGCCGACACCGTAGCTGGGCGTTTTTGGGCGTGTCGCCATATAGGCCGTGCTGAGTTGCAAAGGCTGGCCGGGATGGCTGCGCGTGCGGGCCAGCAGGTCGTTCAAATCGGCGTCAAACAAGGTGGCCACGGCGCTGCGGCGCAACTGGGCCGCGGTCTGGCCCAAGATGTCGATCGCATTGCGATTGACGCCGACCACGCGGCCCATTGGGTCGAGCGCCAGGACGCCTTCGCGCAAGGTGCCCAGATTGCCCGCGCTGGCGTGGATATGCAGGCGCAGGCTTTGGCGAAACAGGTCGTTGAACCACTGCGTCTCAATCATGCGCGCCGCCATCGAGGCCAGGGCCAGCGTGTGCGGGTGGTAGCTGCGCCGATCGCCGGAGACGTTGATGACACCCAGCAAGGCGCCTTTGTGATCAAAGATGGGTGCGGCCGAGCAGGTCAAAAAATGAAACTCGCGCAAATAATGATCTTGGCCGTTGACCAGGGTCGGCTCCTCGGTCATCAGGGCGGTGCCCACGGCGTTGGTGCCTTTGACGGCTTCGGACCAGACCGCACCAGGGGCCAAGGCGACGCGCTGGGCACGCTCCAAAAAATCAGGATCACCCAGCGCATGCAACACCACACCGCTGGCATCGCTCAACAGCACCATGCTGTGGGCATGGGTCAATTGCTCGTAAAGCATCTCCATGACGGGCAATGCCTGAGCACACAGGCGGCTGTTGCGCTGCAGCGTTTCGGCCAGCGTGGACTGGCTCAGGCAGCTCATATCGGCGCGGTGTTGGGGCAGCAACCCGAACATCTGGCAGCGTTCATGGGAGCTCAGGATCGCCAGTTGCTGCTGCTGGGCTTGCGGGTCAGATTTGGCCTTCAATCCCGACGAAACGCTGCGTTGGCCGTAGTTTGTTGCGATCAATTTTGCTCCCCCCTGTTTTGTGACAGCCTAGCATAGAGACTAGTCCCATCGGCACCTGGAGTTAGGGGGTGAGCAGACCGAGAACGCCTTGTGTGTGCGATCTGCGGATCTTTTTGCGCAACACGCTCAGGCCGTAGCGGCCTCAGGCATTGCTGGTGGCGCGCACTTCGCTCATGGTGGTGACGCCTTGCAAGACCTTGGTGATGCCGTCCTGGCGCAATGAACGCATGCCTTCTTGCAGCGCGGTTTGCAGCAGTTCCTCGGCACGCGCGCCGGTTTGGATCTGCCGGCGCAAGGTCTTGGACATCATCAGCAACTCATGCAGGCCGGCACGGCCTTTGAAGCCGCTTTGATCGCATGCCTCGCAGCCGGGGCTGTGAAATTTCATCAAGCGACCCTTGTCGCCATAGTTGCCCAGCCAGTCGCTCAACACCGCCTCACGCGTGGGCCGATGTTCGGGGTCGAACACGTGCAAGTAATCATCCAGCCACTCGTCTTGT
This sequence comes from Roseateles sp., assembly GCA_018780415.1. Lineage (GTDB taxonomy): Bacteria > Pseudomonadota > Gammaproteobacteria > Burkholderiales > Burkholderiaceae_C > Paucibacter_A. Next base: position 9,257 of record JADMJQ010000001.1, on the reverse strand, counting down.
TCGGCCTCGGCCAGCGGGCTGCTGATGCGGCATTGCGGGCAGAGTCGACGCACCAGGCGCTGTGCCAGCACGGCCAACAGCGAGTCCGCAAAATTGAAGGGGTCCATGCCCATGTCCAAGAGCCGTGTGACGGTCTCGGCGGCGCTGTTGGTGTGCAGTGTCGACATCACCATATGCCCGGTCAGCGAGGCCTCGATGGCGATCTCGGCGGTTTCCTCGTCGCGGATTTCGCCCACCATGATGACATCCGGGTCGGCCCGCAAAAACGAGCGCAAGGCCTTGGCAAAGGTCCATTCGATGCGCGGATTCATCTGCACTTGGCGTAAGCCGGCCTGGGTGATTTCGATCGGGTCCTCGGCGGTCCAGATCTTGCGGTCGGGCGTGTTGATCTGACTCAGCGCCGAGTGCAGGGTGGTGGTTTTGCCCGAGCCGGTCGGGCCGACGCACAGCACCATGCCGTAGGGCCGGTTGATCGCGTACTTGAGATGTTCCAGGTTGTAGGGCGACAGACCCAGCTTGTCCAAAGGGATAGGTTTTGACGACGACAGCAAGCGCATCACCACGTCTTCCAGACCGTTGTTGGTGGGGATGGTTGCGACCCGCAACTCCAGTCGGTGCTGGGGCGAAAAGCGGGCGAAGTTGATCTTGCCGTCTTGCGGCTTGCGGCGCTCGGAGATGTCCAGATCGCACATGATCTTGATGCGCGCGATCATCGCGTTACGGTAGGTATTGGGCAGTTCCAGATAGGGCGTCATGACGCCGTCGCGGCGAAAGCGAATCTTCAGCTTTTCGGCGCCCGGGTGGGTCTCGATATGAATATCGGACACGCCTTGGTTGCTGGCATCGATGATCATGGTGTTGATCAGTCGAACCAGCGAGTTATCACTTTGCTCGATCGGCTGGCCTTCGTCGCGCTGGCTTTGTTCAAGCCCCTCGCGCTCCAGCGTTTCCATCAATTGGTCGGCTTTGTCGAGCGAAAAATCGGCATGCAAAGCCGGCAGATTGACCTCGCTGCGCGAGACCGCGTCACCGCCCAACCGTTCATAGGCTTCGGGGATGGCGAACTGAAGCGAGCCTATCTTGGTCAAAGTGGGCGTCACTTTGAGCTGCGAGATGAACTCGATTTCATCCAGCGCGTCACGCCGGGTCGGGTCTTCCATCGCCACGATCAAGCGGCCATCGCGCAGCAAGAGCGGCAACACCTCGAGCCGCTTGGCGACGGCAAATGGCAGTTTGCGAATGGCGTCGGGCTCGATCGCAAAGTTCTCCACATCGACCAGCGGGTAGCCCATCTTGCGAGCCAGTGCGGACTGCAAGGCCTGGCGCGTCACCACCCCATTGCGCACCAGCAACTCGCCCAGTGGCACCGAGCGGTCGGCTCTTTGCATCTCCAGTGCCTGCTCCAACTGCGCGGGCGAGATCAGGTCCAGCGCCAACAGCGCCTCGCCAATGCGCACCATTGGCATGCGTGCCTGCTGTTCGATCGCCAGCATCAGCTGCTCGGCGCTGACGATCTGCTGGTACACCAAAATATCGCCCACCCGCCGCGAGCGCAGGCCCTGCTGTTCGGTCGCCGCTGCGTCGACTTGGGCCGTGGTGGCCAATTTGTCGTGCACCAACAGATCGCCGATGCGAGCACCGATCTCAAAATGCGCCAGCACTTCACGCGGGATGAAGATGCGCTGCACGGCGTCGTCGCTGTCACTCAGGGGTGCGAACAAAAACAGGCCGAGCTCATCTTGGCAGTGCCCGATCGTGATGCCTTGCAGCTCGCCGCCGCCGGCGAAAAAGAGTTTGAACTCGCTGCGCGGACGCTGGTCGAGTTGCCAGTCGTCGACCTCGCCGCGCTGGGTGTCCCGGTCAACGCGGGATGCCGCAGGCACGGGCTCCAGCAAGGTCAGCGTCTTGAATTGAGCGAACTTCAGCGGCATCGCATTGCGAGCGGGCGGTACCAGAATTTGCGCCACCCTTTCTTGCACGGCCATCGCCACCACCTGACCTTTGCTGCGGCGGTTGTTCAAACCGAGGATTTCGCAGGGTTCGGGCGAGACCTGGGGCTGCGGGCGCGGATAGGCCAGATAGGGGGGCGACGGCCAGATGAATACGCGCTTGCCGGGTGTCAGATCGACGACCGATCTTGCTGCCGGCCCAGCAAGGTCTTGATGGGGCCAATTCAGCGGGGTAGACAGATCTGTCATGCGTTTGCTCCGGAGTCGTTCGCGCAGGCGTCGACCGCATGGCCGAGGCTTCTGATTGCGCACATGCTAGCGCTGACAGCGCCAAGCGATGTGCAGAAATGAGCAAGGCTGACCCGGCAATTGCCCAGGGCTTGTGATAGAAACGCGGTCTTTCGGGGGTCGGCGGTATGAAAACAATTTTGCTGACGGGGTTTGAGCCATTCGGCGGCGAGAGCATCAATCCGTCATGGGAGCTGGCGCGCGCGCTTGACGGCGAGTTGATCGCGGGCGCACGCGTCGTGGCCGAGCGCTTGCCCTGCGTGTTTGGCGAGGCCAACACCGCGATGAAGCTCGCCTTGCGGGGGCATCAGCCGGTCTTGGTGTTGGCGCTGGGGCAGGCCGGCGGGCGCGCGGAGCTGTCGCTCGAACGCGTGGCCATCAATGTGATTGATGCCCGCATCGCCGACAACGCCGGCCGCCAGCCGATTGACGAGCCGGTGCTGCCCGGCGCGCCGGCGGCGTATTTCTCGACCTTGCCGATCAAGGCGATGGTGGCCGGCTTGCGCGAGGCCGGTGTGCCCGCGGGCATCTCGCAGTCGGCCGGCACCTTTGTTTGCAATGAGGTGTTCTTCGGCCTCCAGCATCAGCTGCAAGGCAGCGCGGTGCGCAGTGGCTTCATGCACATTCCCTGGCTGCCCGAGCAGGCGGTGAACTTCCCCGCTCAAGCCAGCATGGCGCTGGCCACCATGGTGCAAGGTGCGCGCTTGGCGCTGCATTTGGCATTGCTCACCGGGGCCGACCTGCGCCAGACCGGTGGCAGCATCAGCTGACATCAGCTGTTCATTCTTCGGCGTAGCTGCGCCAGCGGGCGTTGGCCTTGCGCATCAGATCAACTTGCTTGCCGAAGTTGTTGCATGCACTGCAGAACAGACGGTGAGCCCGGACCAGGACTTGCGTGAACGGGCCAAGTGGGCGATCTTCCCCCGCCAGCACGATGTGCGTGATGTCTCGGCAACTTGGTATGAGTTTCAACTTCTTTCTCCAACGCATGTATTCGTTTCAAGTTTGTCGTGCAGGTGGTCAATTCCTTACAGGCTGGGCGCTGGCAATGTTCGGATATTTTTTTCGCAAGCTGTAAGGACAGCGGTATGGCTTGCGACCCATGGGGGTCGACGGCATGATGCCTAGGCCCCACGCAATCAAGGCTTGGGCTTGTTGCAATACACCCTAGTTTTTTTAATCCATTGGAGTAATTCATGAAATCCAGCATCCTCGTTTCTTCCGCCGTTGCCGCCGCTTTGGCCATGGGTTTGGTCTCCCAAGTCGCCGCCCAGGACAAGGCAGCCAAAGAGAAGTGCTTCGGCATCGCCAAGGCGGGCGAAAACGACTGCGCCAACCTCAGCGGCAGCCATTCCTGTGCCGGCCAATCCAAGAGTGATAACGCGGCAGACGAGTGGAAGTTTGTCGCCAAGGGCACATGCAAGAGCATGTCGGGCATGAGCGCCGATGAAGCCAAGGCCAAGCTGAAGAAGTAAGACCGCGGCCATGCACACCGACCCTGCGGCGAGCACACCGGTCGGCATAGGCTGGCGACAGCCCCATTACGAGCTGTTGCTGCAAACGCTGCCGGCGCTTGCTTTTCTCGAGTTGCATTCGGAGAATTTTTTCGCCGACGGCGGCGCGCCGATTTCGGTCTTGATGGCCGGGCGTGAGCACTATCCCATCAGCCTGCACGGGGTGGGTTTGTCGCTGGGTTCGGCCTGCGGCCTGGATACCTGGCATCTGGACCGACTGGCGGCCTTGGTCGAGCGGGTTGATCCGGTGCGCGTCTCCGATCACGCCAGTTTTGCCCGCGTGAGAGGGGCAGGGGCAAGCCGAGCCGCTGGCCTACACGCCAGCGACTTGCTGCCGTTGGAGTTCACTCAGCCGGGCCTGGATGTCTTGGTCAGCCATGTACAGCAGGTGCAAGAGCGCCTGAAGCGAGCCATCTTGGTCGAGAACCTGAGTGCCTATGTTGGCTGGGCCGCTGACAGCATGAGCGAGCCGGAGTTCTTCAATCAGCTGACCCAGCGCAGTGGCTGCGGCCTGCTTTTGGATGTGAACAACTTGGTCGTCAATGCCCGCAACCGAGGCGCCAGCAAGTGCCAGGCGGCGCTGCAGGCCCAGGCCTGGGTCGACGCCATCAGGCCGGGCAGCGTCGGCGAAGTGCATCTGGCGGGGCATGCCGAGTTGCCCGGCATCGTCATCGATGACCATGGCAGCCGGGTCAGCGCCGAGGTCTGGCAGGTGTTCGCGCATGCAGTGCGGCGCTTGGGGCCGGTACCTGCCTTGATCGAGTGGGACACCGATGTGCCCGCGCTCGAAGTCTTGCTGGGTGAGGCCGATATCGCCCGCCAACTGATGATTGACGTCATGGCGCCGGTGCCGGCATGAGGGCGGCCCTGGCTGAGCGACAAAGGGCCTTGGTGGACGGCGTGCTGGGTCGCAAGGAGGCGGTAGACGCCGGCCTGCAGGGCATGGACGGGGTCGAGTTGGAGCGCGGCCTGCGCACTTACCGCTCGAATGCACAGGCGCTGGCGGACAAGTCCTTGAGCGCGGTGTTTGTTCGCATCCGGGAGGTTTTGGGTGAGCCGTCTTTTGCAGCCATGGCCTGGTCTTTTTGGCGGCGCTATCCGCCGCAATGTGGTGACCTAGGCCTGTGGGGCGCGGTCTTGGCCGACTTCTTGGCCGAGCAAGAGGGCATGGAGCCGTGGCTATGTGATCTGGCCCGGCTTGAGTGGGCCGCCCATATCACCGAGCGGGCCGCCGACAGCGCGCTCGACGCGCAGTCACTGGCGCTGTTGAGCGCGCTGGAGCCAGCGCATCTTGGCATGCAGATGCGGCCGGGCTTGCAGTTGTTGCGTCTGCGGCCGCAGGCATGGTGGCAATGGTTGGGCCAGCAGCCTGATGCCGGTGGGTCTGAGGATGAGCTGGTGGCCATCGTGGTGGCTCGCAGGGTATGGCGCGCCGAGGCGCATCGGCTGGGGCCGGGCGCATGGGCGCTGATGAGCGTCTTGCAAGCAGGCGCCCATCTGGAGCAAGCCCTGCAGCAGGCCTTCGCCGCCGAGGCCGGTTTTGATTTTTCGGCCTGGTTGCAGGCGGCTTTGTTAAACGGTTGGCTGAGGGCTGCGGTCAGCCATCAAGCGTCCTGAACTGCCGCTTTGTCCAGGGCTTGCCTGGCGCCGCGGCTTTCAGCAACTGTACTTTCAAGGAACTTCCCAATGAACGCCATCATTCGTTTTGCGCTGTGTGCCGTCACCGACCCGGGGCCGGGTGCGGATCAGCGCTGCGCCATGCCTGCCCCGCTGCGGGCCGCGCTATCCCATGCGCAGTCACTGGCCTTGTTCGTGGCCAGGCTTTATGTGGCCAAGGTGTTTTTTCTGTCCGGGTTGACAAAGCTGAGAGACTGGGAAACCACGCTGGCCTTGTTCGAGTCTGAGTACGCGGTGCCGCTGCTGTCGCCCGAACTGGCTGCCTGGCTGGGTACCGGCGGTGAATTGATCTTGCCGGTCTTGTTGGTGCTGGGCCTTGCCGGGCGCTTCGCGGGCTTGGGTTTGTCGGTCGTCAATGTGATGGCCGTGCTGAGCCTGAGTGAGATTGCGCCGGCCGCTCTGGCCGGCCATCAGCTCTGGGGCGCGCTGCTGTTGGCCGTAGCACTCTGGGGGGCAGGGCGCTGGTCGCTGGACGCGTGGGCGGCGCGCCGCCTCAGTCCAAGGGCTGAAAGCTAATCACCAAGACCGGCGGCACCCGGCCGTCCACATCGCGCGGCAGCATCTCGGTCTTGTCGATCGCCCGCAACACCGTTTTGTCCCACTCGGCGTCGCCGCTGGGCTTGAGCAATTTGCGCGAGATGATGCTGCCGTTGGGCGCCACCCGCACCTCGACCTCGGCCATCGGGTTGCCGACCGGCGTGTCGGTGAAGATGATGTTGGGGCGGATGACGGCCTTGATGCGCCCGCCATAGCTGGCCGACGGCCCCGAGCTTTTCAGCGCCGTGCCGCTGGCATTGGGCGCACCGCTGGCGCCGGCCATGCCTTGGATGCGGCGCAGATTTTCCTGCCGCTGTGCTTCTTGCTTGGCGTCTTGTTTGGCCTGCAGCTCCTTGTCTTGCTTGAGCTGCTTGTCTTTCTTGTCCTTGTCCAGCTTGGCTTGCTTGAGCTTGTCTTCCTTGAGCTCTTGGTCAAGCTTGGCCTTGGCATCCAAGGCCTCGCGTTTCTTGCGCTCCAGCTCCAGTTCAGCCGCAATTTTTTTCTTCCGATCGCGGGCAATCGCGATCTCGGCGTCGCGCTCGGCTTGCGCAGTGTCTTCAACCGGCTGCGGCTTGGGCGTTGGCTTCGTGACGACCTCGGGCTCAGCCTCCGGCGTCGGCGGTATCACTTCCTTGGGCGCAGCGGCCTGCGGTACGGCCGACCACAGCTCGGCCTCGAAGGCCGGCGGCGCCTTGGTGCGCCAGTTCACGCCGGCGCTCAACGCGAGCACCAATAAAGCATGGGCGACGATGGCGAACAGCAGGCCGCGCCCCAGCAGCGGCGTCTCGGGCGGGCGCAGCGGGTCGGTCGGACGCAGGAACAGGCTGGCCATCAGTTGGTCGTGCTGCCCGAGTTCTTGACGGCCAGGCCGACGCGGGCGATGCCGGCCGACTGCAGCGCGTCCATCACTTTGACGATGGCCTCGTACTTGACATTTTTGTCGCCCGAGATCACCACCGGTGTGGCGGCCTCGCCGGCCTGGGCCAGTTTGACCTGCTCGGCCAACCGGCTCAGCGTCAGCGGCCGGGCTTCTTCTTTATCCAGCTTGATCTTGAGCTTCTCGTCCGCGCCGACGATGACGTGGATCACATGCGCCGGTTGGGCCCGGCTCTTGCCCACACTGGGCAGGTCGACCAAGCCGGTCGTGATCATCGGGGCGCTGACCATGAAGATGATCAGGAGCACCAGCATCACGTCGATGAAGGGCACCATATTGATCTCGTTGATGGTGCGGCGGCGGCGCGAGCCGCGTGAGCTGATGGCTGCCATCGCTAATGCCCGACTCAGCGGCCGACGCCTGCCACCGGAGCGGCTTGGGCGGCGTTGCGCTGCAAGATATTGGAGAACTCCTCGATGAAGGACTCCAGCGTGATCGCGCTGCGGTCGATCTGGCGCGCGAAGCGGTTATAGGCCAGCACCGCGGGGATGGCGGCAAACAGGCCGATGGCGGTCGCGACCAGGGCCTCGGCGATGCCGGGGGCGACGGTGGCCAGCGTCACCTGCTGCACATTGGCCAGGCCGACGAAGGCGTGCATGATGCCCCAGATGGTGCCGAACAGGCCGACATAGGGGGAGACCGAGCCGACCGAGGCCAGGAAGGACAGATTGCTCTCCATCGTGTCCAGCTCGCGCTGAAAGCTCGCCCGCATCGCGCGGCGGGCGCCGTCCAGCAGGGCGCTGGCTTCGGTGACGCGGCGCTCACGCGACTTCAGGAACTCGCGCATGCCGGAGGCGAAGATGCGCTCCAGCGGCGCGCCGTCCGGCTTGGTCGAGACCGCAGCGAAAAGCTCGTTGAGGTTCTTGCCGGACCAGAACTCCTGCTCAAATGCCTCGTTACTTGACTTGATGCGGGAGAGCGAAATGAACTTGCTGAAGATCACGCTCCAGCTGGCCAGCGAGACCAGCAGCAGGGCGGCAATCACCAGCTGCACGGTCAGGCTGGCATGCGCAATCAGGGAAACAATCGACAGGTCTTGATTCATGGGGTCGGTTCGTTGAGGGCCTGGGTCAAGGAGGCGGGTATGCGGGTGGGTTTCAGATGGTCTTGCTCGGCCGTGCTGCCCAGGCTTTGTACGCAACCGATGCGAATCTCGCCCTCGGCCAGCAGGCGCTCGCCGCAAAAAGCCTGTTGAAACAGCAGCATGCTGGCGCGTCCCAGCTCGCGCAACTCGACGCTGACCTGCAGCAAGTCGTCCAGCCGGGCTGGTTTCAGGTAGCGCACCTGGGTGCTGCCGACGACGAACATCACGCCGTCCTGCAGTCGCATTTGCTCTTGCGAGAAGCCGAGCTCACGCAGCCATTCGGTGCGCGCGCGCTCGAAAAATTTCAGGTAGTTGGCATAGAACACCACGCCGCCGGCGTCGGTGTCTTCCCAGTAAACCCGCATCTCGCGGTGGAAGGTGGGGTTCATCTGCGCGCCGCCAAGAAGGCGCCCAACCGGGCGACTGCTTCGCGCAAATCGGCCATGCTGCTGGCGAAGGACAGGCGCATCCATGCCTCGGTGCCGGCGCGGCCAAAGTCGCGGCCCGGCGTCAAAGCGATCTGTGTTTCGCGCATCAACTCGAAGGCGAAGTCCCAGCTATTGCCGGCGACCTCCGAGCAGTCAAACCAGACATAGAAAGCGCCATCCGGCAGCACCGGTACCTTGAAGCCCAGCGCTTGCAGTGCGGGAACGATGTAGTCGCGGCGCTCGCGCAGGGTCGCGCGGCGGCGCTCGAACTCGGCGATAGACGCCGGCTCAAAGCAGGCCAGCGCGGCATGCTGGGCGATGCTGGACGCGCAGATGAACAGGTTCTGCGCCAGCTTTTCGATCGGCGCCACCAGGGCCGGTGGCAGCACCAGCCAGCCCAGCCGCCAACCGGTCATACCGAAGTACTTGGAGAAGCTGTTGACCGAGATCACGTCCTCGCCGAACTCCAGCGCCGTGCGCTGGAAGCGGGCGTCGAAGCTGAGGCCCAGGTAAATCTCGTCGACGATGGTGATGCCGCCGCGCGCGCGCACCGTCTCGACGATGGCCCGCAGCTCTTCCGGGGCGATCGAGGTGCCGGTTGGGTTGCTGGGTGAAGCCAGCAACACGGCGTGGGTGGAGTCGTTCCAGGCCGCGTCGACTTGGGCGCAGGTCGGCTGAAAGCGCTGCTCGGGCCCGGCCGTCAGCAGCACGGCCTGCGCATCGGCGGCAGCGACGAAATGGCGGTTGCAGGGGTAAGAGGGATCGGGCATCAAGACCTGATCTCCGCGCTCGAACAGCGCCAAGCACAACAGTTGCAGCGCAGCCGACGCGCCGGCCGTGATG
>JADMJQ010000094.1:19923-39720 GCA_018780415.1 Roseateles sp. | reverse complement strand
CTGTGTTCATCGGTCAACGAGGTGGTCTGCCACGGCATCCCCTCGCCGACCAAGATTCTCAAGGACGGTGACATCGTCAACCTCGATGTCGCCTTGATCAAGGACGGCTGGTTCGGTGACACCAGCCGCATGTATTTTGTCGGCGAGCCCAAACCCTTGGCGCGCCGTCTGGTCAACACCACCTATGAGGCCTTGCGCGCCGGCATCCTGAAAGTGCGCCCCGGCGCCACCCTGGGCGATATTGGTTATGCGATCCAGAGCGTCGCGCACCGCGAGGGTTTCTCCGTCGTGCGCGAGTACGGCGGCCATGGCATTGGCGACGTTTATCACGACCAGCCCCATGTCAACCATTTCGGCCAGCCGGGTGAGGGCATGAAGCTGCAGGCCGGCATGATCTTCACCATCGAGCCGATGATCAACGCCGGCAAGCGCGGCGTGAAGGAGTTGGCCGATGGCTGGACCGTGATCACGCAAGACCGCAGCTTGTCGGCGCAATGGGAGCATATGGTGCTGGTCACCAATAGCGGTTTCGAGTTGCTGACCGCTTGGCCGGAAGGGTTTGGGGATTACCCGGCCATCGTTTGAGCCTTGGCCCGTGCCGGGCTTTTGTGTTTGCTGTTGTGCCAACGCAGCGGGGAAGGCCCGCTCAGCGGCTAGCATGGGTAAGGATTCGGATCTTTCCAATCAAACCTGAGCAAGGGCAGCAGCATGGCCATCGATCTTTTTCCGTCCGCTTGGATCACCGAAGAACACGCGATGCTGCAGGAATCGGCGGCACGCTTTTTTCGCGAGCGCTGGTTGCCGCGCGCGGCCGAGTTTCGCGCCGCCGGCGTGATGGATGCCGCAGTCTGGCGCGAGGCCGGTCGCCAGGGCCTGCTGTGCATGTCCATGCCCGAGGTCTATGGTGGTGCTGGCGGCGACTTTGGCCATGACGCGGTGATGCTGATGGAGCAGGGCCGGGCCAATTTGTCCGGCTTTGGCGGCGGCCTGCATTCGGCCATCGTGGCGCCCTATATCCTGCATCACGGCAGCGAGGCGCAAAAGCAGCGCTGGCTGCCCAAGATGGCGACGGGCGAGTTGATCGGCGCCATCGCGATGACCGAACCCGGCACCGGCAGCGACCTGCAAAGCGTGCGCAGCCTGGCCCGGCGCGACGGCGATCACTATGTGCTGTCGGGCCAGAAGGTCTTCATCACCAATGGGCAGACGGCCAATCTGGTCATCGTGGTCTGCAAGACCGACAAGGCGCAGGGCGCCAAGGGCATTTCGCTGCTGGTGGTCGAGGTCGAGGATGCTGACGGGAATTTGCTACCCGGCTACCAGCGCGGCCGCAATCTGGAGAAGATCGGCATGAAGGCGCAGGACACCTCGGAGCTGTTCTTCGATCAGGTCCGTGTGCCGGTGGAGAACCTGCTGGGCGGCGAGACCGGCCAGGAGGGCCTGGGCTTTATACAGCTGATGCAGGAGCTGCCGCAGGAGCGGCTGATCATTGCCGTCAGCGCGATCGGCGCGATGGAGCGCGCCTTGGCCGACACCCTGGCCTATACCAAGCAGCGCGAGGCCTTTGGCCAGCCGATCTGGAATTTTCAGAACACCCGCTTCAAGCTGGCCGAGGTGCAGTCCCATGTGCTGGCCGCGCGTACCTTTGTCGATGCCTGCATGACGGCGCATTTGAGCGGCACGCTGGACCCGGCCCGTGCGGCCCTGGTGAAGGCTTGGGTGACCGACCTGCAGTGCAAGGTAATGGATGAATGCCTGCAGCTGTTTGGCGGCTATGGCTACATGATGGAGTACCCGATTGCCGAGCTGTATGCCGATGCGCGCGTGCAGCGCATCTATGGCGGCACCAATGAGATCATGAAGGAACTGGCGTCCCGCTATATGTGAGGGCCGCCACTCAAATCAGCGAGGTGGCACGACCATGACCATGGCCATGAGCAAGGCCTATATCTTCGATCACCTGCGCACCCCGCGCGGCAAGGGCAAAAAGGACGGCAGCCTGCATCAGGCCACGCCGGTCTGGCTGCTGAGCGGGCTGCTACGCGCCTTGCAGCAGCGCAACGCGCTGGACACTGCCCTGGTTGATGACCTAGTGATCGGTTGCGTCACGCCGCTGGGCGAGCAGGGCGCCGACATCGCCCGCACGGCCGTGCTGGATGCCGACTGGGCGCAGTCGGTGGCCGGGCTGACGCAGTCGCGCTTTTGCGCCTCGGGTCTGGAGTCGGTCAATCTGGCGGCGGCCAAGGTGGCCAGCGGTTTTGAGGACCTGGTGGTCGGCGGTGGGGTCGAATCGATGAGCCGCTGGGCCATGGGCAGCGACGGTGGCGCCTGGTTCATGGACCCGCGCATCAACCAAAAGCTCGGCTTTGTGCCGCAAGGCGTGGGCGCCGATCTGATCGCTACGCTGGAGGGCTTCGACCGGGCAGAGGTCGACGCTTTTGCGGCCCGCTCGCACCAGTTGGCCGCCGCGGCCCGCGCCGCCGGTTACTTCCGCAATGCTGTGCAGCCGGTGCACGACATCGCCGGCCTGCTGATGCTGGCCGAGGACGAGACCATTCGTCCGTCCACCACGGTGCAAACCTTGGCCAAGCTCGAACCCTCGTTCGCCATGATGGGCGGCATGGGCTTTGATGCCACCGCGTTGCGGCAGTACACCACCGTCGAGCGCATCAACCATGTTCACCATGCCGGCAATTCCTCCGGCATCGTGGACGGCGCGGCCCTGATGCTGATCGGCAACGCCGCCGGCGGCGCCAAGGCGGGCTTGAAGCCCAGGGCGTTGATACGCGCGGTGGCCGTGGTCGGCTCGGAGCCGACCATCATGCTGACCGGCCCCACGCCGGCCTGCCTCAAGGCCTTGGCCCGCGCCGGCATGGTGGCCGCCGACATTGATTTGTGGGAGATCAACGAGGCCTTTGCCGCCGTGCCGCTGAAGACGGCGCGTGATCTGGGCGTCAGCCTTGAGCGCGTCAATGTCAATGGCGGCGCCATCGCGTTGGGCCACCCGCTCGGCGCCACCGGCTGCATCATCCTCGGCACGCTGCTCGACGAGCTGGAACGGCGCAATTTGTCCACCGGCTGCGCGACGCTGTGCGTGGGCGGCGGCATGGGCATTGCCACCATCATCGAACGCATCTAGATAGGCGCGCAGCATGACAGCAGACATCAGCACCGTACTTGGTGACGACGGCATCCTCATCGCCACGATGGATTCGGCCGGCCGGACCATGAACATCCTCAATGAGGGGCTGGCCGGGCCCTTGGCCGAGATCGTTGGCCGCCTGGAAAGCGACCCGGCCGTCAAAGGCTTGATCCTCAGCTCGGCCAAGAAGGACTTTCTGGCCGGGGCCGACATGGACCGGCTTTGGGCCATCAGCAGCGCCCAAGAGGCCTTTGATGAATCCATGCAGCTGAAGGCCTTTATCCGCCGAATCGAGCTGTGCGGCAAGCCGGTGGTGGCCGCCATTCACGGCATGTGTTTGGGTGGCGGCCTGGAGATCGCGATGGGCTGCCATTGGCGCATCGTCGTCGATGACGGCAAGGCGCGGTTGGGCCTGCCCGAAGTGAAGCTGGGCCTCTTGCCTGGCGGCGGCGGCACCGTGCGGATGCCGCGTTTGGTCGGCATGCAGCAGGCGCTGCAATGGATGGCCGAGGGTACTGAAGTCCGCGCTGCGCAGGCGCTGGCCAGCGGTTTGGTGAACCAATTGGTGGCCAGCAAGGAGGATGCCTTGCTGCAAGCCAGGGCCTGGTGTTTGAATAACCCCAAGCCCCAGCAGCCCTGGGACGCGCCGAAGTTCCGCTACCCCGGCGGTGACTCGCGCACGCCGGCCGCGGCGCAGCTGTTCTCGGTCGCGCCCTCGATGGCCAGCTCCAAAAGCTTCGGCAACTACCCGGCCGTCACCCACATCATGAGCTCGGTGTTCGAGGGCGGCGTGGTCGGCTTCGACGCGGCCCTCGTGATCGAATCGCGCTACTTCGCCGCCTGTGCGATCAGCCCCGAATCACGCAATCTGATCGGCACGCTCTGGTATCAATTGGCCGCCATCAAAAAGGGCCAGTCGCGCCCGGCTGGCTTGGCCACCACCAAGGTCAGCAAACTTGGGGTGCTGGGCGCCGGCATGATGGGGGCAGGGATTGCCTATGCCGCCGCCAAGGCCGGCATCGAGGTGGTGCTGCTGGACAGCACGCAAGAAGCGGCCGAGCGTGGCCTGGCCTATTCAAGCAACTTGCTCGACAAGGCCGTCAAAAAAGGCCACAGCACGCCGGACAAGCGCCAGGCGCTGCTGGCGCTGATCACGCCAACCGCCGACTACGCGCGGCTGGCCGGCTGTGAGTTGGTGATCGAGGCGGTGTTCGAGGACCGGGCGGTCAAGGCCGCGGTGACGCAAAAGGCCGAGGCCATCATCGGGGTGGACGCGGTCTTTGCCTCCAACACCTCGACCTTGCCGATCAGCGGCCTGGCGCAGGCGAGCGGCAGGCCGGCCAATTTCATCGGCCTGCATTTCTTCTCGCCGGTGGACAAGATGCCGCTGGTGGAAATCATTGTGGGCGCGCAGACCTCGGACCAAACCCTGGCGCGCGGCTTCGACTTTGTGCTGCAAATCGGCAAGACGCCCATCGTCGTCAACGACAGCCGGGGTTTTTACACCTCGCGCGTGTTCGCCACCTATGTGCTGGAAGGTCTGGCCATGCTCAAGGAAGGCGTGCATCCCAGGTCGATCGAGCAGGCTGGGCTGCAGGCCGGCATGCCGATGCCGCCGCTGGCCTTGCAGGATGAAATTTCCCTCAGCCTGGCTCTGCATGTGGCCGACCAGACCCGCAAAGATCTGGCGGAGGCGGGCCAGCCCTATGTCGGCCATCCCGGCGAGAGCGTGTTGAGGCAGCTGTGCGCGCTCGGCCGCATCGGCAAGAAGGCCGGGCGAGGTTTCTATGACTACGCAGAAGACGGCAAGACCCTGTGGGCCGGCTTGGCCGAACATTACCCGCTGGCCGCGCAGCAACCGGGCCAGCCTGAGTTGATCGACCGCTTGATGTTCGTGCAGGCCAATGAGGCGGCGCGTTGCCTGGAAGAAGGCGTGTTGCGCTCGGTCGCTGACGCCAATATCGGGTCCATCTTCGGCTGGGGCTTTGCGCCGTTTCAGGGCGGTGCCCTGCATTACATCAACACGATGGGTCTGGCGCGCTTTGTTGAGCGCAGCGAACAGCTGGCCGCGGCCTACGGCGAGCGTTTCAAACCCGCCGAACTGGTGCGTCGCAAGGCCGAACAGGGCGGCAGTTTCAGCGACTGAGTGCGGCGGGGCTTGGGCTGAGCGTCATCGACGGCGGCTCGACCCAAGCTGTCAACTATGCCTATAGCGGGCCGGCCATAGTGCCGAGGACACTGCGGGCGCCGGCACATCAAGCGGCACCCCCGCCAGACTCCTCGACCCCAACCATGCTCGGAGACGCTCCCATGTCCAAACACAAGCTGCTGGCCATCGCGGCCTTGCTAACCCTCGCCGGCTCGGCGCAGGCCCAGTCCACGACGCCGACGGCCGAACCGGCGGCCGGCATGGTGGTCGAGCTAGGCAGCGCGGAGCAGGTCATTCAGGCCTTGCGCGACCAGCACAAAGGTTCGCGCACAGTCTTCTTCCGCACCTTGGGGGCGGAGTCTTTGGCGGTGCAGATCGAGGATTTTTTTGACAAGAATGGCCTGGTTTCCATCTCGGGCTATGCCTTGGGCAACCCCGATTCGGTGTTCTTTTTGAAGGGCAGCGCCAAGCATCTGCGCGGCTTCTTGGCGCTCAAAGACAGGCGCAAGGCCTTTGAATTCGGCAGCAACAAGGCCTCCGGCCAAGTGACGGTTCGCGAGGTACCGTTCACCTTGGTCTTTCCAGACTTCGACGAAGACTTTCAGCGCCACTACGATTTGGCGCAAAACCGCAGCGCGCTGGCCGTGGCCGCGCCTGTCTACAGCGCCATGGCCCTGCGCCAGGCGCCGCATATCGGCCCCTATGCCAATCAAGATGTCACCAAGCTGGAAAGCAAGCCCGGCAGCCCCTGGGTTTTCTATCTCAACACCACGGCGGTGATGAGCGGCAGCACGCCGCTCAACGGCGTCAGCAAAGAGCAGATGTACCGAGCCTGGCAATCGGTGGCCGACCAGTACTCGATGCTGAACATGAACGTCACCACCAACCGCGCCGTCTATGACGCGGCCCGCGCGGCCAACACCTTGCGCACCGGCATCATCAACTTCATCAACCAGGACGGTCGCTCCTTCGCGCCGCTGCGCTCGTTTGGCACCACCTCGGCCGGCACGCTCTACCGCAACCCTTCGGCCGGCTTTGACTATGGCTACGGCATCGGCATGACCGGCGCCCAAGAGGTGGGCCATCAGATGGGCATGGGGCATGACGGCGGCGGCAATGGCGGCGAATATTACGAAGGTATCGCTGCCTATCAATGGGGCCCCATCATGGGCAATTACTGGATGGGTGGCAGCTGGGCCAACCAGTTATTTACCTGGAGCAAAGGCGAGTACAGCACGGCCAATAACCAGGAAGACGACTTCCGCATCATGACGGTCAATGAGTCGGTGCCCTTTGTGGCGGACGACAACGGCAGCGGCAAGGCCTTGCTGCTGCGCGCCGCCGGCGAGATCAATCCGCAGGACAACTGGGGCCAGATCGAGCGCAATAGCGACAGCGATGTCTTCAACTTCACGGTGGCGGCGTCGGGCGTGCTGAATCTGCGCATTGATCCGATCGAATACCTGCGCATGCTGGACGTGGACGCGGTCGTGAGCAATGCGGCAGGCCAGGTGGTGGCGCGCAGCAATTTGGCCGTCAACCGCTCGGCCGAGTTCAAGAACCTGCAATTGGGCGCCGGCAGCTATCAACTCAAGATTCAAGGCGGCGCCGAGGGCACGCCGCAAAGGGGTTTCTCCAACTATTCATCGGTCGGCTTTTACGCGCTGAAGGGCAGCTTGACCGGTGGCAGCGAGATCCCCGCCACGCCGCTGAGCAGCGGCGTGCCACTGCCCAGCCAGAGTGGTGCCACCGGGGTGTGGAGCTATTACGCCATCAGCCTGCCCAGCAGTGCGTCCAAATTGACCGTCACGGTCAATGGCAGCAATGGCGACGCCGATCTCTTTGTGCGCAAGGACTTGCGGCCCACCACTGCCACTTACGGCTGTAAGAGCGACGGCGCGACCAGTACCGAGACCTGCAGCATGACATCGGTGGCCGCCGGCAGCTATTACGTTGGCGTCTACGCCTATACCGCCTACACGGGCCTGAGCGTGACGGCCACGGTGACGCCTTGAGAGTGCTTGCGCTTCATTCCAGCGTCGCGGCGATGCCGATGATCACGGTAGCCACGGCGAACAAGGCCAGCAGCAGCGGCCAGACGAAGCGCAGGTATTTGTCATAGCCGACCTTGGCGATGGCCAGGCCTCCGACCAGCACCACGCTGGTCGGCGCCATCAACAGCGCCAGGCCATGGCCGATGATCCACGCGGTGATGGTGCTGGCGCGACTGACCTGGGCAAAGTCGGCCAAGGGGGCCAACAAGGGCATCGCCAAAGCGCCGTGGCCTGAGCTGGACGGGATCAGCACCGCCAGCGGAATGTTCACCAGCACGGTCAAGAAGACGAACAGGCCGGCCGAGGCGCCACTGACCATCTTTTCCATCGAATGCAGAATGGTGTCCAGCGTCTGGGTGTTGTTCATGATCACCGACACACCGCCGGCCAGCAACACCACCATCGCCGGGCCCATCATGTCGGAGGCGCCGGCCGCGATCAGCCGCACGGTCTCCTTCTCGCCCATGCCCGCCACGATGCCGACCAGCACCGAGGCCAGGATGAAGAGCATGGCCAGCTGCGGGAACCACCAGTTCAACTCGAACCAGAACGGTGTGGCGCCCACCACCTCGTGCAGGCCGTAATAGTCGGCCGCGGCAGCCCGCCCACCGATCACGCTGGACCAGGGGATGACCGAGAAAATCATCAGCCCGAAGGCCAGGCCGGTGATCAGCAGCACCCATTTCTGCGTGCCGGTCAGCCGCGCCTGTGCCTGGTCCGCAGGGCCGGCAGCGGCGGCCGTTGGAGCGTCGTCCTGGGTCTCTTCAGGCGCATCCCAACCCACCAGCGAAGCGCTCGGGTCCTTGCGCACCCGTGCTGCATAGCGCAAGACCCAGCCAATGGCCATGGCGGTCAGCACCGCCCACAGCACAAAGCGCAAGCCGATGCCGTCGCCGATCGAGATGCCCGCCTCGCCGGCGGCCACGCCGATGGAGAAGGGATTGACGGTCGAGCTCATCACGCCGACCAGGGCGCCGATGATGATCATGGCGGCGGTCACCAGCCTGTCATAGCCGAGCGCGCCCATCAGCGGGATGAAGAGCGCGTAAAACCCCAGCGTCTCGACCGAAAACCCCATCGTGGAGCCGAGCAGCGAGAACAGCGTCATGACGGCGGCGATCAGCATCCAGCCCTTCTCGCGCAGCCGGTCGGCGAGCGCGGCCACCGCCACCTCAAGCGCGCGGGTGGCGAAGCTGACCGAGATGAAGGCGCCGATGGACATGATGAACACGATCACCCCGATCTGCCCGAACATGCGACCGACGGTTTCACTGTCAACCCGGTGTGTGTTCGAGTTATGTAGGCCGTAGACCCCGTTGACCGGCGCCAGCACCAGCTGTTCGGCGGCTTCTTTGAGCGTCAGCGGTGAGGCCTGCTGCTGGAACGTGCCCGGGATCGGTGAGCCATCGGCGTCGAGCTGGTACAGCCCGGACGGAATGAACATGGTTGCGATCCAGACCAACAGGGTCACGATGGCCAGCGTGGTGACGGCGCCCGGGAACTTGAAGCCGCGCTTGGGCTCGGCCGGCCCTGGGGTGGCTGCTTGTTGTGGCTTGGACTCGGAATTGCTCGACATCGCGGACCCCCGGCTGTGGCTGTGCTGAACGGCAGTTTAACCAAGCATTTGAACGGTATGAAGATGTCTGGCGCGGTGGCTCGCCTCGAATACAACGCCCCTGATACAGCGCCTACGGACCCTGCACGGGCATGCGCATATCGTCCAGATAGTCCTGCTTGATATTGACCGTGCTGCGCCGTCCCAGCGCGTCTGGGTGGCTGCGCAGCCAGTCTTGCGCCTGCTGGCGGCCGAGATCGCGCAGCTGGTGGATCAGGCTGGCGCTGGTGGATGACTTGCTGGACGCGGCAAAGTCCTCCAGCGCTTCGCCGCCGTCGATGCGGTGCATCAGCACGTCTTTGTAATGCGTGGGGTCCAGCCGGCCCTCCGCCAGCAGGCGTTTGACGAAATCGATGGCGCGCATTTCCGCAATCAAGGCGGCGTTGAAGGTCACCTCGTTGAGCCGGTCCATGATCTCGCCGGGTGTGGTCGGCAACTTGTCGCGCTGGATCGGGTTGATCTGCACCAGCATGATGTCGCGCGCCTGGCATTCGTAGATCAGCGGGTGAATGGCCGGATTGCCGCAATAGCCGCCGTCCCAAAAATGATCGCCTTCGATCTCCACCGCCTTGTACAGCGTGGGCAGGCAGGCCGAGGCCATCACCGCGTCCAGGCTCAGGCGTTTGCCGGAGAAGACCTCGGCCTTGCCGGTGCGCACGCGGGTGGCCGTGACGAAGACCTTGGGCGCGCTGAGGCTGCGCAGGCGCTCGAAGTCGATCTGGCGGCCGACGAAATCGCGCAGCGGGTTCAGGTCCAGCGGGTTGCTTTGGTAGGGCGAGACGGTGGCCGTCCAAAAGCTGCTCATGGCCTGCATCCACATCGACGACAGCGGCAGCTGCTGCCCACCGCAAGCGCCGAACAGCAGGGCAAACGGGGCGCGCTGCGCCTCGCTCAGCGCGCCCAGCTGGATCACGCCCTGCCAGAACGACGCCAGCGCTTCACGTGCCCGTTCCTGCGGGTCAGAGCGCCCGCCGGCCTGCGCAAAGCCATGGGCCAGCGCCACCGCATTCATCGCGCCGGCGCTGGTGCCGCTGATGCCGTCCAGGCGCAGGCGCCCATCTTCGAGCAAGGCGTCGAGCACGCCCCAGGTGAAGGCGCCGTGCGAGCCGCCGCCTTGCAGCGCAAGATTGATGGGGTGGGTTTTGGCGGCAGGGCCGGCCGATGCTAACGGGCTGTTCATCGGTGCAGCATAACAAGCCAGTCCGGCGGCACAGCGCAAGCCCAGCTAAACAAAGCCCTAAGCCTCGTAGCTGGCGAATGACGCCTGAATGAGCGCCGCCAATTCCTTCAGCAGCGCGGGCTCGCGGGTCTTGAAGTTGAAACAGGACTTGCCCTGCATGCGCGCCTTCAGTTCGGGCGAGGCCGCGGCTACACGCAAGTCGCCAGCCACATGATGGGCCCCAGGGTCAGGACCAAGGCGATGAAAGCCTTGGCCAGGGTCCAGATCAGCACCCAGTGCAGGAAGATGCCGGTCTGGCCCAGGGCGGGATCGACCGGCGTTTTCAGGAAGTGATACCAGGGCCAGCCTATCGCCAGCAGATGGCCGAGCAAGACCAGGCCCAGGCCCCAGCGCAGCAGGTCGGCGCGCCAGCCAAAAGCGCAGCCCAGCGCATGCAGGGCGTAGACGATCACGATCGCGCTGCACCAGAGGCCGAAGCCGAGGCCGAGCAGCCAAAGACGTTCTTTCGGCGTTGCAGGTGGTGTTGCTGTCAGCGTCTTGCTCATACCCGGCCTCCCAACATCCCCACCAGCGAGGGCAGGGCCAGCACCAAGGCGATCGCAATCGCGGCGGTGACGGCGGTGTAGTCCAGCCACAGCCGAGTCAGACGCAGATCGAGATTGCGCTTGGCCGAAACAAAGCCGGCTCCGATACGCAGCAGATTGCTGGTCAAAAACAGCAGGCCGATGCCGGCATGGACGACGATGAAGCTCAAGAGCGCGGCGGCGGTCGCACCCAGCGCATGTTCGCTCGGGTTCGGTATGACCTCAGCTATCAGCGTGACCACCAGCGCGATCGTCGCCGCCAGCAGCAGGGCGCTGGTCAAGATCCAGCCCTGGGTGGACTTGCCGTTATGCAAGGCGCGCAGCGCCCCGCGCGCCGTCAGCGTCGCCAGCACCAGGGCCGCGATCACCGCCAGCGCCAGCATCAGATTGGTCTGCGGCAGGCCCTGCGGCGGCCAGTTTGGCGCGGCTATCCACAGGTACAGGGTGCCGAACAGCAGCGAGGTGAACAGCGTGGCGTCGGCCACCAGGGTGAAGATCAGCGCCCACCACGGCGTTGAGCCCTGCACCTCGGTATGCACGGGCACGCTCAGGCCGCGGCCAATCGGTAGCTCGCCGATATCGCGCTGGTGGCCGGCGCTCTGCGCGCCGAGTATGAATAGGGCGGCCACCACCGCCACCGCCGCAATCACCAGCCAATACGCGCTGGCCAGCATCGCCAGCACGGCGGTGGCGGTGGCCAGGCCGGTGAAAAGCGGCAGATAGGTGGACTTGGGCAGCACGATCAGCTGATCGGGCTGGCCGCTGCTCATGTGTACGCCCAAGGTCTCCTGCCAGCCATGGCGGGTGAAGGCCAGATAGCCGTCGCCGCGCGCCAGCGTCGGGCCCAGCGTGGCCGGGGCGACGGCGTCGCCGTGGCTGTCCAGATGGTGGATGGAGGCAAAGTTATAGGACGGCGGCGGCATCAGCATCGCCCATTCCAGCGTGCTCGCCTTCCAGGGGTCGCGCTTGCTGCGCCGGCCATAGCGCAGCTGGATCAGCAGGTCGATGACGAGCAGGCCGAAGCCGATCACCATGATGAAGGAGCCGACCGAGGACAGCAGGTTGAGGCCGTTCCAGCCCTCATTGCCCTGGTAGGTGTAGGTGCGCCTGGGCATGCCTAACAGGCCAACCAGATGCATCATGAAAAAGCTCAGATTGAAGCCGATGAAGATCAGCCAGAAGGCCGGCACCGACAGCAGCTTGACGCTGGCGCGGCCGGTCAGCAGCGGCAGCCAGTAATACAGGCCGGCCAGCAGCGGGAACAGGAAGGCGCCGGCGACCACGTAATGCAGATGGGCGACGACGAAATAGGTGTCATGCGCCTGCCAGTCGAACGGCACCATCGCCAGCATCACGCCGGTCAGGCCGCCCAGCACGAAGACGAAGAAGAAGCCGAATACATAGAGCATCGGCAGGTCCCAGCGCGGCCGGCCGTCGCCCAGCGTGGCCAGCCAGGCGAACATCTGCACGGCGGTGGGCACCGCGACGATGGCCGAGCCGGCCGAGAAGAAGGCCAGCGCCAGATGCGGGATGCCGACCGTGAACATATGGTGGACCCAGATGCCGAAGCTGTGAAACGCCATCGCGATGATGGCAACCACGATGATGCGGTAGCCGACCAGCGGCCGGCCGGCAAACACCGGGATCACGACCGACAGCACGCCCGCCATCGGCAGGAAGATGATGTAGACATCGGGGTGGCCGAACAGCCAGAACAAATGCTGCCAGAGCAGGGCGTCGCCGCCGCGCGTGGGGTCGAAGAAGGGGATGTTGAAGGCGCGCTCGACCTCCAGCAGGATGGACGCCAGGATCAGCGGCGGGAACGCCACCAGCATCATCAGCGCGGTGATCAGCATGTACCAGCCGAACACCGGCAGCTTGTCCAGCGACATCCCCGGCGCGCGCATCTTCAGGATGGAGACGACGATCTCGACCGCGAAGCTCAGCGCCGAGATCTCGACAAAGGTCACGCCCAGCAGCCAGATATCGGCGTTGACGCCGGGCGTGAAGGGCTTGGAGCTGAGCGGCGTGTACATGAACCAGCCGCCGTCCGGGGCGACGCCGAGCAGCAGCGCGCCGGTCAGGATGGAGGCGCCGAACAAATAGCACCAGTAGCTGTAGGCGGTCAGGCGCGGGAAGGCGAAGTCGCGCGCGCCCAGCATCTTGGGCAGCAGATAGACCGCCACGCCCTCCAGCATCGGGATCGCGAACAGAAACAACATCATCGAGCCATGCATGGTGAAGACCTGGTTATAGGTCCCCACATCCATGAACATGCCCGAGGGGGTGGCAAGCTGCACGCGCGTCAGCATGCCCAGCAGGCCGCCGATCAGCATGAAGACAAAGGCGGTGATCATCATGCGCAGGCCGATCACCGAATGGTTGACCGAGGCCAGGCGCTGCAGGCCAGGCCCGGTGGCCCAGATGGCGTTCAGCTCGCGGTGCAGGCGCAGCGCGCGCAAAGGCCCGGCGGCGCGCTCGGGGGATGCTTCGGGCGTCGCGCTCATGGCTTGATTCCTGCGTGGTTGGCGAGCGCCGCCAGCGCGCCGGCATAGTCGGCCGCCGGGTGGACGATCACTTTGAATTTCATGGTGGTGTGGCCGATGCCGCAGAACTCCGCGCATTGGCCCTCATAGTCGCCGGCGGCGTCGGCCTGCAGGCGCAGCACATTGACGCGGCCTGGGATCGCATCGAGCTTGCCACCCAGCCGCGGGATCCAGAGCGAATGGATCACATCGGCGCTGCTGATGGCCAAATCGACCGGCACGCCGGCCGGCAGATGCAGCACGTCCTCGGTCACGAGTCCGGGCAGGGCCGGGTAGCTGAAGCGCCAGCGCGACTGTTCGGCATGGACCTCGATGCGCGGCGGTGTGGCGTTAGGCAAGGGCATCAAACGCTCGCCGGTGACCAGCGCATAGGCGACCAGCGGTATCAGCACCAGGGCCGGCAGACCCAGGCCGCCCAGCACCACCAGCCGCTGCGCGCCGATCCGGCGGCTCCAGCCCGGGCGCCACCAGGACAGCGCGAACAAGCCCATCATCAGCAGGAACAACAGGGCCGAGCCGGCCAGCATGATCCACCACATGGTCGCAATCGAGGCGGCCGCAGGACCCGCCGGCGCCAGCGTCGAGAGCGGCCCGCCGCAGCCCGTCAAGTTCGCTAACAGCGAGCCTGCAAGCACCCCAAAAGCGATTCTGGCGACGCTATGATGGCCCGGCCGCTTTCGGCTCGGGGGATTTGCGCGATGGCCAACTACGACAAAGACTTCATCAAGACCGCGCCGAGTCCGGTGCTGCTTGAGGTGACCCAACTCGACACCGGCTCGGCCGTCGCCCTGGTCGGTCATCCTATCCACGTGATGATGGTGCATTTTCCGGTCGCTTTCGTGTTCGCCTTGCTGGGCATCGACCTGATCTACTGGTGGTCGGGCGACGACTTCTGGGTGCGAGTCGGTCTGTGGACGGCCGGCGTTGCCTTCTGGACCGGCGTGGCGGCCAGCATCGTCGGCACCATCGAGCTGCTGGCGGTGCGCGGCATCCGCCTGCTTGAAGCGAGCTGGTCGCATGCCGTCGCGGCGATGACCCTGGTCGCCATCGCCGGCGCCAACTGGGGCTTGCGCCTGGCCTATCCCGAGTCGATCTTGCCGCATGGGCTGACGCTGTCCTGCATGGCGGCGGTGATGGTCGGTTTTGCCGGCTGGCATGGCGGCAACCTGGTCTTCCATCATGGCGTCGGCGTCTTGATCGAACCGAAGAGCTGAAGCAGCAAGGGCTTCAGCGCGCCGGGGTCGAACAGGTGCGGCAGGATCGCGTTGGAATCGATGCTCGGCTTGGCCAGCACCAGCCATAAGATGCCGACGATCAGCAGCAGATAGAGGCCGGTCAGCAGGATGCAGGCGCGCGTGCCAAAGCGGCCGTTGCGCGAGAACACCTGCACCGCCATCAGGCCGGCCAGCACATGCAGCATCGCCATGCCGCCGACCAGCACCATCTTCAGCGAGAACCACTCATGAAAGGTGGTCTGTAAAAAGATCAGCGCCGTGCCGCTGCCAATGGCGACAAAAGCGGCCGGCGAGGTCATCACCACATAGACGAAGCGCGTGATGCGGTGCAGGCGCTCCAGCTCGACCTTGTCGACGACAAAGCGGCGTTGCCAGAACAGCCAGGGCAGCACCAGCAGGCCGGCCGACCAGACCGCGATCGTCGCCATATGCAGGAACTTGAGCAGGATCATCATGATGCTTGTGAACTTGTCGTTAGGACCGGGCCACGCAAGTTCCGCCAGGCCAGCGTCAGCGCCACCGCCACGTAGGGCAGCATCGCCGGCACCCACATCAGCAGGCCGGCCAGTTGCTGGTCGGCCAGTGGGCTCAAGCCCCAGGCGGCGGTGCTGGCCAGATGCTCGCCGTACAGCGGCCGGGGGGCGAACACCAGCAAGGCGCCCAGCAAACCCATCTGCGCAATCGTCGCACCCAGGCCCATGAAGGCCATGCCACCGGTCGTGGCCGGCGCCAGCACCGCGCGCCAAAGCAGCCAGGCGCTGGCCAGCAGGCTCAGCTGCATCAGCCAGTAGGCCGGCACGCTGGCCAGCGCAAACGAGTAGGGGCCGGGCGCATGCCAGAGCCACATGGCGCCGGTGTGCAGGGCGATCAAGGCGGCCATCGCCGGGTTGCCGACGCGTTTGGCAGGCCAGGCCAGCGCCAGCAGCGGCGCGATCGCCGCGACCAGCAGCACATGATGCAACACCCGCGCCGAGAACAGCGCCGAGCTCAGCGCGCACAGCGGCGAGATGAAGACCAGGGCCAGCAGGGCCAGCGCGCCCCAGCCGGCGCGGCGGTTTTGCGCGCGGCCACTGGCAAGCGCTAACGCCAAGCCCAGCAGGACCGCGATCAGCAGCGGGTCGGTATTCCAGCGTGACCATAACTCGGCCGGCACGGCGGCCTGGCCGCAGTAGGCAATCACAATTTCGCGCATGGCTTGTCCCCGGCTATTGGTGTGGGCCGTGGCGGGCGAACAGCCACGCCGGCGGCATGAGAGGGCAAACGACTGTAAATGAAGCAAGCCGGATTGTCAGCGTTTCGGCCCCGAATCTAACTAAGGAAATCACTGCACTGGCGGGCGGGTTTACTGGGAGATACTGGCGCGCTGTCAACCGTTGCGGGAGTGCCGTTAATGTTCAATCTGCGCGGAGTCCTTTGGCTGGGGCTATACCTCTTGTTCATCCTGGCGCCGCTGTTCGCGCTGATGCTGGGGGCGATGCCGCCGGCACGGGGTTTCTGGACCGAGTTCGCGGTCGCACTCGGCTACTCCGGCCTGGCGATGATGGGCCTGCAGTTCGGCCTGACGGCGCGCTTTCGCTATGTCACCGCGCCCTGGGGCGAGGACGTGATCTATCACTTCCACCGCCAGGTCTCGCTGGTCGCGGTCGGCCTGGTGTTCGCCCACCCGCTGATCATTTTTGCGGCCCAGCCCGAGCTGCTGGCGCGGCCCGAGTCGGGCGAGATTCCCATCGGCGCGGTCGCCGCCTTGTTGTCGCTGGCCGCTCTGGGCGCGCTGGTGGTGGCGGCGCTGTGGCGGGTCAAGCTCAAACTCTCGTATGAACTCTGGCACCGCACCCATATCGCCATCATCGGCGGCATCGTGCATATGGTGGGCTGGAGTTTTTATCTGCAAGATCCGGCCAAGCGCGCGCTCTGGATCGCGCTGGTCGCGTTCTGGGTCGTCCTGCTGGTCTATGTGCGCCTGGTCAAGCCGCTGTTCCTGCTGCGTCGGCCCTACCGGGTGGCGGCCGTGCAGGCGCAGCGCGGCGACGCCACGACCTTGGTGATGGAGCCGGTCGGCCATGCGGGCTTCACCTTCACGCCGGGCCAGTTCGGCTGGCTGACGGTCTGGGGTGGCGCCTTCAACGTCACCGCCCATCCGTTCTCGTTCTCGTCCAGCGCCGAGGCCCCGGGCGGGCGGGTCGAGATGACGATACGCAAGCTCGGTGACTTCACCAGCACCATCGCCTCGGTCAAGGTCGGCCAGCGCGTTTATCTGGACGGCCCGTACGGCGCATTCACCATCGGCCAGCCGGCCGATATCCATGTGCTGATCGCCGGCGGCATCGGCATCACGCCGATGATGAGCATGTTGCTGACGCTGGCCGACCGCGGTGACCGGCGGCCGGTGGTCTTGTTCTACGGCAGCGCCGACCCGGACTCGACGATTTTTCAAACCGAGCTGGCCGCGCTGCTGCCCCGGCTGGATCTGACAATCGTGCCGGTGCTGTCCAAGCCGCCGCAGGGCTGGGCCGGCGAGACCGGCCACATCACGGCCGAGCTGCTGAGCCGCCATCTGCCGCCCGCTTACGAGCAGCATGAGTACTTCATCTGCGGGCCCAATCCGATGATGGATGCGGTCGAGACGGCGCTGGACCGGCTCGGCGTGCCAATGTCCAAGTACCATTCCGAACGTTACAGCTTTGCTTGAATAGAGCCTCACCACCATGCGCCGACTTTTTGCCAACCGCCTGGCTTTCGCCACCGCCGTGATCGTGATCCTGATGTCGGCGCTGTTCGCTTATACGCGCGTGCAGGCTCAAGCGCTGAGCGCCCAGCAGTGCCGGGCTTTGCCCGACCCGCAGGCGCGGCTGTCCTGCTATGACGCTTGGGTCGACGGGCAGGCGGCCTCGGCGGCCAAGCTAGTCGTGGCGGGTACAGCGGTCGCCGCAGCCGCACCGGTCGCTGTGGCTACAGCCGCGCCAACAACTGTGCCCACAGCGGCGACCGCCGCCACCGCCAACTTCGGCCTGGAGCAGCAGGCCCGCAAGGCCGAGGCGCAAGAGATAGCCAGCGAGATCACCGGCTTGTTCGAAGGCTGGGGCCCCAAACATGTGATCAGGCTGGCCAATGGGCAGATCTGGCAGATCGTCGACGGCAGTTCGGCCGTGCTCTACCTGAAGAACCCCAAGGTCAAGGTGCGCCGTGGCATGCTGGGCTCCTATGTGCTGGAGTTCGAGGCCAGCAATGAAACCGCCAAGGTCAGGCGTCTGGAGCGTTGATGGCGGCAGCTGCGCCGACCTGGCAGCGCCTGCTCTGGCTGCTGGCCGGGCTCGCCAGTCTGGTGTTGGGTTTCGTCGGTATCTTTGTGCCCTTGTTGCCGACCACGCCATTTGTGTTGCTGGCGGCATTTTGTTTCTCGCGCGGCAGCAGCCGCTGCGAGCATTGGCTGCTCACGCACCGGCTGTTCGGCCCGATGGTGCGTGACTGGCGCGCGAACCGTGCCGTGCCGCTGCGGGCCAAGCAATTGGCCAGCGTGATGATGGCGCTGGGTTCGCTGACGGGGGCCTTCAAGCTGCCGCTTCACTTGGCCTGGCTGCCGGCGGCCTGCTGTGCCGCCGTGGCCTGGTGGTTGTGGAGCCTGCCCACGCGCAAGCCCTGATCAGGCGCCGGCCTTGCTGCCGCCGTCCTGCTTGCCGTCGTCAATCGGCAGGCGCAGACGCACGCACAAGCCGCGCTCCACCTCGGGTAACTCAATGCTGCCGCCCAGCCGTTGCACGATGGTCTGCACGATGTACAGCCCCAGGCCCGAGCCGCCCTGGCCACGCTTGGTGGTGAAGAAGGGCTCGAACATGCGCGCCCGCACCGCAGCAGGCGCGCCGACGCCGTCGTCGGCCACGTCGAGCAAGACCTCGGGGCCGTCCAGCCGCGCGCTGATCATGATCTTGCCGCCGCGCCGCTCGGGGAAAGCGTGGCTGATGCTGTTCATGACCAGGTTAGTGATCAGCTGCGTCAGCAGGCCGCTGGCCATGCAGAGCTCGATCTCGCGCGGCACATCGAGCACCACTTCCACCGAGGCCTTGCGCAAGGCCGGGCTGAGCACCGACATCACGCTGCCCAGATAGTCGGCCAAGCGGAACTCGGTCACCGCCTCCGACGCTTGGTCGACGGTGACCTTTTTGAAATTGCCGATCAGGCCGGCGGCACGCTCCAGATTGCGCTCCACCAGGTCGGAGCCGGTCTTCAAACGCTGGGACAGCTGCTGCAGTTCGCTGCGGCTGATGCGCTCGCTGGCCAGCATCTCGACCAGACGTTGGGCGTTGTCGGCGACGCTGGACGCGGCCGTCACCGCCACGCCGATCGGCGTGTTGACCTCATGCGCGACGCCGGCCACCAGGCGGCCCAAGGCGTCGGCCTTTTCCTGCTCCATCGAGGCCTGGGTTTGCTGGGCCAGCGCCAGATCGGCGCTCAAGAGCACGCGCTCGAACACCTTGCCCAGGTGGCTGGCCTGCAGGCGGTCCTGGCGCGACCAATTGCGCTGCTGCTCGCGCTGGCTCAGCCACAGCAGGCCGCGCAATTGCTGCTGCACGAATAGTGGGATCTCGATCTGTGAGCAAGTGCCGGTGACGTCGGCCAGATCCTTCAACTCGTTCAAACAGGGGTGCAGGCGCAGATCGGTCAGCACCAGCGGTTCGCGCCGCTGGGTCAGCAACTGCAGATAGCCGGCCTGGGCGGGGGCGCTGATGCTGCCCCTGGGCTGGCTCAAGTCGGACGGTTCGGGCTGCAGCCTGAATATGCCCGGCGTCTGATCCGCCCACCAGAAGCTGACGCGGTCCAGCGAGAGGATTTGCCTGGCTTTTGCACACAGCTCCGAGCTGGCCTGGGCCAGTTCGGCCGCGCTGTCCAGTGGCCACTGCTGGTTCGACAGCTCCAGCAGCAGTTCCTCCGGCGGCTTGCTTGACAGATCGTAATGCGCCAGCTTGGTCAGCCGTTCGGGCAGGCTCAGGCGTTCGATCTCGGCCTGCACCTCCACATGCCGCCACAGATGTTGGAGCGCATGGACCAGATCGCCCTGCGATTGATACAGCTGGGCTAACTGCTGATGCGCGCGGCTTTCTTGCGCGCGCGATTGGATGCGCAGCGCCTGTTCAAGCCCGAACTGGGCGCTGCGCAGCGCCTCGGTCAGGTCGCCCCGTGCCACGGCAATTTCGGTCCAGGTCTGGCTGGCCACGCTCTCCAGCCAGGCATGACCCAGGCGCGCCGCCTGATCCAGGGCGAGCCCGAGCGCCCGGCGCTGCCGCCCGAATCACTGTT
>JADMJQ010000094.1:11372-19913 GCA_018780415.1 Roseateles sp. | reverse complement strand
TGGCGGGCGGCCTGATCGGCGTTGCCGCTGGCCAACGCGCAGCGCGACAGCTGCCACAAGGCCTCGGCCTCAAACTCCAGATGCTGACCCCGCCGCGCGGCGGCCAGCCCTTTGTCGAACTGCAGCTCGGCCTCCTCCAGCTGTGCATTCTCGAAATTGCCAACGCCCAGATTGAGCGCCAGCTTGGCCTCCAGATAGCTGTCATCGAGGCTGTCCAGCAGATTGGCGGCGTCGCGGTGAAAGCGCCGGCCCTTGTCCCAGGCGCCGAGTGCGTAGTGGATCTGGCCCAGGCCGATGCGGGCCGCCACGCCGACGCGCATTTCATTCACCAGCTGGGCCAAGTCGACCGCGCGCGACCATTTCTCGGCCGCTTCCAGATAGTCACCAACCTGGTACGCGATGCGTCCAAGCGCCTCGAAGATGCGCGCCGTCTGTGCTTGCAAGCCCGCAGCTGCGGCCTCTTGCTTGGCCTGGTTGAGGCTGCCGCGCAGCTGCTGGCCGCGGCCCATATGTTCGAGTAGATTGAAACGGACATAAAGGGTATCGAGCGCGGCGGCCAGATCGCCCTGTGCCTGCAGCACTTGCTCCAGCGACTCATATCGGCGCAAGGCGCAGGCCGGGTGGCGTTTGGCCAGCAGGGCCAGGCGGTTGAGTACGTCATGGTGGCTGGCAGGCACGGGCTGGGCTCTCCGGGTTGCGGGCGACAGGCTGGATGCAGATTGCACAGTCTGACGCCCGCCGCAAGGATAGCGGCTTGGCCGCCGCTTGTCAGTGGCGGCTTATCAGAACAAAACCAGGTTTTCCGGTCTTGGGACGGCAGCGCCCCCATTCGGGCGGGGTCGCTTGGTGGTGGCGGCAGGTTCCGGCGTACCCGGTCGGCTTAAACCTCCGACGCGCACGCCCAGCAGGCGGATGCGCTTGTCCAGCGGCACCCGCTTCAGGCAGGCGCCGGCGGCGCGGCGTATCGCCTGCGCGTCCTGCGTCGGTTGCGCCAGGGTGAGGTCGCGGGTGACGGTGTGAAAACCCTCGAAGCGCAGCTTCAGCCCGATGGTGCGGCCCTGGTAGCCCTTGCGCAGCAGATCGCTCGCTAACTGCTCACACAGGCGGGTGAAGATGGCGCTGAGTTCGGCCCGGTCATGCACCGCATGCAGGTCATGCTCGAAGGTCGTTTCGCGGCTGATCGAGACCGGCTCGCTGTGCGTGACCACCGCGCGGCTGTCGCGGCCATGCGCCGCCTCATGCAGCCAGGCGCCGAATGACTGGCCGAACTGTGCAATCAGCATCAGTGGTTCGGCGGCGGCCAGTTGCTCCACCGTCTCAATCCCCAACGCCAGCAGCTTGGCCGCCGCTTTGGGGCCGATGCCATTGATCTTGCGCACGCCCAGCGGCCAGATGCGGGTCTGGATATCGGCGGCCATCAGCAGGGTGATGCCGTCGGGTTTGTCCA
This sequence comes from Roseateles sp., assembly GCA_018780415.1. Taxonomy (GTDB): domain Bacteria; phylum Pseudomonadota; class Gammaproteobacteria; order Burkholderiales; family Burkholderiaceae_C; genus Paucibacter_A. The sequence goes on along the minus strand of JADMJQ010000094.1, from coordinate 18,466 downwards.
GCTCGGAGGCGATCTTGGACAATAACTTGTTGGGCGTGATGCCGATCGAGCAGGTCAGGCCGGTGGCTTGAAACACCGAGTTCTTGATCTCGCGGGCGATCGCGCGCAGGCCGCCCAGCGGGTCATGGGCGACCGCGTCGCGGATGCCGGGGATGTCGCTCAGATCCATATAGATCTCGTCGATGCCGCGGTCCTCGATCACCGACGCCAGCTCGGCCACCGCCGCCTTGAACAGCCGCGAGTAGAGGCGATAGGCATCAAAGTCGGTCGGCAAAAGGATCGCGTCGGGCGCCCGCAGCGCCGCCTTCATCAAGCCCATGCCGGAGAACACGCCCAGATCGCGGGCCGCATAGGTCGAGGTGGTGACGACGCCGCGGCCGGTGTAGTCGCGCAGCCTTGAGTAGCTGCGGCTGCCGTCCGCCAGCGTCTGCGGCGCGTGGCTGCGGCGCCCGCCAATCACCACCGCCTGGCCCAGCAGGTCGGGGTAGCGCAGCAACTCGACGGACGCATAGAAGGCGTCCATGTCCAGATGCGCGATCAGGCGCTCGGGCAGGGCGGTGTTGGTCGGCGTTGAGGGCAGGGCGGCGTCCATCACGCATTGTCGGTCGGGCTGCTGACAGGGGCTGGCAGCAGGGGGCCAGGTGTTGCGGCTTGCTGGCGCGGAGTGGTGGAGGGGCTAAGGTGGCAACTACACTTTCGCGATTCCATTTGAGAATGGCGAGGCGGATTTTGAAACAGCGGATAGCAGGTATTTTGATCACAGCGGCATTGGTCGGCGGTACGACCCAGGCCGCCGAGGTCAGCGTGGCGGTGGCGGCCAACTTCAGCGCGCCCATGCAAAAAATCGCCGCCGCCTTCGAGCAAGATACAGGCCATCACGCGACGCTCAGCTTTGGCGCGACGGGCAAGTTCTACGCCCAGATCAAGCACGGCGCGCCGTTTCAGGTCCTGCTGGCGGCCGACGACGAGACGCCGGCCTTGCTGGAGCGTGAGGGCTTGGGCGTGGCGGGCAGTCGCTTCACCTATGCGATTGGCCGGCTGGTGTTGTGGAGCCGGCTGCCCGGCCTGGTCGATGACCAAGGCGAGGTGCTGAGAACGGCCAAGTTTGAACACCTGGCCATCGCCGACCCCAAGCTCGCTCCTTACGGCGCTGCCGCCGTCGAGGTGCTGAAGGGCTTGGGGCTGATGGCCGCGCTGACGCCGCGCCTCGTACAGGGCACCAGCATCGCGCAAACTCATCAATTCGTCGCCACCGGCAATGCCGAGCTGGGCTTTGTGGCGATGTCCCAAGTCTTTTCCAGCGACGGCAAGCTCACACAGGGCTCGGCTTGGGCCGTGCCGGCCCGCCTGCACACGCCGATCCGTCAGGACGCCTTGCTGCTGGTTGACGGCAAGCGCAATCCGGCGGCGCTGGCCCTGCTGGACTATCTGCGCGGCGATAAGGCTCGTGCGCTGATCCGCAGCTTCGGCTACGAGCTTTGAGCAGAATCTATGATTTTTCCTAGCCCCGATGCCGTTCAGGCGATCTGGTTGACCGCCAAATTGGCGACGCTGACGACGCTGATCTTGCTCGTTATCGCGACGCCGCTGGCCTGGTGGTTAGCAGGCACGGCCTCCCGCTGGCGTGCCCCGGTCAATGCCCTGGTCACCTTGCCCTTGGTGCTGCCGCCCACGGTGCTGGGTTTTTACTTGCTGCTGGCGATGGGCCCGGCCGGGCCGCTGGGCCGGCTGACCCAGGCGCTGGGCGTGGGGTCGCTGTCCTTCAGCTTCAGCGGCCTGCTGATCGGGTCCATCATTTTTTCGCTGCCCTTTGCCGTTCAGCCCATCCAGCATGCGTTCGAAGCTCAAGGGCCGCGTGCGATGGAAGTGGCGGCGACGCTGCGCGCCAGCCCGCTCGATGCCTTCTTCAGCGTGGCCCTGCCGCTGGCCAGGCCCGGCCTGCTGACGGCGGCGATTCTGTGCTTCGCTCATACGGTCGGCGAGTTCGGCGTGGTACTGATGATTGGCGGCAATATTCCGGGCCAGACCCGTGTCATCTCCACCCAAATCTACGGCCATGTCGAGGCGATGGAATATGCGCAGGCGCATTGGCTGGCCGGCTTTATGGTGCTGCTGTCGTTTTCGGTGCTGCTGGTGCTGGCACTGATGAAGCGGCGATTGGGGCGCGTGATGCCATGAAGGCCGACAACAACATCCATATCCGCCTGCAGCTGCAGCGCGCCAGCTTCGAGCTGGCCTTGGATCTGAGCTTGCCGGCCAGCGGCATCACCGTGCTGTTCGGCGCCTCGGGCTCGGGCAAGACCACGCTTTTGCGCTGCGTGGCCGGCCTGGAACGGGCGAAGGAAAAAGGCCTGGTGCGCATAGGCGGTGAGGTTTGGCAAGACGAGGCAGCCAAGGTTTTTTTGCCGACCTGGCGACGCTCGCTTGGCTATGTGTTCCAGGAGGCCTCGCTGTTCGAGCATCTGACGGTGCTGGGCAATCTGCAATATGGACTGAAGCGCACGCGGTCACCCGCGTCGAGTCAGGTGCTGGATGCGTCTATCCAGCTGCTCGGCATCGACCGGCTGCTGGACCGCATGCCGACGCAACTGTCCGGCGGCGAGCGCCAGCGGGTGGCGATCGCGCGGGCGCTGGCGACCCAGCCGCGTCTGCTGCTGCTGGACGAGCCGTTGGCCGCCCTCGACCACGCCCGCAAACAGGAGATCCTGCCCTGGCTGGAGCGATTGCGTGATGAACTCAGCGTGCCGATGCTGTATGTCACCCATTCCGCCGACGAGTTGGCGCGGCTGGCCGACCATGTGGTGGTACTGGACCAAGGGCGGGCGACGACGGCCGGCCCGGCGGCGCAGGCGCTCTCAAGCATCGACAACAGCCCGGTGCTGATCGGCGAGGACGTCGGCGCCTTGCTGACCGGCCGGGTGGCCGAGCGGGATGGCCGCTGGCATCTCTGCCGCGTCGCTTTTGACGGCGGCAGCCTGTGGCTGCGGGACAGCGGCTTGCCGCTGGGCCACCGCGTTAGGCTGCGGGTGCTGGCGCGCGATGTCAGCATTGCCACCCAAGCGCAAGAGGGCAGCAGCATTCAGAACCAGCTGCCCTGCGTGATCGAGGCGTCGGTGGCCGATGCGCATCCGTCGCAGGTCTTGGTTCGGGTTAAGGTCGGCGCGGTTGATGGCCCAGGGGCGCATCTGCTGGCCCGCATCACCGGGCGGGCTTTCGAAACGCTGAGTTTGCGGCCCGGTCAGCCGGCTTGGATACAGGTGAAGTCGGTGGCTTTGTTGGCTTGAGACGGCGAAGCTAGATCAGCCACAGCCGGCGCTGCCGCAGGAGCTGATAGGCGCGGCGCCAGCCAGCGCGGCCTCGCTGACACTGCCGGTGGCCGGGTCGAAGCCGACCTGGTTCATATGAAAGACCAGGGACGCGTCCATCATCTCGGCATGCGAGGGGAACCAGTTCACCAGCTCGCTCAGCAGATTGCGCATGGGGGCCAGGTCTTGCGTGGTCACCGTGTGCACCAGCACCTCGCGCATCACGTCCAACACCATCGCATGCTGCTTGCTGTGGCAGTTGTCCGCGGCGAAGCCGGTCGCGGCCATGAAACCTTCTTCCATCGCGAAATGCGCGTCGGTATGGGTCAGCAGACGTTGATAAATCGGCAAAACCGCCAAGGGGCTGCATGCCGCCGCCTGCAAGCCGTCGCCGAGTTCATTCAGCAGGGCCACAAATTCTTGATGCGTTTGGTCGATCTGCGGCTGATTGAGGCTCAGCTCGTCGGTCCAGCTCAGGGTGTTTGCAATTGCGTTCATGGGTCGGCAGATTAGCGCAGGCCGCCATGAATTCGCTCAGTCCCAGCCCCCAAACAGGCCCAAACAGCGCGCTGTCTGAGCACAGTTTGCGTTGGGTCAAACTGTTGGCCAGGCGCTGCAGACCGGCCGCCGCGGCAATGCCTGAACCGATTGACGCCCACCTGTCGCGAACAGAGTCCTGAAATCACAAGAGGCATAGTCCGAACGGATCATCAAAGCGCCCGCATTGTGAAGATGGCCGTGGCCTACCGCTCAACTCTCTCCATTCACCCATTCAAGCGCTGCCAATATGCCTGCGCCAATGGTGCATGGCTGTGCGGGCCGACCGAGGTGCCCTGGCGCTAACAAGCTAGTTGAACGGGAGAGAAAATAAATGAGGAAGAAAATGACGGGCAGGGTCGGGGCGGCGGCGCTTGATGGAGGCGGCATAGAGCGCAGCGCGCGCCAAGCAGGGGGAGCGAGCTTCTTCAGGCACCACGGCGTCTGGGCGATCGGCGTGCGGCTGTTCCGCCATCTGAGCTTCAGGAGCAAGGCGGTTTGCATCAGCATGGCCTTCGGTGTGCCGATTTTGCTGCTGAGCCTGAGTTTTTTGCAGACCCAGCAGGCGCAGCTGGACTTTGTCCGCAAGGAGCGTGCCGGCGTGCGGGTGATGACCGAGCTGCAGCCGGTGCTGGCTGGGCTGCTGGAGGCCCGCAATGCGACGCGCTCCATGCTCGGCGGCCATGAGGCGGCGGCCGCTGACTTGCAGTCTGCACGGGGCCAGGTCGATCTGGCCTTGCAGCGCTTGCTGGGCAAGGATCAGCAGGATCTGGCCATTTTGGGCCTGCAGCCGCAGTTGCAACAAGTGCAGCAGGCCTGGGTCGCCAGCCTGGCCGCGCCGCGCGGGGTGGACGACAAGGGGCGCACCGTCTTTGGCCCGGTCTCGGAGGCGGTGGTGCATTTGCTGCAGGCGGTTGGCGACAACGCCAAGCTGGTGCTGGACCCGGAGCTCGAAAGCTTCTACTTGATCAATGCGATGGTGCTGACCTTGCCCAAGCTGGCCGAGGACCTGGGCCAACTCTGGGGCTGGTCGACCTATGGCGTGGCGCAGGGCGGCCTCAGCCTGCAGGAGTACCGCCGCTATGCCGTTTGGGATGCGGGCGTACTGAGCGGCATGCAGACGCTGCGGGGTCATCTGGCGCGCGCCGTGCATGCGCGGCCCGACTTGGCGCAACGCCTGGTGCTGGCGCCGCTGGACCAGGTCGACGCCTACCGCAGCCAGGTCAGTGACCCGGCCCAGCTGATCGCGGCGGCCCTTGAGCCGGCCGAGGCCTATGCTTTGGGCCAAACGTCGCTGCGCCAATTTCTGGCCCTGTCCGGCGGCGGCTTGGCCGCACTGGACGAGTTGCTGGCCGAACGCGAGACCCAGTTGCTGGACATCCGCCGCACGCTGGCCTGGCTGACGGCGGGCTTTTTGTTGCTGGCCGGCTATCTGTTTCATTCCTTCTTCCTGGTCATGAATGGCGGGCTCAAGGAGGTGCGGCGCCATTTGCTGGCCATGATGGCGGGCGACCTGACCACCCGGCCCGACCCCTGGGGCCAGGATGAGGCGGCGCGACTGATGCGCACCTTGCGCGATATGCAGCAGTCGCTGTGCGTGATTGTGTCCAGCGTGCGCGACGGCTCGCAGACGATTTTGCAGGCCAGCGAGCGCATGGCGCAGGGTGCGCGCGACCTGTCGGACCGGGCCGAACAAAGCGCAGAGCGGCTGCAGCAATCGGCGTCGGCGATGGTGCTGATTTCGGCCACCGTGCAACAGACCGCCGAGCATGCGGCGCAGGCCGAGGGCATGGCGCGGGACAACGCGGCGGTGGCGCAAAGTGCCTGTCTGCAGGTCAGCGGCCCGACCGGCATCATGGGCAGCATGAGCGGCATCGAGCAGACCTCGGGTCGCATGGAGGATGTGATCGCGCTGATCGACACGCTGGCGTTTCGTACCAATATCCTGGCATTGAATGCGGCGGTGGAGGCGGCGCGGGCCGGCGAGCAGGGGCGCGGTTTTGCGGTGGTGGCGGCCGAGGTCAGGGCGCTGGCGCAGCGTTCGGCCTCGGCCTCGCAAGATATCCGCGCCCTGATCCGCGCCAATCTTGACTGCGTGGACGCCGGCAGCGCCGAGGTGCAGGTGGCCGGCGCCACCATGACCCGTATCGAGCAAAGCGCCCATGGCATGCAGCGCTTGCTGGAGCAGATCGCCCGCAGCGCCAAAGCCCAGCGTCTAGGCGTCGCCGAGGTGGGCGAGTCGGTGCAGCAACTTGGCGCATTGACGCAGCAAAACGTCGGCCTGGTCGAACAAAGCGTGGCCGCCTCGGCCGAGCTGCAAGATCAGGCCAGCGCCTTGGTCACCGGTGTGGCGCGCTTCAGGTTGCCGGCTTGAGCTGAAGCGATGGCGGGAAGCGGGGCTGGCGCTGGCCGTGAAATGTGCAAATTCACATTTCAGCGCTCACCCCCTAAGGCTTGGGACCTGCAGAAAAATTCCGCTCACTACACTGCGTCGGCCGTCACATGCTGCTGCAGACCAACGTTAGGTATTGGTGGTTCGGTAGCAGTTTGAACTTTGATCTATTCAATCAGGCAACAAGACAGGCCCGGCCATGGGTTCGTTTTGCTGCCGTTTCTGCGACCGAGAAGACCATGAAAAAACCGATGAAGTTGATGAAGAAGGCCATGCTTGGCACTTGGTTCGCCTTGTTGAGTCCGGTGCTGGTGCCGGTCTGGGGTTTGGCACGCCGCTTGAGCGCTGGGCTGGCGCTACTGGCCGTGTTGGCCAGCGCGCCTGCGTTCGCCGCGCCCGATAGCAAGGGCACCGACTTCTGGGTCATGTTCAATGCCAACCTGGGGGTACCCACGTTGAGCCTTTTCATCACCGGCGAGACCGCCACCAATGGCGTGGTCAGCGTGCCGGGCTTGGGTTTTTCTAGCCCGTTTTCTGTGACGCCGGGTGTGGTGACGACGGTCGATGTGCCCGTCAGCGCGCAGGTGACGGCGCTGGATACGGTCACCAACCAGGGCATTCACGTGATCGCCAATGCCGAGGTGACGGTTTACGGCCTGAATCGCTTGCAGGCCACCACCGATGCCTATCTGGCCTTGCCGACCGACATTCTGGGCACCAACTACATCAATCTTGGCTACCGCAACACCAATGTCGTCAATGCCAGCCAGTTGGGGCTGGTCGGGACGCAAGCGGGCACGGTCGTCACCATCACGCCCAGCGCCTTGGCCGGCGGCCGCCCAGCCGGCGCTGGACTGGCT
>JADMJQ010000094.1:8802-11362 GCA_018780415.1 Roseateles sp. | reverse complement strand
CCGGCGTGCCCTACAACATTGTTCTCGGTCAGGGTCAAACCTATCAGTTGCGCACCACCGAGGGCGCGCCCGCTGATTTGAGCGGCACGCTGATCAGCTCGACCGCCCCGGTCGCGGTGTTCGGCGGCCACCAATGCGCCAATATTCCAACCGGCGCGGTAGCCTGCGACCATATCGTTGAGCAGTTGCCTCCGACCACGACCTGGGGCAAGGCCTTCGTCACCATGCCCCTCGCCACCCGCACGCTAGGCGACACCTTCCGGGTATTGGCTTCTGAAAACGGCACCGTGGTCAATGTGAACGGCAGCAATGTGGCGACGCTCAACCGCGGCCAGTTGCACGAGCAAATCATCACCGGCCCGGCTCGGATCACCGCCAATCAACCCGTGTTGGTGGCGCAGTACTCAAACGGCAGCAGTTTCGACGGCGTGACCTCCGATCCGTTTGAAATGCTGATCCCACCGTTTGAACAATTCCTTGCCGCCTACACGGTCACAACGCCGGCCTCCGGCTTTCCGGTCAACTTCATCAATATCGTGGTGCCCAATGCGGCGGTCGGCAGTGTCACGCTCGACGGCGTCGCCGTCCCGGTAGCCAGCTACACCCCGGTCCCGGGAACGACTTTCTCCGGCGCCCAACTGCCGGTGACTGTCGGCTCGCACAGCCTGGCCGGGCCTTCGCCCTTTGGCGCCTTCATGTACGGCTATGCGAGTTTTGATTCCTATGGCTACCCGGGCGGCATGTCGCTCGCGCAAGTCGCCGTGGTGAGCTCCCTGACCTTGGCGCCCAAGACGGCGAGCCATCCGGTCAATACCCAACAATGTGTCAATGCCAGTTTGCTGGACCAGAACGGCGCACCGGTGCCCAGCGTGCGGGTGGACTTCAGCGTCACCGGCGCCAATCCCCGGACGGGTTTTGTGAACGCCGCTGCCAATGGCGTCGCGCAGTTCTGTTATGTGGGCGCCAATGGCGGCCAGGACAATATCGTGGCGTCAACCGGTACCTTGAGTGACAGCGCGAGTAAAACTTGGACCTCGGTGTTGGCCTGTGATGTTGACCGCGACGGCGATATCGACCTGGGCGACCTTGGGCTGGTCCGCGCTGCGATCGGCCAGGCGCCGGTGGCCAACGACCCCAGAGATGCCACCAACGACGGCAAGATCACCATCAATGATGTGCGCGCCTGCACGCTGCGTTGCACGCGCGCCAGTTGTGCGATGTAAATCTTTCTTTGAGTGAAGCCACAGACACAACCGAAAGCCAAGCCATGAAAAAACTGAGAGCCAGCCTCGCTATTGCCAAAGCCGCAGCCAAAGCCGCAGCCGCCACATTGATTGCCGCGTCCACCGCGCAAGCCGCGATCTTGTTCAGCTTCACGCCGTCGGCCCAGCACATCAATATTGGCGAAACCGTCACCGTGGATGTCTCGATCAGCGGCCTGGACACCGAAATCCTCTCCGGTTTCGACATCAATTTCCGCTGGAATTCTTCTGTTCTTTCATCGCTGGGGGCTGACTTTGCCCCAGCCTGCTCCGCCTTGGGCCCGGGTGCCGATTGTTTGAATGACACCAATCTGCCGGGCAATATCGGCCTGCAGTATTTTTCGGTCTTGGACGATGACGATTTGGCCGCCGTCCAGCCCCACGATGGTTTCCGGCTCGGCACTCTGCGCCTGAGCGGCTTGACCGACGGCGCAAGTGTGCTGGCCTTGGGGCCGGACCTCGATTTCGAGCGCAATTTGGTCGGCCGTGACTTTGCGACGCTGGACGTTCGGTTCGGCGATGTTTGCATCGCCGTCGGCAGCGGCAATTGCGCCACGGTGCCCGAACCCGCGTCATACGGCCTGGTGCTGCTGGCGATGGCCGGTGCCATCCTGCCGGGCGCGCTTAGGCGGCGCCGCTCGGCAGGGCTTTGACAAGCCCGAGCGTTTAGGCCAAGCGCGCGCGATGCCGCGCCACCTGCGCCCGCACCTGCGCCGGTGCGGTGCCGCCGAGGATATTGCGGGCGTTCAGCGAGCCGCGCAGTGACAAGACCTCGTACACGTCCTCGCCAATGCGGGCGTCGAACTTGCGCAACTCGCTCAAGGGCAGGGCCGACAGGTCCAGCCCAGTGCCAATCGCCGTCTTGACCGCATGGGCAACGATCTCATGCGCGTCGCGGAAGGCCAGGCCTTTCTTGACCAGGTAGTCAGCCAGGTCGGTGGCGGTGGCATAACCCTTTAGCGCAGCGCGCTCCATCGCCTCGGGTTTGACGGTCAGCCCGCCCATCATTTCGGCAAAGATGCGCAGCGTGTCCTTGAGCGTGTCGACGGTGTCGAACAGCGGCTCCTTGTCTTCCTGGTTGTCCTTGTTATAGGCCAGCGGTTGGCCCTTCATCAAGGTGATCAAGCCCATCAGATGGCCGACCACGCGGCCGGTTTTGCCGCGTGCCAGCTCGGGCACATCGGGGTTTTTCTTCTGCGGCATGATGCTTGAGCCGGTGCAAAACCGGTCGGCCAGGTCAATGAAGCCAAAGCTCTGGCTCATCCACAAAATCAGCTCTTCGCTGAGGCGCGAGATGT
>JADMJQ010000094.1:0-8792 GCA_018780415.1 Roseateles sp. | reverse complement strand
GCGAAATCGCGGTCGGAGACGGCGTCAAGGCTGTTCTGGCAGACCGCTTCCATACTCAATGTGCGCGCCACGCGCTCGCGGTCCAGCGGGTAGCTGGTGCCGGCCAGTGCTGCCGCGCCCAGCGGCAGGCGGTTGACGCGCCGGCGCACATCGGCCATGCGCTCGGCATCGCGCGCGAACATCTCCACATAGGCGAGCAAATGGTGACCAAAGCTGACCGGCTGGGCGACCTGCAAATGGGTGAAGCCGGGCAGGATCACTTCTGCATTCTTTTCCGCCACATCGACCAGGGCCGTCTGCAGCGCGGCCAACAAAATGCTCAGCTCATCGATCTCGCCGCGCAACCACAGCCGCACATCGGTGGCGACCTGGTCATTGCGACTGCGGCCGGTGTGCAGGCGTTTGCCGGCGATGCCGATCAGGGCGGTCAGGCGCGCCTCGATATTCAGGTGCACGTCCTCCAGATCAAGCTGCCACTCGAAGGTGCCGGCCTCGATCTCGGCGCGGATGCTTTGCATGCCTTGCTGGATCGCGCCATGGTCGTCGGCGCTCAGAATGCCTTGGGCCGTCAACATCTCGGCGTGTGCCAGGCTGCCCGCTATATCGGCCGCCCACAGGCGCTTGTCAAAGAACACGCTGGCGGTATAGCGCTTGACCAGATCGCTCATGGGCTCCGAGAACAGCGCGGACCAGGCTTGGGCTTTGTTGGCGAGGGGGTTTTCTGAGACTGAGGACATGGCGGGCGGGCTGGCGGTTAGGAGGGTAAGGCGCCGGCTTGACTGACAATCCGGAGCAGCGCGATTCTATCGAGCCGCGAAATCGTCAGAGCGAAAGCAAGTCTTGAAGCAAAGCCCCAAGTCCTCGGAGTTCCCCGACAGCAGCATCCTGGGCTTCGCGCCCAGCGACGCGGGCGACTCGACGTTTTCGCCCTTGTTTGACCCCGAGCGGGTCTTCGATGTCTGCCATGTCGGCCTGGTCCTGCGCGCGGTGTTGGGCGTGCAGGGTCTGCTGGCCCTGGGTCTGGCCCTGGCTTCACGAGATTTGACGCAGTGGATGCAAAGCATGGCCAGCGGCACGGTGGTGACGATGTCGGCGGTGTTGGCCTGGCTCCTGCTGGTGTGCAGCGCGCGCCGCCCCTTGGCGCGGCTGCCACAGCTGTGGCAATGGCTGTTGTTGATGGGGCTGGGCGCGCTGTGCGCCGTGGCCGGCTGGGCTTTGCTGAACCTGGCCAATGAGGAGCCGAGCAGCGCCTTCCGGCTCGCCGGCGTGGGGCTGGCCGGCGCCGCCACCGCCGGGCAGCTGTTGGCTTGGCTGAAACAGCGCGAGCGCGCGCAACGCCCCGCCGACGCGATGGCCAAGCTGGTCGAGCTGCAGGCCCGCATACGCCCGCATTTTTTGTTCAACACCCTCAATAGCGCGATTGCCTTGGTGCGCCTGGACCCGCAAAAAGCCGAGGGCTTGCTGGAGGACTTGAGCGAGTTGTTCCGCGTTGCCTTGGCCGACGCCAGCGCCGTGGTCAGCTTGGACGCTGAGATCGAGCTGGCGCGCCGTTACCTCGACATTGAGCAGATCCGCTTTGGCGAGCGCTTGCGCATTCATTGGCACCTGGACCCGGCGGCCGGTGGCGCCAAGGTGCCGCCCTTGCTGCTGCAGCCCTTGGTCGAGAACGCGGTGCGCCATGGCGTGGAGCCCAATGAAGGCGGCGGCGACGTCGAAATCAGCACCAGGCGCCTGGGCAGCGAGGTGGAGATTTGCGTGCTCAACACCGTGGGGCTGCCGGCAAACACATCCGGTCACGGTTTGGCGCTGCGCAATGTCCGCCAACGGCTGCGTCTGATGCATGATGTGGCCGCGCAATTCGAGCTGAAAAACGAGCCCACGAGTTTCAGCGTGCGCATTGTCTTACCCCCTTAGTCTTACTCCTTCGGAGCCTGAAGGACAAACGCCATGTCTGTGCCATCCTCGTTGAAAGTCTTGCTGGTCGACGACGAAGCGCTGGCCCGCCTGCGCTTGCGCAGTTTGCTGGAGGGCTGCGTCGATCCGCGCGCCGAGGTCGTCGCCGAGGCGGGCAGCGCCTCGCAGGCCCAGGCTTGGCTGCGCGACCATCGCTGTGACCTGATCCTGCTCGATATACAGATGCCAGGCCCCGACGGGATGCAATTGGCCGCCGCCCTGCGCACGCTGGGCCAGCAAGGCGGGCAAAGCCCTGCCGTCGTTTTTGTCACCGCCCATACCGAGCATGCCGTGCAGGCCTTTGATCTGGAGGCCGCCGATTACCTGACCAAGCCGGTGCGGCGCGAGCGTCTGCAGGCCGCTTTGGCGCGGGTGGCGCAGCGCCTGGCCGAGCGCGCCGCGATGCAATCAAGTCCGGACGGACAAGCCCTGCCAAGCGAAGACACCGGCGGCGTGATCAATGTGACGGACCGCGGCCGCTTGCTGCGTGTGCCCTTGGCCGAGGTGCTGTATCTGAAGGCCGAGCTGAAGTACCTGACGCTGCGCACGGCGACCCAAAGCCTGGTGATGGACGGCAGCTTGGCGGATTTGGAGCCGCGCCTGGGCGAGCGCTTTTTGCGCGTGCATCGCAATGCGCTGGTGGCCAAGTCGGCGGTGCGCGAATTGCAGCGCCATGCGCCCAGTCAGGCCGGTGAGGCTGACAACGCCGCTTGTGCAGGAGAGGCCGAGGGTGGAGATGGCTGGGCGGTGCGGATAGGCGGTGTCAATGAATGGCTGGCGGTGTCAAGGCGGCAGGTGGCCGCGGTGCGCGAGGCGCTGGCGAGCCAAGGGCGCTAAAGCCCTGCGGTTTGATCAGGGCAGCCAGATTTCAAACCGGGTGCCGCCTTGCGGCCTCGCCGTCAGTTGCACCCGGCCCTGGCGCTCGCCGTTGTTGTGCGCGCGTGCGACTGCGGCGCACAGCTCCATCCCCAGACCCGTTGATGAACGGCTGGACGGGTCCTTGGTCCCCAGGCCGAGCCCGTCGTCCTCGACCGAGAACACCAGATAGCCGTCGATTTGGGCGGCGCCAACTTGCACATCGGAGCGCGCAAAGCGCCAGGCATTGTGCAGCGCGGCCTCCATCGCCACCAGCACCAGGCGGGCGTCAAAATACCAAAAAGGCGGCGCGGCGGCGCAGTCGCCCAAGCGCAGCGGCGCGCCGTCCGGGCGCGAATCGACCTTCAAGAGCTTGTCCAGAAAGCCCAGCGGGGATTCATCCTCTGACCGGGCGCTCAGCGGCCTGTCATCCGAGGCGTACAGCGTCAGGTAGGCGATCAGGCGTTGGCGCAGCTGTGCGCAATGCTGGTGGGCGCGGTGCGCACGCGTGCGGTCGGGCTCGGCTTCCAGCAAAAACAACTCCGCTTCGAGAACCCCCAATTGGTTCTTGATGTCGTGAACGAACAGGGCCAACAGCTCCCGGTTCATGCCCGCAAGGTCCTCATGCGCTCATTTGCCCAGCTTGCCCAGGCTTGATGCGGGGCTGTTGGAGAGCTCGATGGCCGCGCCCTTGGCCTGCAAGGCAGCCAGGGTCTCGCGCAAATAGCGGCGCATATTGGCCACCCGGTCATTCGCCGGCAGCAGCTTTTCCAGCCGCGCCAGATAGTCGCGCACCTGCTCGACGCGCTTCTCGTCGAGCGACTTTTTCAGGCGCAGCGACATGCAGTTCATCTGCGCGCATTCCAGCAAGACCGTGGTGTTGTCGGGGTAGGCGGCCAACTCGCCCTCGATGGCCACCAAGGCTTCATCCAGCTCACCGGCACGCAGCAGGCGCTTGGCTTCATGCAGCCGGGTTTTCAGGCCTTGGGTGGCGGCCTTGACCAGCAATTCAACCTGCTCGGGGTGGCCGGTGTCGACCAAGGCCTTGCAAATCAGCTGTTGAATGCGGGAATTCTCATGGTCGGCGTTGACCGCCTGACGCAGCAGCGCCAGGCCGGCCTCGACATGGCCCGCCTGCAGCGCAGCGCGGGCAATGGTGACGGTGGCAAAGTCGGCCTTGCCATGGTGCAGGCCGGCCAGTGCGAGGGTGGCTTCCTTGTGCGCCTTGTCGGCGTCGCCCTGCAGCGCATGGGCTTGCGCCCGTATGGCCAGGGCCACATTGTCGAATTCGGGCGTGTGGGCGGCGCGGGTGGCGGCTTCGTTGAGCGTTTCCAGCGCCTCCTTGGCCTCGCCCATATCGACCTGCGCTTGCGCCATGGTCAGCAGATCTTGTGAGTTGGCGGTCATCGCGCCTTGGCTGGACTTCAAGGCCTTGGCCAGGCTGGCCTTGGCGGTGACGAGGTCGCCATTGCGGTAGGCACTCTCGGACAAGACCCGCAGACGCTTGGCCGAGGGCACGACCTGGGCGGCTTGCTTCATCAGCGCCAACGCGCCGCCGGTGTCGCCCAGCGCCTCCATCGAGGCCGCCACCAAATCAAAGGCGGCCAGGCATTTGGCGCCTTCCGGGCTGGCCAGAATCTCCTGGCCCAAGCGCTTGGATTCCTCAAACTTACCCGAGGCCTTGGCGGCCTTGACCAGACCCAACTGCGCCCACATCAGCCCGTCGCGCAGCGTCAGTGCATCCTGGTAAATGCGCTTGGCATCATCGGGGCAACCCAGATCGAGCAGGGCCTGGGCCTTGATCTGCAGCGCCTGCATATACCAGCGGTCTTTCTTGGCCAGCAAGGCATCGCAGGCGGCCACGGCCGCTGCCAGCTCGTTCTTGTTCAACTGGCGGTTGATCTCCAGCAAGGCCTGGCGCTTGTCGAGCTGGTTCTTCAGCCGGTCTTCGATGTCACCGGCGGTGATGGGCTTGAGCAAATAGGCGTCCGGCATATGCTCGCTGGCGGCGGCCACCGAGTTGTAGTTGCTCTCGGCGGTGATCATGAAGAACAGGCAGTCCGGCGCCAGCAGGCGCTGCTCGCGCAGGAACTCGAACAGCTGCTGGCCGTCGGTGCGGTGGTTGAGGTTGTAGTCACACAGAATCAGCCCGTAGCGCTTGGCCTTGATCATGCGCAGAGCGTCTTCGGCCGAGCCGGCGGCGTCAATCTTGCCCACGCCCACCATGCCCAGCTGACCACGCAGCGTGGTTTGCTGGGTGGCCATATCGTCAACCACCAAGGCTTCGATCTTGGCGTAAGGGGTTTCAATATGCATGGGCTGCCTCGGTCGAGCGCACCTGACTCGCTGGCCGGCGCTCCGCAATGAAATTAGCTCGTGGTTCTGAGCTTAACGGACGTTTGGCGATCCCGCGAGCGCTGAAGGCGGATGAAACCCTATGCGTAGGCATTCAAACGGGTGCCCAAGTGGCCGCTGCTGGCCAATTGAGGCTGGGGCGGCAAGGTGTTCAGCAGCTCCATCACGCCCTGGGCTTGCAGATTGATGGCTTTTTTGAGCACCATCATCTGGGCCGAGCTTTGTACCGACCCGGGCGAGCCCGAGCCGGCGTTGTTGACCAAGGCGGTGTTGGCGAGGTCCATGCTGCATGCTCCTGAAGGGTGTTCCTATGCTATCGGCTCACAGGTGGCATAACTTGAGCCGCCCATGGATGAGCCAGTCGTTATCATCGGCCGGCGCGTTTGATGGCAGGCCTGGGAGGGCGAGGGATGAAGGTACTCGGTGGCTGGGTCTTGTGTTTGGCTGCCCTGGTTTGGTGGCGAAGCCTCGGTGGCGGCGTGAGTGGCCCGGTGCCACAGCCGGTTGTGGCGGGCTCGACCGCAGGCGCGGCCTCAGCGCCGCCGGGTCGATTGATGCCCGCCGCCTTCAGCGACCCCTGGGCCTTGTTGAGCCGCGCCGAGGCTGCAGGCGCAGCCGATGCTGAATCATTGCCAGCCGAGGCCCAAAAAGCCATCGCCTGGTTGGACCCGGCCAAAGACGCCGCCTGGTGCGCTCGCGTTGCCTCAGCACAAGGCGCAGCAGTCTCGGCAAGCGACGAACTGATCAATGAGCTGACGCTTGATCTCGCCCGCCAACAGGTCTTTGATCGTTGGATCGGGGTCTTGCGGCAGCGCGGTGATGGCCGCTCCTTGGCTGCGGCCGACTATCTGAAGGCCGAAGCATCGCTTGGCGACGCTTCGGCCCTGAATCTCCGAGCCTTGAACAGCCAAGACGGCCGCGTGCTGGCCCTGGCCGCGCACTTGAGCTGTCAGCCAGTGCAGCCGGGTTGCCAGGCCTTGGTGTCGCGTTGGTTGCAGTTGGAAGCCGGTAACGAGCAGGCCTTGAGTTGGCAGTTGGAGCTGCTACCCCCCGAGAGTTCCGAGCGGCTGGCGGCGCTGACCCGGCTGGCCGATGCACTGCCCGATGCAGACTCGCAGCGAGTGTGGGCGGCGCTGTTTGCCAGCCTGCCGCGCAGCGCTTCCGCCGGATTGCGCCAGACGGCCGAGCAAAGCGCGCTGGAATCGCTGCATTGGGCGGGCAGCGGCTCAATGTCACCAAATTGGGCGATGACTTGCCGCCAAGACCAGCGCCCCGCTGCCGCCGCCTGCACCAAGTTGGCCGAGCGGATCTGGCAGAGCGAGCGCGCCACTTTGATGGACAAAGTGCAGGCGGTCCTGGTCGGCAAAAAATTGGGGGCCGACGAGCTTGAATGGGCGCAGCGCCACCAAACCGTCAAGGCCGTCCAAGCCGCCGGTACGCGAGGACATGAAGAAGCCAGCGCCGAATTCCAAGGCGCATCGCCCTGTGCCGGCGTGGCTGCCCGTCGCGAGTGGCAGCAAAAGCTCGCCCGTGAGGGCGAGTGGCGGGTGTATCGCCAGCTCGCCGCTCAACCGGTATTGCGCAGCCCCGCCGCGATGCCGTTGATCGACAAATGAATGCCGCGCTGCACACGCTCGAGTGCCGGATCTTCGGCCCGCTTGTCCGCCGGAATGGCCCGGTAGCGCCGCATCAGCTCGACCTGCAAATGGTTCAGCGGGTCGATATAGGGGAAGCGGTGCTCGATCGAGCGGGCCAGCGCCGGGTTGCCGGCCAGGCGGTTGGCTTCGCCGGTGATCAGGCTCAACGCTTGCTGCGTGCGCTCGAACTCGGCCTTGACGGCGGCAAAAATCCGCTTGCCCAGGCGCTTGTCTTCGACCAGCTCCACATAGCGCTCGGCAATGCCCAGATCGGTCTTGGCCAAGACCATGTCCAGGTTGGAGAGCAAGGTGCGGAAGAAGGGCCAGCCCTTGAGCATGCGCTTGAGCAGGGTCAGGTTTTGCGTGTGTTGCGCCGAGCCTTCTTCACCTAAGAACTCCAAAACCGCCGAGCCGAAGCCGCACCAGCCGGGCAGGGCGACGCGGCACTGGCCCCAGCTGAAGCCCCAGGGTATGGCACGCAAATCTTCGATCGCACGCGTCGCCTTGCGCGAGGCCGGGCGCGAGCCGATGTTCAGCTCGGCAATTTCGCGGATCGGTGTGGCGGCGAAGAAGTATTCGGCAAAACCGGGCGTGTCATAGACCAGGCCGCGATAGGCCTTGAAGCTGGCGTCGGACAGCGTTTGCGCCGCCTCCAAAAAGCTCTTCGGCGCGTTCTTGGTCGGGTGCAGCAGCGTGGCTTCCAGCGTCGCCGCCACCAGCGTCTCCAGATTGCGCCGGCCGATTTCGGGGTTAGCGTACTTGGACGCAATCACCTCGCCCTGTTCGGTCAGGCGGATCTGGCCGTTGACGGTGCCCGGAGGCTGGGCCAGGATGGCCTGGTAGCTGGGGCCGCCGCCGCGCCCGACCGTGCCGCCGCGGCCGTGGAACAGGCGCAAGGTGATGCCATGTGCGGCGCGCAATTTCTCGAACATTTCGACCAGCGCGATCTCGGCGCGGTAGAGCTCCCAGCTGCTGGTGAAGACGCCGCCGTCCTTGTTGGAGTCGGAGTAGCCCAACATGATGTCTTGTTCGGCGCCGCTGCGGATCAGCATGTCGGCCACGCCGGGCAACTCATAGAACTCGGCCATGATGGCCGGCGCCTCGCGCAGGTCACCGATGGTCTCGAACAGCGGCGAGACGATCAGGTCGTTGACGGCGCTGCCATCATCGAGCGTGCCACGCAGCAGGCCGACCTCTTTCAGCAGCAAGAGCACTTCCAGCAGGTCGCTGACCGACTCGGTGTGCGAGATGATGTAGTGGCGCAGTGATTCGCGGCCGAAACGCTGCAGCGACTCGCGCGCCGCCTCGAAAACCGCCAGCTCGGTCAGGCTGCGTTCGCTGTATTCGGCGCCATGCACGCGCAAGGGGCGAGCGTCGTTCAGCAGCTTGAGCAGCAGCGCGCGCTTGGCGGCTTCATCCAGGCTGGAGTAATCGGTCTCGATGCGGGCGATCTGCAGCAGCTCGGCCAGCACGGCCTCGTGCTGATCGGAGCTTTGGCGCAGGTCCAGCGTGGCCAAATGGAAGCCGAACACTCTAACCGCACGCATCAGCGGCTTAAGGCGCGGTGCGATCAGCGCCTCGGCATGGTTGCTGCGCAGCGAGGCTTCGATCACAGCTAAGTCGGCGAGTAGTTCATCGGCGTTCGCATAAGGCTGTTGCGGCGCCACCGCGTGGCGCATTGCCTCGGTGCCTGTCAATTGATGCAAGGTGGCGGCGGCGCGCGCATACATGCCCGTCAAGGCGCGGCGGTAGGGCTCGTCCATGCGGTGCTCGTTGCGGTCCGGGCTGCGCTCGGCCAAGGCCTGCATTGCGGGCGAGACCTGGGCCAGCCGGGCCGAGATCGACAGCTCGGCGCCCAGCTCATGCAGCTCGGTCAGGTAGTGGCGCAGCGCCACCTCGCTCTGGCGCGCCAGCGCATGGCGCATGGTGGTGGCGGTGACATTGGGGTTGCCGTCACGGTCGCCGCCAATCCATTGCCCCATGCGCAAAAAG
>JADMJQ010000270.1 GCA_018780415.1 Roseateles sp. | reverse complement strand
AACCAGCCAAGGTCCTCGGCATCAGCAAGAACGGCATGGCAATTGGCCCGTAGGCCTCCCTTTTTTTCATCCAGTCCGCCAAAACGCATCGCCCTGGCAAGCTGGAGAATGAAGGACAGTAGAGCCGCCGAGTCGGCCCTTGTCAAGGCTGAATTCCGCCGGATACAGCAAGCAATTCACGCGATAGACATCGTGACCGAACGGAGTATTGACCGCCGCGCCGCGTCGGCGAGGCCGAAGCCATGGTCCTCATGCCATCGTCGAGACGACGCAGATCGACCTCGAACGCAGACTTGGAGATGACGTCCAAGTTGCTCGACAAGCTCACCCCACCTGAGGGCAAGCCGGTCCGATACCGACCCGACGACGCGCCCTTGGCGGTCCTGAAGAGCCTGTAGTGCTTGCCAGCTATGTCCTGTGTTGCTTCACCGCCTTCACGGGGTGGTCGACAGCCGTGCAGGACATAGGTGTAAGCAAGCAGCCCAAACCTGGGCGCTCACTTGCGCTTGCGCTTTGCATCCCCTTGGCCCAGCGCCACGATGTTTTTTTCTCGCCGCGCGGCCTTGCGCTCCTCCATGCGCTGCATCGCCTTGCGCTTGGTCAAGCCGCTGGCATCGGCCCAGGCCCACCAGGCCACGGCCGCAGCAAACGGCATCAGCACCAGCCACCAGCCCCACTGCGCCACCGGTGCCACGTCCAAAAGCTTCAAAAGCAGCGTCAGCACGCCGATAGCAACAAACCACATGGGCAGATCTCGGTTGGAAACACAGGTATCGCTCGGCTGGCCTCTAGAATGAGTCAGCGCTGGCCTTGCCAAACTGTAGTTCACATTGGGGCTTGACCCGTCCGTTTGACTGTTTGATTGACGTTTGTTTGTAACCGAAAGGAAGTCATGAAGTTCTTCTCTACCCTTTTACCTGCATTGACCGCTTTGGCAGCCATCACCGCGGCGCCGGCCGCCTTGGCCAACGCCGAACTGGCGCAAAAGAAGAACTGCATGGCCTGCCATGCCGTCGATAAGAAGATCGTCGGCCCGGCCTACAAAGACGTCGCGGCCAAGTACGCCAAGGACAAAGACGCCGTGGCCAAGCTGGCCGACAAGATCATCAAGGGCGGCTCGGGCGTCTGGGGCCCGGTGCCGATGCCGGCCAACGCACAAGTGTCGCCCGACGAGGCCAAGAAGCTGGCTGCCTGGGTAATGACGGCCAAGTGAAGCCGCTCGTTTGAGCGCGGCTGGGCATGGCCCGCTGGTGCTCAAGTTGGCAAAAGACCCAACCCCTGCGGGGCGGGTCTTTTTTTTCGACCGTCCGTGTCTCTGTTGGCAAGCTCACTCCTATGCACCCAATCCCTTGGCGAGCCTATGCCGCCCTGGCCCTCAGCACCAGCTTGGTGGGCAGTTATGTCGGCCTATCCAAGCTGCTGCTGATGGTGTTTCCGGTGTTCCTGCTGGCCTGGCTGAGGTTCGGGATCGCCGCCGTTTTGATGGCAGCCTGGCTCAAGCCCGCTGCGGCCGAGCCGAAGCTGGACAGGCGCACGCGCGGCCTGCTGTTTTTAGAATCCTTCATCGGCAATTTCCTGTTCTCGATCTGCCTGCTGTTTGGCCTGCGCCACAGCTCGGCCCTGGTGGCGGGCGTCATCTTGGCGGGCATTCCCGCCGCCGTCGCCTTGCTCAGCTGGGCCTTGCTGAGGGAGCGCATCGGCCGCCGGGTGGGCTTAGGCCTGGTGCTGGGTGTGGCGGGCATTGCCTTGGTGGCGCTGCAAAAAAACCAGGGCGCAGCGGCCAGTGAAAACACAGCACTGGGCGTCGCGCTGCTGGTCGCGGCCGTGTTCTGCGAAGCGACCTATGTGGTGATCGGCAAGCAGCTGACGGCGCAAATATCGGCACGCCGTATCAGCGCCCTGATCAATTTATGGGGATTGGCCCTGGTGACACCGCTGGGCCTATGGCAGGCCCTCAGTTTTGATTTCGGCCAGCCCAGCCCTTCGCTATGGGGCTTGCTGGTCTTTTATGCGGCGGCGGCCAGCATGGTCAGCGTCTGGCTGTGGATGACCGGTCTGCGCCAGGTGCCCGCCGCCAAGGCCGGCGTCTTCATGGTGTTCTTGCCGGTCGCCACCGGCTTGGTCGGCCTGGGCTTGGGCGAGCAACTGCAGCCCAGCCAAGCGGCCGCCTACGCGCTGGCTTTGGCCGGCGTCATGCTGGCGACCTGGCCAGCGGTAAAGTAGCGGCCATGCGAATCGATTTTGTCTCCGACGTCTCCTGCCCCTGGTGCGCCATTGGGCTCAAGTCACTCGAACAGGCCATGAAGAAGCTGCCCGACCTGCAGGTCGAGTTGCACTTTCAGCCCTTCGAGTTGAACCCGCAAATGCCCCCCGAGGGCGAAGAAATCAACGCCCATCTGGCGCGCAAATACGGTGCCGCGCCGGCCCAGCTTGAGCAAACCCGCGAGGCGATTCGAGCCCGCGGTACCGAGCTGGGGTTCACCTTCACCAAGGGCGCCCGCGACCGCATCTACAACACCTTCGACGCCCACCGGCTCTTGCATTGGGCCGGGCTGCAGGCGGCGGGCCAGCAGCAGCAACTCAAGCTGGCCTTGTTGACGGCCTATTTCACCGAGGGCAAGAACCCGGGCGCTCATCCGGTGCTGCTAGCAGCCGCAGTGAGCGTCGGTCTTGACGGCACGGCGGCGGCCGAGGTGCTCGCTTCAGGCGCCTATGCCGACGAGGTCCGCGATGCCGAGTCCTTCTGGCACTCACGGGGTATCAGCTCGGTGCCCGCCGTCATCATCAACGACCAACATTTGATCTCGGGCGGCCAGCCGCCCGAGGTGTTCGAGCAGGCGCTGCGGCAGATGATCGCCGCGAGCACGCTGACGCCTAAGGCCTAACGTCGAATCGCGGAGGCCTCGGCCGCCAATCGCGTGATGCGGTCCCAGTCGCCGGCGTCAACCGCGTCTTGCGGCGTCAGCCAAGAGCCACCACAGACCTTGACGTTAGGCAGGCTGAGGAATTGCGGCGCGGTTTCCAGCGTGATGCCGCCGGTGGGGCAAAACGCCACATCGGGAAACGGCCCGCTCAGCGCCTTCAACAGATTGATGCCGCCCACCGCCACGGCCGGGAACAGCTTGAGGAAGCTGTAGCCGGCGGCGTTCGCCTGCATCACCTCGCTGGCGGTCGACACGCCCGGCAGCAAGGGCAGGCCCTGCTCGATACAGGCCGCGGCGATCTCTTCGGTGTAGCCGGGGCTGACGCCGAACTGGCAGCCGGCATTGCGCGCCGCCCGCACGTCCTCGACCGTGCGCAAGGTGCCCGCGCCGACGATGGCCTCGGGCACGGCGCGTGCCATCGCCTCCATCGCCTGCAGGGCGCAGGATGTGCGCAGCGTCACCTCCAGCACCCGCACGCCGCCGGCCACCAGGGCCTGGGCCAAAGGCACGGCGTCTTCCAGACGCTGGATGACAATGACCGGAATCACCGGGCCATAACTGGCCAAACTGAGGGTATTCAAAATGCTCATGCTGGGTGCTTTCGTAGATCGTTACTCAGAGCCAACTGACAGCGCCTTCTTCGGCGCTCCTGACATTGCGGCGCATACCGGCAAACAGCTCACGGCCCAGGCCGTGGCCGTTCTCCAGCACTTGCTCGGGCGTGATCTTGACCAGCTCGCGCGCCGCCCACACGTCCGCCGGCACCAGGGCCAGCAACTCGCCGCTGACCGCGTCCATGCGCACCACGTCACCGTC
Organism: Roseateles sp.; assembly: GCA_018780415.1. GTDB lineage: Bacteria > Pseudomonadota > Gammaproteobacteria > Burkholderiales > Burkholderiaceae_C > Paucibacter_A. The sequence continues at coordinate 167 of JADMJQ010000270.1, read as the reverse complement.
GCGCAGCTTGGCCAGCGGCCCGCCGGCCAAGGCCTCGGGCGAAACATGAATGGCGGCCGGCACCTTGCCCGAAGCGCCGCTCATGCGGCCGTCGGTCACCAGGGCAACCTTGAAACCCTTGCCCTGCAGCACGGCCAGCGGCGGCGTCAGCTTGTGCAGCTCGGGCA
>JADMJQ010000092.1:37904-40436 GCA_018780415.1 Roseateles sp. | reverse complement strand
CCCGCTGGCCAGCCGCCGGCTCGACATCCCCGAGGACGCGCTCAGCCCCTACGGTCATTTCAAGGCCAAGCTGAGCCTGGCGCAGATTGAGCGCCTGAGTGAGCGCAAGACCGGTCATCTGGTGCTGGTCACCGCAATCTCGCCGACGCCGCCTGGTGAAGGCAAGACCACCACCACGGTGGGCCTGGGCGACGGGCTCAATTTCATTGGCAAGCAGGCGATGATCTGCTTGCGCGAACCCTCGCTGGGTCCTTGCTTCGGCATGAAGGGCGGGGCGGCCGGCGGCGGGCGGGCGCAAGTCGTGCCGATGGAAGACATCAATCTGCATTTCACCGGCGACTTCCATGCCATTGCGCTGGCGAATAACTTGTTAGCTGCGCTGATTGACAATCACATTCACCACGGCAACGCCTTGCGCCTGGATGTGCGCCGCATCACCTGGCGGCGCGTCGTTGATATGAACGACCGCGCACTGCGCGAGATCAATGTGGCCCTGGGCGGCCCCGGCAACGGCTACCCTCGGCAGGATGGCTTCGATATCGTCGTCGCTTCCGAGGTGATGGCAATCGTCTGCCTGGCCACCTCACTGGCCGATCTGAAGCGGCGCCTGGGTAATATCGTGGTCGGCTACACCAGCGACAAGACGCCGGTGACCGCCCGCGACTTGAAAGCCGACGGCGCGATGGCCGCCTTGCTGAAGGACGCGCTGGCGCCGAATCTGGTGCAGACCCTGGAGGGCAATCTGGCCTTTGTGCATGGCGGGCCGTTCGCCAATATCGCGCATGGCTGCAACTCGCTGATCGCGACGCAGACGGCCTTGAAGCTGGCCGACTATGTGGTCACCGAGGCCGGCTTCGGCGCGGACCTGGGCGCCGAGAAGTTCATCGACATCAAATGCCGCAAGGGCGGCCTGCAGCCGGCTTGCGCGGTGCTGGTAGCGACCGTGCGGGCCTTGAAGTACCACGGCGGCGCCGACGCCAAGAAGCTCGGCAGCGATGGGCTGCTGGCCTTGGACCATGGCCTGGCGAATCTGCGCCGCCATGTCGAGAATATCCAGACCCATTACGGCCTGCCGGTGATCGTCTCGATCAACCGCTTCGACAGCGACCATGTCGACGAGATTGCCCTGATCGAAGGCTTTTGCGCCGAGCTGGGCGTGGCCTGCGTGCTGGCCACGCATTGGGCCGATGGCGGCGCCGGCGCGGCAGAGTTGGCCCACGCCGTGGTGACGGCCTGTGAGCAGGGCGGCGCCAAGCCGGCGAGTCTGTATGCCGACGCCGACCCGCTGGCCGACAAGATCCGCGCGGTGGCGGAAAAAATCTACAAGGCCGCCGAGGTTGTGTTCGAGCCCAAGGCGCTGGCGCAGCTGCTGGAATGGCAGGCCGCCGGTTATGGCCACTTCCCGGTCTGCATCGCCAAGACCCAGTACTCGTTCAGCACCGACCCCATGCTGCGCGGCGCGCCGACCGGCCACAGCCTGCATGTGCGCGAGCTTCGTCTGAATGCCGGCGCCGAGTTTGTGGTGGCGATCTGCGGCGACATCATGACCATGCCGGGCCTGCCCAAGGTGCCGTCGGCCGAGCGAATTGATGTCGATGCTGGCGGGCGGATTTCTGGGCTGTTCTGAGCAAGTGTGTCGTGGCGCGATGTGCGTGCGCCGCTTTAGCTTCCAAGCTCACAACAGCTTCAGGCGTGCACCCCCTGGATAGTTGAGCCAGTTGTCTAAATTGAACAGGCGCCAGGCGGGAATGCCAAAAGACAGCCGCACGCCGTCGCCACCGATGTGCATGCCGACCAAGGTCAGCAGGTCATTGCCATCGCGCGCCACGATAGCGCTGCCGCTGTCGCCCTTGATCGGCGCGGGTCCGTTCGCCGACGTGGTTTCCAGGTAGAGCAGTTCCTCGTGGAAGACATCACAGGCCTGGGCACTGTCGGCCAGCAGGTAGGGGATGGGCATGGCCGTGGCCGGTTTGATGCGCAGGGTCAGCCTGATCTCGCCGCGGCCGGGCTCCGTCGGATGGTTGTCCGGCGTGAGCAGGTAAAAATATCCTTTCTGGTCCAACAACTCCAGTTCGGCCATGGACCCAACCCAAGGCATGTCGGGATGCAGCTTGCGCAGCGGGTTGCGCGCACGCGCCGCTGATTCGTCCTCCACGCGCGCCAGTTGCACATCAAAGCTGGGCTTGTCACGGTTCTGGTCGGCGCGTAGCTGGCCGCCCCAGTTGCGTGTCCAGGCGAATGGCGCCACTTTGGGTTCAGCGGAACTACCGGCGCGCAGATCCACCTGCGGACCGGCCGCCAATACCAGTGCGCTGGGATGCGGTGTTAGCACGTGCAAGGCACTGAGTACGCACAGGTCCGTGCCCGCCGCGTGGTCCACCTGCACCAAGCCGGCGAAATGGCCGTTTGATGTCCAGCCCTCGTGCTTCACTTCGACGGCGCTATTTCCCTGTGGAACTGCGCTATGGAAGTCACCGCTGTCCTGCAAATCGGTGGGGATGGCGAACGGTTTGCGGCTGCCTTGGTGGTCGG
>JADMJQ010000092.1:25475-37894 GCA_018780415.1 Roseateles sp. | reverse complement strand
CAAAGTGGATCAGCCAGCGCGGCAGGTGCTGCGCTGAATCAGCGTAGACGCTGCCTTTGCGGCGCACCACGAAGACAATGCAGACTTCGTCCGAGATGCGCGTGCGCGGCGGGTCGGAGGGTGTTGCGGTTGACTTCGTCCTGGGCTTGACCGTCTTCCTGCGGTAGCCAGGCACGACCCAAACCAGATTGCGGTAAGCCAAGGTCAGTTCGGGGCCGCGCGAGAGTGCGATCTCGCGTGCCAGGGTCGAGAGGAAGACCACATCGCGCGCCACCAGCCGGGTATTGGCGCGCGCCTCGGTAAGCAGGGGCTTGGACAGCTGCAGCGACGCCGTCTCGGTGCGACTTTCCCACCTGGCCTTGGCGGGTGGGCGCACCGCGCGTTGGCGAGTCTTGGGGCGAGATGTCGTCATGACGCGGCAGGGAGGCAGCTGGCGGCGTCCGGTTGCAGAGTGATTTGAGCAAACTTGGCATCAATCGCCTTGGACGCCAGCAAGGCCTTGGTCGCCACTTTGTCAGCGAGTGAGAGCTGCTCGGCAATCTTGCCCGTGTCGTTCGCGTTCGGCCAGCCGGCCGCCTGCTTCGTGGCACAGGTGAAACTTACCTTGATCGCCTTGCCATCGACCACCTCCGCCTTGCCCACCGTCAGCTTGACGCCGAGCACTTCCAAGGGGGTGATCTTCCATTTATCCGCCATGGCCTTGGCCAGGGTGTCGAAATTGCCCGTGTCTGTCGTCGAGGGCGCAACGTCGTTTCTTGCCGTGTTCGCGTCCTGCTGGCCTGACTTCGCCGCTATCGTCACCGCCAGGATCTGCGAGTTCCTGTTGGGGCTCGAATCCGCGACCAGCAGGTTGTAACTGCCAGCAACGGCCTTGTCGCTGACCTTGATCTGCGCCGTATCGGCGAGGCCCCCGTTGAACACCGGCGTCATCCAATCGGGCGGCGCGTCCAGCATGGCGACGGTGTAGGGCGCCTTGCCGCCACTGATCAGGAATCCTCTGGCGCCGGCGGTGTTGGCGTCGAATTGCAGCGTAGCGGGACGAAGCACCATCGCGCCGGTCACGCCGGTGATATCGCAGGCCTTGAGGGCCGCGAGCACGGCGGCATGGTCCACCGTCAACAGCATGCCGCTGACCCGCTGCTGCTCTACGTTCAGTTGGTCCATTTCGGACTTTAGGCTTTGCATCTGTTGCGCCAGCTTTGTCATGTCCTCTGTTCCGCCCAAGCTCTGGTTGGTCACCTTGGCAATCCGCTTGTTAGCCTCCGACAGCATGGCGCCCACATCCACGCCGGGGGCGAAGCCAGAAGCGAAGCCCCCCAGTCCGGCAATCAGCTGCGGCACGGCCGAGACATCAACCAGCAGATCGCTGAGTGCCTCGGTCACCTTGGCGTGAATCTTGTCAACCGTCACCGCCAAATCAGCGCCGCTCGATTGGTGCAAGAGCGCCGCGGCGGCGTTGGCAGTGCGATCCGTCTGGATCAATATTTCGTCCACCTTAGACAGCAAGTCGAAGGCGCTTCTTGCAAGCTCGGCGTTCTTTGGGGCAACCAGGGTAGCGGTCGCCGCGGCCTGGGTTCTCAGTTCAGCCACCGATGAACGCTGCTTGGCCAGCTGCGCGTTGGCCGCCTCCAGAGCTTGGGTGCGCTGCGTGCCAATGTCCATAGGCAGCGAGGCCTCTCTTGCGCAATTGAGCGCCTTGATGCCCTGGTTCCACACCTGCACATGGCGCGCGTCGAGTTGCACGCGAGTGAGCCCGTAGGTCGTGCCGCCCACCAGCGTGGCGCCCAGGATCGCGTCGCGATGCACCGTGCCGGCGGCCATCGCAGCGACCGCAGTCCCAAGCCAGACCAGGCCTGCGGTGGCGTTCTGCTGCAGCTGCGCGCGGGTGACGATGGCTTCGTAGTAGGTCGCGCGAAAGTGCTCCAGCTTGGCCACTGCCCCCGCCATATCCGTCGGCGACGCGGTGGGCGCGGGGCTTCGCACCACGCTATAGCCGGGTGCGTCGATGCGTTGAATGGGGCTGGCGCAGCCTGCGAGCAAGGCCGCTGCGGCGGCGACCCAGCGCAGGCTGGATCGCTGCGCCCGCGTCTGGCGGGACGGTGCGGAGGATAGACAGAACTTGTTCATATTTTTCCCTTCTCAGGTACGCCACTTGTAGCCTACATACACGCCGCCGCTGATGCCCAGCAGCCCCAAAATTGCAGCCGGCAGTTCGGGCATGCTGCCCTCGCTGCAGGCCAGCCAAACAAACACGGCGCCGAAAACCACGGTAAACAGGACGTTCTGCAAGCGGTGCACGGCCGTGGCATCGTCACCGTACTCCGACAGCACGTCTTGCAGCCAGTTCTTCGATTTCAGCTGGGCCTTCAGGAGGTCGATGTCGCTCATGGGTGGGGGAGATTTGGCGAGGGCGGTTCTGTAGTCGTCCATCAGCTTGGTCAATCGGCTTGGCGGGCCCTGGGAGACTGAACCCAGCAGCGTGGCGCCGCCGATGCCCATCAGCGTCAAAGCGGTCAAGTTGATGCTCCACGCATCACCCGTGCGCCAGAAAATCACCGCAGCACTCAGCAGCACCACCAGCGTCCACCAAGCCATCTGCGAGCGGCCCAGGCTGAAGGGCCTGTGCTCGGATGTCCAGGGGTAGTCCGGGATGTCATAGGCGTCGCGCAGGAACATGCGCTTGCGTGCAAACCACAAGACGGCGAGGACTCCCCCAAGCATGGCAATTCCGCAAACAACCTTTGCCGTGTCAGATAGTCCAAATGCGCCAAGTTTGACCACCTCCTTGGTCAGTGCGGACTTGTCGTCACCCAAGGCGAAACTGATTGAGCTATTCTTGAGCACGCTTGGCAGCGCATTTGTCCAGGCAGCATCCAGGTCTTTGGCCGAGGCGAGGTGGCGTTTGAGCTGGAACTGCACGCTACCGTCAGCCTTGTTGACCGCAGGTTCCAGCCCAGCCATCCGTACGCCGTCAATGAACAGCGTGAGCTTTTCCTGTGGGGTCTTGGTCGCTGCCATCCAGGTGGCGAGCTGGGGAATCTTCAGCTCCACCGTTGTGCCGAGCGCGCAGGGGCTGCAATCGGCGGACTCAATCATCAGCGGCAGCGTGCCGTCTTGCCAAAGCGACGTGAGGTCGAGCTCGACCTCGTAGGGGATCAAGTTCTCGGTCGTGGTCGAGACCCCGTTCGACGCCTTCGTCGTAGTTGCTGTCACGACAGACACTTGGACGAGTTGCTTGGCACTGGCGTTTTTCGACAACTGGTCCTTCGCCTGCGCGTCGTCCAACCAGCGCCGAACGATAGCCGCGAGGTTCAGGGTGACGGGTTGCACCAGTTCGCCGCTCACATCCTGCCTGACCCAGCGCCAATTCCTTTGCTCCTCAGCGGTTGTGGCGCCGGACTTGCCTGCCGGTATCAGGTGCAGACAGACACGTTGAATGGGCTGAGTCTGCAGATCCGTCCCCGCCGCATTCTTCAGTTTGGGTGTCACCGTCAGCTGGTCCGAGACCAGGCAGGCGCTTTGCTTGCTGGCACATCCCACGTCGTATGAGGGGTTTGTGCTCACCAGCCTGATGCCGCTGTTCGAAGCAGACGCTGCGCTGGCTGCCGACTGCGGCGCGGCGGTGATCGAGACATCACAGACCTGGACGGTTTGCTCCGCCATCGACCAGCCCGGCAGCAGCAGTGCCGTCGCAAGCATGAGACGCGTCGCAAAGCGTGGCGGCCGCCCCCGAGAAACTGGGGACGGCTGGGCGCCTTCTTGCGAGCCTGGGATAATCCGGCTGTGCAAGACAAACTCAACAACCCCTGGCGGCTCTCGGTCGCCCCCATGCTCGATTGGACCGACAAACACTGTCGCTTCTTCCATCGCCTCTTGACCCGTAAGACCCGGCTCTACACCGAGATGGTGACGACCGGGGCCTTGCTGCATGGCGACCAGCCGCGCCATCTGGACTTCAATGCCCTCGAGCATCCGGTCGCCCTGCAGCTCGGCGGCTCGGAGCCGGCCGACCTGGCCGCCTGCGCCAAGCTGGCCGAACAATGGGGCTACGACGAGGTCAATCTGAACTGCGGCTGCCCCAGCGAGCGGGTCCAGCGCGGCGCGTTTGGTGCCTGCCTGATGGCCGAACCCGCCCTGGTGGCCGACGGCATCAAGGCGATGCTGGACGCGGTCAGCATCCCGGTCACGATCAAGCACCGCATCGGCATAGACCGGCTCGAGAGCTATGAGTTCGTGCGCGATTTTGTCGGCGCTGTTGCCGAGGTCGGCTGCGAGGTCTTCATCGTCCACGCCCGCAATGCCTGGCTGCAAGGCATCTCGCCGAAAGAAAACCGTGAGCTGCCGCCGCTGCGCTATGAGCTGGTGCACCAGTTGAAGCGTGATTTCCCCGACCTCACCATCGTGCTGAATGGCGGCGTCAAGACCGACGACGAGATTGCCGCCCAGCTTGAGCATGTGGACGGCGTGATGGTCGGCCGCCAGGCCTATCACGAGCCCTGGCAGATGGCAGCCTGGGACCGGCGCTTTTTCGGTGTGGCCGGGCCGGCGCACAGCCGTGAGCAGGTCGAGGCCGAGTGGCTGAAATACCTTGAGGCGCAGGTGGCGAGCGGGCGGCCCTGGACCCAGGCGATGCGCCATGCGCTGGGCCTTTGGAATGGGCAGGCCGGCTCGCGGCGCTGGCGGCAAATTTGGTCCGATCACGAATACAAGGCGCTGGACGCGGCGGCCGTCGCCACGCTGGCCACGCAGTCGCGCACCGGCATCGCCGCGCATGTGGCCGAGCATCAGGCGCAGACGCTGGCGCTGCGCCAAGCCGCTGCTGTCTGAATATGCTGTTTTTCCATTGCTTCGAGACGGCCTTGGGAAACTGCGGACTGGCTTGGAGCGAGCAAGGCATCAAGGGCTCACAGCTGCCCGAGGAGAATGCCGGCCTGACGCGCGAGCGCATGCGGGCCCGCTTCCCCACGGCCAGCGAGGCCGCGCCTAACGCTGAAGCGCAGCGTGCCGTGAGCGCCGTGCAACGCCTGCTGGCCGGTGATGCGGCGGCCCATGCCGACTTGCTGGCCGTCCGGCTGGACGAGTGCGAGATCGCCGAGTTCAACGTCCGTGTCCATGCGATCACCCGGCGGATCCCCGTCGGCCAAACCCTGACTTACGGCGAGATCGCCCGCCTGCTGGGCCAGCCGGGGGCGGCGCGCGCGGTCGGGCGGGCCGAAGGGGCGAACCCGTTCGCGCCCATCGTGCCCTGCCACCGGGTGCTGGGCTCGAACGGCGAGAGCGGCGGCTTTTCCGCCTTTGGCGGCGCGCAGACCAAGCTCAAGCTCTTGGCCATCGAGGCCGCAGCAGCGGGGCAGATGGCGGCCGAGCAGCGCGTATTGTTCTGAGCACCCCGCTGGGCCCTAAAATCCCCCCTTGTTTTCCGCCCAAGGCCTGTTCATGTCATTTGCTACGTTGGGCCTGTCGCCCGCCCTCATCCGCGCCGTGCGCGAGCAGGGCTACCACGCCCCCACCGCAATTCAGACCGCCGCCATCCCCGCTGTTCTACGCGGCGCCGATGTGCTGGGCCTGGCCCAAACCGGCTCCGGCAAGACCGCCGCCTTCGCCTTGCCCCTGTTGCAAAACCTCATGCAGCAGCGCGGCGCCGGCGTGCGCCAGACGCGCGCTCTGGTGCTTGTGCCGACGCGCGAGTTGGCGGCGCAGATTGGTGAGGCGCTGCAGGCGCTGGCCCAGGATCTGCCGACGGCTATCAAGGTCGCCACTGTCTACGGCGGCGTCTCGATCAACCCGCAGATGATGGCCCTGCGCGGCGGCGCCGATATCGTCGTGGCCACGCCGGGTCGCCTGTTGGATTTGCTCGACAACAATGCGCTGCGCCTGTCGGCCGTCAGCATGCTGGTGCTGGATGAGGCCGACCGCCTGCTCGATATGGGCTTTGCCGACGAACTGCAGCGCGTGCTGGCGCTATGCCCCAAAGCGCGCCAGAACCTGTTTTTCTCGGCCACTTTTGCGCCGGCCGTGCAGGCATTGGCCGATGGTTTGTTGCATGAGCCCGAACGGATCACGATCGCGCCTGAACCCGAGCGTGCGGCCGCCATTCACCAGCGCTCGATTCAGGTCGACGAGAACCGCCGCACGCTGTTGCTGCGCCATCTTCTGGAGACCGAGGGATGGACCCGGGTGCTGGTGTTCGTGGCGACCAAGTACGCGACCGAACATGTGTCCGACAAGCTCTGGAAGCAAGGCATCAAGGCGGCGGCCCTGCATGGCGAGTTGAGCCAGGGTGGGCGCACCAAGGTGCTGGCGGCGCTGAAGAGCTCCGAGATCCAGGTGTTGGTGGCCACCGATGTGGCGGCGCGTGGCCTGGATATTCCGGAGCTGCCGGTGGTCTTGAATTACGACCTGCCGCGCTCGGCCTCCGACTACACCCACCGCATCGGTCGCACCGGCCGCGCGGGTGAGAGCGGCGTGGCGATCAGCTTCGTCAGCGGCCACAGCGCCAATGGCGAGACGCATTTCCGCTTGATTGAAAAACGTCAGGCCCAGCGCGTCCCGCGCGAGCAGATTGTAGGCTTCGAGCCCACCGATCTTGATTCGGCGCCATCCGCCACCGGCGGTGTCAAGGGCCTGCGCAAGAGCAAGAAGGACAAGCTGCGCGAAGCCGCAGCAGCGGCCGCTTCAACGAGCACTTCAGCGATAGCGTGACCACAGCAGCGCCGCCGACATCGGAGCGCTGACGGTTGCCGCGGTGTTGCCCGGGTCGAACCCGCTGGGCAGATTGCGCAGGTCTATCGAGGTGCTGGCGCCCAAGGAGCTGTCGGCTGTGTTGGTCCCTAGGCTGGCGGCCGAGACATAGCCATGCACGACGGTGCTGCCCGAGGTGGTCAGCACATCGCCGGCCAAGACCGAGCCGTAAACATGGTTGGATGCCGATAGATTGATATTGCCACCCCTGTACACCGAGCCAACAAGGCCGCCCGCGCCGTAGGCGATATTGCCGGCCGCCACGGCTTGGAGTTTGCTGCTGTCGCTTGCCAGGCAGAAGTTGCTGGGGGCCAGAGTGGGAAAAGCACTGTTGGTGCAGGTATTGGCGTAGCCGGCGTAATTGACGGCATAGGTGGAATTGGATCCTGCGGTGTTGATGCTGCCACTGGCGATCCAGCTGTTGTAATAGGTGCCGGAGCCGGCCTCAACATCGCCATCGAACCAGAGCACACCCGGCGCCATGGTCACGCCGGCAATCGTCCATTTGCCGCCGCTGTAGCTGAAGCAGGAGTTGTAGTCTGAATAGCCGTTGCAGATCTTGGCCAGGCAGGTGGACGCGCTGTAAGTGCTGCTGGTGCACAGATAGTCCTGCGTGCCGCCTGTGCCGACCAAAAAGTAGGTGGCATTGGGAATCGTGTTGACCTTGTTGACGGTCACCTTGATATTGCTGCCAACACGCTCGAATACATAGTTAGCCGAGGCTTTGTAAGGGAAGGCATCGAATGATGGCGATGCCACCGTGCCGGCGGTCAAGGGGGTGATGTTGACGGTCAAACCGGCCACGCGGGTCATCTTGACGTTGGCATTCCACGCAGGCGTGCTGAGTCCGCCGCCATAGTTGCCGCTGCCCACGCTGCCGGCCGAGGTTTCCTGAGAATTGCCGGCCACCTGCGCGTCGCCGCTGATCGTCAAATTGCTGCCCACCACGGAGCCGCGGGTTTTCAATGAACCTAGGGTGGCGCTGCCTGCCGTGACATTGCCGATCGCCGTCAGCGCGGTCACCGAGTTGCTGGCCAAGGTGACGGCGCCATTGGCGCTCAGGCTGCCCACCGCCACGCCGCCGCTGAGGTTGACGCCCTTCATGGACTGCACCGAGCTGTAGAGCGCGCTGCCACTGAGGTTGATATTGCCCTCGGAAAACAAGACGTCAAAGCCGACCGCGCCGCCCAAGGTGATGTCGCCGGTGGCATAGAGATTGGAGATGCCGTTGAGGCTGCCCGAGCCGTTGACCGAGCCGTCGACGACGACACGGGTCTTGTCGTCACCCAGCACGTTCAAGTCGCCGCCGAGCTGCAAATTGCCCTTGATATTCACGGCCGGTTTTTTGCCGGTGGCGCCCGGTGTGCCGCCATTGCCCTTGGCGCAGAAGGTCGCCGCCAGCAGTGAGTTGGCGCCGCCGCTGCTGCCGGTGATATTGAAGCCGACGCGGGTGCCGCCGCCGCAATTGGTGGCGTCGCTGGCCAGCACGTCGACAACGGTGGCGCTGATGCCGCTCAAGGCGGTGAAAGTCACGGCCTGATTCACCGTCAACTTGGCGGCCTCGGTTGCCCCCAGTTGATACAGATGTTGGCGCACCGCCTCGGCGCCGCTCCAGGCTTTCAGCTGCGCCTGTGTCTGGGCATGGACGGTGACCGATTGCGACTGCAGGCCGCGCACGTAGTAGATCGCACCAAACACCATGGCGCCCAGCGACAGACCGCTCAGCAGCATGAACAGCACCGAGGAGATGCCGCGTTGGCTTTGTCGGTGACCCCGGCGGTGGCTCTGACTGTGGCTTTGGCGCGCGTTTGACAGACGTGGAATGAAGGCCATGATCAGGAACTCAGGTTGGCCAGGCAACTGGTGTAGGTGTTGCTGGCGCCGCTGACGCTGCCGCTATAGCCCAGCTTGATCATCACCGAGGCGGTGGGCGGATCGAAGCCACTGATGGCCTTGGGCACCGAGCCGTAAGGCCAGCAGTTGCTGGCGTTTTGCGCGCTCAGGCTGACCGCCTGTGTCTGCACATTGGCGTCCACCAGGGTGCGGCGCAACCAGGTGATCTGGCTCCACTGCGTCGTCAGCGGGTGGCATGCGCCGCTGGACTGAATCATGTACAGCGCTTTGCTGGTGGTATCTGACACCAGCCCCAGGCAGCGGAAGTCGGCACTATTGGCCGACAAGCCCGGGTTGGCGATCCACACCAAGGCGTTGCCGGACTTGACCGCCGCGCCTATGGTCTGCAGCGTGCCGCTGAGGACCAAGGTGTCGGGGTTCAGCGAAGCGTTTGACAGCAACAGCAGATGCGTCCCCGAGGTCGGTGCCGCGATGCCGTAGCCTGCGCCTTGCAAGGCAATTTGTGCACTCAGCAGGCCCGAGGCCAGTTGGCCGTCTTGCAGCGAACTGCGCACCAGGCCGCCTTCACCGAAGACGGTCTGCGTGGTGCTGCGGTACAGCGCCAGCGCGCCCAGCACCGCAAACATCGAAATCGCCATGCCCACCATCAGGCTGATCAGGCTGAGGCCCGATTGAGTCCGCCGGCGGGTGGCTACCTGCGTCGTCGTCATCATCAGTTGGTGACCGTCAAGGTGCCCGGCCCCAGCAAGGTGTCGGCGTCGACCGCAAAGCGCACGATGGGCAGGCTGGCGCTCTTGGCGACACCGTTGATCGTGACCGTCACGGCGGTCACCGTGCAGGTTTTTTGCAAATCAGGCAATTGCAGATTGGTCCCCAGGGTCAGGCTGCTGGTGACGGTGGCATTGCCGCTGGCCGGGCAGCTATTGGCAACGCCATTGCCCTGCAAATCGGCGCGGATGGCTTGAATCGCCAGACTCTGGCCTTTTTGATACTTCTGCGCCACCATCGCCCGGCCGACGGCGTAGACCAAACCAAGACCAATTACACCCAGCAGGACCAGGGCGACCATTGCCTCGACCAAGGCGTCACCGGCCTGGCCTTGCTTGCGCGCACGCCGGCTGCGCTGCTGCGCTGCTTGCTCAGTTGAGTGTGCCACTGCTGCTCTCCGAGCCCTTGCTGACGGTAAATGTCATCAGCGTGCCGCAGGCCACCCCGCCCACCGAGGCTGCCACCGTCATGCCGGCGCTGTCGAGCGAGATGCACTGGCTGGTGGCGCCGTTCAGGCTGATCTGGGCGGTGGGCACGGCGCTCCAGTTGAAGGCGCTGCAATCCAAGGCGCTGGGCAAACCCTCGCGCACACAAATTCTGCCCGGAATGCTGACCAAGACCGCGGCCGCAGTGCCGCTGGCGGCACTGGGATTGCGCAGGGCTGTGGCTTTCATTTGACTCATTGCTTGATTCAACAGGCTATGCGTTTGCCGAACCGCGGCTTGGTTGCCCCAGGCCACAGAAAACGGCGCCACCGCCATGGCCAGCAGCATCATGATGGCGATCGTGACCATCAGCTCAATCATGGAAAGCCCGGCTTGTGTGCTCACCACGCGGTGAAGCCGCAGGCGCTGCTGGCCGTGCGTGTGTTGAGGTTGTTGAGTGTCAGGTTGCAACCGGCGGAGCCGCCCTTGCCGGTGGCGGTGAGCGTGTAGCTGCTGGCCGTGCTGACCATGGTGTAGGCGAAATAGCTGGCTTGTGTGGGTGACCAGGCGCTGAAGACGCTGTTGGAGGCCACCGTGTTGGCGGCGTAGACCGGGTAGCTCAGCTGCAGTTGGTAGCGGTTTTCCATATTCAAGGCCAAGGCGGCCAGGTCGGCGCTGGCACTTTTGGCGCGGCTCTTTTTGATGTAGCCGGTGTAGGAGGGCAGGGCGACCGCCGCCAGAATCGCGATCACCGCGACGGCCATCAGCAGCTCAATCATGGTGAAGCCTGCATGGCGTTGGCCTGGTTGGACTGGTGCGCTGACTCGGGTGCGGTGCTGCAAGATCACTCCTTGAGGGTGCGAAGGGCTGAGGCTAAAGCAAGGCTCGGCAATGGGACTGGGTCTGCTTGTTTCAAATAATTCCACTTTGATACCAATTGTAATGATGGCGCTGCACGAAGCGGGGTGTCAGAAATCACGGAATGCCTCCGTATATTGGGTGACCTGCGTCTCCAGAGTCAAGAGCAGGTTCAACTCTTTCCAGAAAGTAGTTATGGTTGCGGCGGCTGGGGAGGAACAGCAGTCACATGCCTGCTGTAAATCCCTAAGAGAATAGAAGTTGTACACGCCCTAATATCGGGGGCGCCAGAAATTGCCAAAGAAGGAGTTTTGATGAATAGCAAAGACACAGCTGAAGACCAGGGTCTGGGTCGGCGCCAATGGCTGGCGGGCAGTGCCGGTACCTTGGCAGGCTTGGGACTTGGTGCCTTGGGGGCGAGCAGCACGTCCGCTAACGCTCAAACTCCCAGCCCCGCGCCTGGCGCAGCAGCGTCAGCCGCTTCAGCTGTCCCACCGGCCAAGGCCTTGCCCGCTTACGCCGCTTGGAAAGACCCGAACGCCGTCATCATTCACAGCAGCAGCACCATAGAAACCAAGCGCCAAGCCTTTGGCAATGGTTTGATCACGCCGGCCGAGCAACTCTATGTGCGCAACAACCTGCCGGCTCCCGACGCCGCCGTGCTGAATGATCGCGATGGCTGGGAAATCAGCATCGAAGGCGTCAAGCTGCCGCGCCGCATCACGGTGCGTGAGCTCAAGACCATGGGGCTGGAGACTGTGCCCATGGTGCTGCAATGCTCGGGCAATGGCCGGGGCTTTTTCCCCAGCAAGCCCAGCGGCACACCGTGGACGGTGGGTGCGGCGGGCTGTGTGGTCTGGACCGGCGTATCGGTGCGTCAACTGGTTGAAAGCCTGGGCGGCGTCTTGGCCGGCCATGAGTTCATGACCGGCACCGGCGGCGAAGTTTTGCCGCAAGGCCTGGACCCGAAAAGCATCTTGGTTGAGCGCTCGGTGCCTGCCAAGGCCATGGGCGATGCCTTGCTGGCGTGGGAAATGAACGGCGTGCCGATCCCGCTCGCCCATGGCGGCCCGTTGCGCCTGATCGTGCCCGGCTACCAGGGTGTCAATCAAATCAAATACATCAAGCGCCTGGCCTTCACGCAGCAGGAGTCCGACGCCAAGATCATGGCGCACGGCTACCGCATTTCGCCCCCCGGCAGCAAGGCCGACACTAGCCAGCCCTCGGTGCTGGAAATGAACGTCAAGAGCTGGATCACTTCCCCCTTGCCCCTGGTGCGCCCCGCAGCCCCCGGCCAGGTGCAGATTCAAGGTCTGGCTTTTGGTGGCCTGCATGCCATCAAGCGGGTCGAGGTGTCGACGGACGCCGGCAAGAGCTGGCAGGAAGCGCGCCTGGTCGGCCCCGATCTGGGTAAATACGCCTGGCGCCAATTCGTGCTGGCGGCCAAGTTGGCCGCAGGCACCCACACCTTGCTCAGCCGAGCCACCGATACGGCCGGCCATGTGCAGCCGGAGCAGCGGCTTGAAAATGTCGGCGGCTACAACAACAACAGCGTGCTCGACCATGCTGTGACGGTGACCCTGGTTTGACGTCGCTATCTCTTCTGTTGGCGGCCGGCTTGCTGCTGGGCAGTGCCGGCGCTTTCGGCGCCAATGCCGACGCTGTCGACGCTGCTGAACTGGCGCTGGGCAAGCGCCTGTTCACCCAGTCTGCGGTGCCGGCTTGTGCGCTCTGCCACACCTTGCGCGATGCCGGCTCGGAAGGGGCGGTGGG
>JADMJQ010000092.1:0-25465 GCA_018780415.1 Roseateles sp. | reverse complement strand
CCACACGCTGCAGGCCGCCGGTGCCGAGGGCCAGGTGGGCCCGGTGCTGGATGAAATCAAGCCCGATGCCGATCGGGTGACCAAGGCGCTGCGCAACGGGCTCGGCAATATGCCGGCCTTCAAGACGCTCAGTGAGGCCGAGATCAAGGCGCTGGCGCGCTATGTGTCGACGGCAGCGTCCAAATAGTTGATGTTCAGGCCAACTCGACGATCACCGGCGCGTGATCGCTGGGCCGCTCGTTCTTGCGCGGCAGCTTGTCGATCACACAGGCCTTGACCTGCCCTTTTAGGCTCTGGCTGACCAGAATATGGTCAATCCGCAGGCCCTGGTTTTTGCGGAAGGCCAAGTTGCGATAGTCCCACCAGCTCCAGCTCTTGGGCGGCTGTTCGAACAAGCGGAAGGCGTCGACCATACCTTGCTCAAGCATGGCCTGAAAATGCCCGCGCTCCTCGGGTGTGCAGTGGATCTGGCCGGCCCAGGCGATGGGGTCATAGACATCGGCATCGGTCGGGGCAATATTGAAATCCCCCATCAGAACCAGCTTTTCGTACGTTTGCAACTCCACCGCCAAAAAGCGCTGCAAGGCCTCCAGCCAGGCCATTTTGTAGACGAATTTGTCGCTGTCCGGTGCTTGCCCGTTGGGGAAGTAGGCACCGATGCAGCGCACGCCGTCGACCGTGGCGGCGATCACCCGCGCTTGCGGGTCATCGAGGCCGGGCAAGTTCTTGACGATGTCGCTGGCCCCGCTGCGGCTCAGCAGCGCCACGCCGTTATAGGTCTTTTGGCCAAACCATTGCACTTGGTAGCCGGCGGCTTCGATCTCGGCGGCCGGGAACTTGTCGTCGGTCAGTTTGGTTTCTTGCAAGACCAGCACATCGACCGGATTGGCGGCGAGCCAATCCAGCATCTGAGGCAAACGCACATTGAGGGAGTTGACGTTCCAGGTGGCGAGTTTCATGGCGAGTTCAAACGTTTGTTTTTGGGCTTTGGCAGCCTATTGTCGCGGCCGTTCTCGATAGAAATCCGGCGCGGGGCACAATCCGTCGTCAGGCCGTCAGTTATCGAACAAGGCCGGCTTTAGAGACCAGGTATCCACACATGAAATTTTTCGAAAACAACACGACGCGTGCCTTCTTGCTGGTCGCCGCTGCGCTGTGCGCCAGCAGCCAGGCGGGCGCCCACGGCAGCGATGCTCACCCTGTCGCCGCGCCGGGCAAGGCTGTTCAGCAAGCCTGGGGGATTGCCGCCAAGGCCAAAACGCCAGCCCGGCAGGTCGAGGTCAGCATGTCGGACGCGATGCGCTTCACGCCGAGCCTGATCGACGTCAAGCTCGGGGAGACCATCAAGTTCATCATCAAGAACGAGGGTCAGGTCATGCATGAGTTTGTGCTGGGCACCGAGGCCACGCTTGCCCAGCATGCGGCGATGATGATGAAGTTCCCGAATATGGAACATGACGAGCCGTATATGGCCCATGTGCCGCCCGGCAAGACGGGTGAGATCATCTGGACGTTCAACCGCGCCGGCGAATTTGACTTCGCCTGCCTGATTGCCGGTCATTACCAGGCCGGCATGGTCGGGCGCATCAAGGTGGCGAAGACAAGCAAGTAAAGCGCAAGCAGGGGGGGCGGCTCGGTTCGCCGAGCCCCGGTTTTATCTAGCCAGCCAACCGCCGTCCATGGGCAAGGCAACGCCGGTCATTTGCGCAGCGGCGTCCGAGCACAAGAAGACCGCCAGGCCGCCCAGTTGTTCGGGCGTCGCAAACTGCAGCGAGGGCTGCTTTTCGCTCAGCAACCGGGTCTTGGCCTCTTCAAGGCTGAGGTTATCTTTGGCGGCCAGGGTATCGATCTGCTTTTGCACCAAGGGCGTCAGCACCCAGCCGGGGCAAATCGCATTGCAGGTGATGCCGCTGCCGGCGGTCTCCAGCGCCACCGTCTTGCTCAGGCCGACAACCCCATGCTTGGCCGCCACATAGGCCGACTTGTCGGCCGAGGCCACCAGCCCATGCACCGAGGCGATATTGATGATGCGGCCCCATTTGCGCTCGTGCATGATGGGCAAGGCGGCGCGGGTGGTCAGGAACACCGCGGTCAGGTTGATGGCAATCACCGCATCCCAGCGCTCCAGCGGGAACTCCTGCACCGGCGACACATACTGGATGCCGGCGTTGTTGACCAAGACATCGACGCTGCCCAGCTCACGCACCGTGCTTGCGATCAAACCGGTGGCTTCGGCCGCCACCGACAAGTCGGCGCCGTTATAGGCCACGCGTACGCCGTAGGTGCTGGCAAGTTCGGCCCGCAAGGCCTCGATCTCGGCGGCATCGCCGAAGCCATTGATCATCAGATCGGCGCCGGCGGCCGCGAGCTGGCGGGCTATCCCCAGGCCAATGCCGCTGGTGGATCCGGTGACGACGGCGACTTTATGCTTCAACATGGAGACAATTCCCTCTGAACAGATGAACGGTTGCCCGCCACGCTTTGCACCGGTGGCTGGGCCCGGCTGCCACCGGGGCACCGGCGACTAGACCAGCCCCTGCTTGCTCGCCAACACGGCGGCCTCGGCCCGGCTGGAAACATTGAGCTTTTTGTAGATTGATTTGATGTGGTCGTTGACGGTAAACCACTTGATGCCCATCAGATTGGCGATTTCCTTGATGGTGAAACCCTTGCTGAGATAGGTCAGCACTTCGCTTTCGCGTGGTGTCAGGCGTTCCCATTCCGGCGGCGGGTCCAGCACCACGCTGCGCCCGGCACTGAAAGGCGCGCTCGACGAGAGGCTGCCAAAACCGGAATTCAAGGTCATGGGCCCGGAGTCACCGCTCGAATTGGGGCGGAAATGCGAGAGCAGGCGCCGCGCAATCGCCGGTGACAGCGGTGGCTGACCGCGCACGATGCGCTGCAGCTCTTCCACCAACACCTCGAAACGATCTTCCTTCAGCAAATAACCGTCAGCGCCGCATTGCAGGGCCGGAAACAGGTGGTCGTCGTCCGAGTACAGGGTGGTGACGATCTTCAGCGCGGCCGAACCGGCTGTTTCGGCCAGAAACTCCATGCCATTGCCGTCGGGCAATTCCAGGTCGACCAATATCAGTTTGAAACCGGCATCGGGCGAGAGTTCGGCCAGCTTGGCCGTCTGCCGACGCGCACCTTCGAGGTCGCCGGCTTCGGTAATTTCCATTGGATCACTGAAACTCTCTCGCACAACTCTGCACAAGAAGCTGCGAGCAACCGGGTTGTCTTCAATGATCAGTACTTTGACGGCCATAACTTGGAATGTCCAGATAGCTTTAATCCTATCTCACATCTGCTGCTTTCTTGCCCCGAGCGGGGGCGGGAAGGCAATCGTTTGTGTCTTGTTGTATGCCGACTGCGTGCCAAGTTAGGGATTGCCCGCAGGAAGTTGCTCTCGACAAGGCTTGCTGCCCTTGCTGGGCAGCAAGCGCCGTGCTAGCGGAAGGAGTAGCTCAAGCTGGCATAGAAGTTGCGGCCACGCGGGTCGGTGTAGGTCGGGTCATAGGTGGCCAGGAAGTAGTAGCCCTGGTTGGAGAACGGCGGCTGCTTGTCGAGCAGGTTTTGCACGCCGACGCGCAGCTTCATTTCCTTGTTGATCTTCCAGGAACCCGACAAGTCCCAGAGTGAGTAGGCCTGCACATCACGCGCCGGCAGTAACTCGCTGGTGTTGGGGTTGAAGGCGGTGTTGTGGTCGGTGTAGCCCGAGTAATATGTGTTGCCCAAGGTCAAACCGACCGGGCCGAAGTCCCAATCCACCGACAGGCGGTGACGCCACTTTTGAATCACTTGGTCGCTCAAGAAGCGCCCGGCATTGTTCTCGAAGGCCTCGCCCGCACCGAACTGGCGTTCGTACTTCAGCACATAAGTGCCGTTCACATTGGCAGTGAAGCGACCCGCGTCGCCGGCGTTCAAGCGGTAGCTGAAGTCCACGTCAATACCCGCCGTGCGCAGCTCGCCCTGGTTTTCCTTCTTGAGCAAAATGGTGTCGATGAATTCGCCGAATTCGTCGCGTTTGACATAGCCCTTTTCATACTTGGCCAAGTTGCCCAGAATCACCTGCTCGGACAGATCGCTGATCACATCGGTCTTGTTGATCATCCAGTAGTCGATGCTGGCGCTCATTTCACGCACCGGCTCCAGTACCAGACCGAAGGAGAATTGCTTGGACTTCTCTGGCTTGAGCTTGTCATTGCTGCGCCGCTCAACCCGCCATTGGTCGGTGCAATCTGCCACCGCAAAGCCTTGCGAGACGCAGCCCGGGTCGGTCAGGAAGGCCGAGCTGGAGCCAAACGAGGTCGGGCGGGTCAGCTCGTTGATGCTGGGTGCGCGAAAGCCGGTGCCGGCCGAGCCGCGCAGCATCACTTGTTTGCTCGGCTGCCAGCGCGCGCCGAGCTTGGGGTTGAAGGTGTTGCCCACGCCGCTGTAGTCATCAAAGCGGGCGGCCAGTTGCACTTCCAACTCTTTGGTGAACGGTGCGTTCAATTCGCCGTAGACGGCCGCGACATTGCGGCTGTTCGAGCTGGCCGGTGGCGAGTCGCCGCGTGAGCTGCGGTCGCCCTGGATATTGTTCGTTAGCAACAACGCCGAAGGTGTGAACTCGGTTTCTTCGCGGCGGAACTCGGCGCCAAAGGCTGCACCCAAGGCGCCGCCGCTCAGTTGCATCAACTCGCCGCTGAATTTGGCGTCCACGGTGGTCGTTGTGCCCTTGGAGCTGCGCGCGGTATCTTGCACCTTGATGCTGCTCATCAGGTCTTGGCCCACTTGCGGAGATTTGCCGAAGGGGTTGATCTGGCCGGCACGCACGCCCGCGACGAACTTGTCGTACAGGAAATAGCCGTCCTTGAGCGCGTCGCTGGTCTTGTTGACCGCGCGGTTCAGGGCGAGGTCGTAGTCCCAAGTTCCCAGTGAACCGCTGACGCCGGCGACGATACGCTCGGCATCGCTGGTGACCTCGTTGCTGCGGTTGCCGCCCTCGGTGACGCGTTGGCGCACGTCGACGGTGCCGCCGAAGGGCAGCGCTTTGGGCAAGAAGGGGTTGATCGAGGCCGTCGGCACGGCAGTGATCTCAATCGGATTCGGGCTGGCCACATACAGGGTCTTGGTCTTGCTCTTCAAGACCTCGGCAAACAGCTGCGTGTCCTTGTTGAGCTGGAACACACCACGGCCCAGGAAGGCGGCTTTGTCCGACTCGGGGTAGAGCTCGGTGTCCTGCATATAGTCAAAGCTGCAGGCCTCGGACAGATTGTCCTTGGCATACACGGTCGCCGGTGGGTTGCAGGCCGGCGCAGACAGATTGATCGTGCGCTGCGTGAAGGGCTTGCCGTTGAAGGTGAAACCGGCCGCATTCAGTGCATCGAGCTGAACTTTGCGCGGCGCGGCGCGGCTGGCCAGGCGGATATTGCCGGGGAAGGTGCGGCTGGACATATAAAACGGCAGCGTCGTCGCCAATGGCCGGTCTTGCAAAAACTCGCGCTCGGTCGAGCGCAGGCTGCCTAGCTTTTGCACATCAATCACACCGAAGACGTTGAAGCGATCCTTGGACAGATCGCCAAAGCCGCCGCCGACCGAGGCGGCCGTCTTTTCTGCGCCGCCTTCTTGCGTGCGCGAGGCGTAGACATTGATGTCGGCGCCGCGGTAGTCCTTGCGGGTGATGAAGTTGATGACGCCGCCGATTGCGTCAGTGCCATAGATGGCGGAGGCGCCGTCTTTTAGGATTTCAACCCGCTCGATCGCGCCGGCCGGGATATTGTTCAGGTCAACGCCCGAGTTGTCGCCTGGCGAGGCGAAGTTGGCCATGCGCCGGCCGTTCAACAAGATCAAGGTGCTGGAGACGCCGATGCCGCGCAAGTTGGCGCCATTGAAGCCGCGCTGGCCGCCGGTGCTGTCGGTGATGCTGGCGCCATCGGTCAGGCCGGCGGTGTTGCCGCTGATAGCCCGCATGATTTCGGCCGCCGTGGTGGCGCCGGTCTTGTCGATGTCCGAGCGCTTCAAGGTTTGCACAGGCAGGGCGGTTTCACCTTCCAGGCGTTTGATGCTGGTGCCGGTGACTTCAACGCGCTCCAGTTTGGCTTCTTGCGCCAGTGCCTGAACAGCGGTGCTGCTGAAAATAAGCATTAGGGCTGCTTGAGTCAGGCTTTGCAGCTTGAAGGCGCTCGGCATGCGGGATGGGGTCATAGGTTTCATGGCAGGGTGGGGCCTCGTTTGACTGAAGGGAAGGAAACAGGGGGACCGGAAATCTGAGGCCGCCGCGCCGGATACAAAGAAAAGAAATGGACGCTGCGCTGAAGGCCTTGGATTGCACTCTAGGAGCGCGGTGCATGACTTGCCTATGGGGTTTTGGCGCGCCGGTCGCTTGTGCGCAAGTCCATGTCGCTTGGCCGCAAACCCCCGATGAACAGGCTCAACAGCGTTTGCAGCGATGCGACATGCACTTGCGCTTTGCGGCCAAATTAGCCGTTTGTGGGGCCATACCCGCTGGCGATTGCGGGCCGGCGCTGACAGACTGGCGGCATGCAATTCAAACCACTCATCCACGCGGCCGCTGCTTTGTTGCTGCTGGCGGCGTCAAAGCCCTTGTCAGCGCAAACTACGGCTGTCACCAAACCGCTCAATTTGGCCGGCACGGCCATCATCATTGGTGGCGCTCTGAAGTACGACAACGATGCAGTCTGGAAGCGCATCGTCGATGCGGCCGGCGGCACGGGAGCGCGCTTTGCGGTGTTTGCCACTGCGGCGGCCAACCCTGAGCGCAGCGCGGCTCAGATCGTCGCGGCCTTGAATGCCCAGGGCGCGCGCGCCGAGGCGATTCCGGTGGCGCCGCGTCTCAAGGGCATTGACCTGCAGGCAAATATCAATGATCCCGCCTTGCTGGCCAAGGTGGCTGCTTCGCAAGGCGTGTTCTTCTCCGGCGGCGCGCAGGAGTTGATCGTCGACAGTTTGCAGCCAAGCGGTGAACCCACAGCGATGCTGAAGGCGATCTGGTCGGTCTTCAATCGCGGCGGTGTGGTGGCTGGCACCAGCGCGGGTGCGGCCATCATGAGCACGACGATGTTTCGCGACGCTCAAGACGCGCTGCAGGTGATGAAGGGCCATCTGCGCCGTGGCAAGGAGATTGACCGCGGGCTGGGTTTTGTCGGCCCCAACTTGTTCGTCGATCAGCATTTCCTCAAGCGCGGCCGCATCGGCCGCATGCTGCCGCTGATGCAGGCCGAAGGCTACAAGCTGGGCCTGGGTGTCGAAGAGAACAGCGCTGCCCTGCTGCACGGTGAGGAGATGGAGGTGCTGGGCGCCAAAGGCGTGCTGCTGGTGGACCTCAGCCAGGCCAGCAGCGACCCCAAACTGAGCGCATTCAATATTCGCAATGCGCAGCTCAGCTATCTGGATCGGGGCGATAGGCATAACTTCACAAATGGGCTGACCACGCCATCCGCGCAAAAGCTCAGCGGCCACCTGATTGACCCGAAGGCTGCCGACTTCAAGCCCTTCTTCAACAATCAGCCCTTCTTCCTGGACATCTTGGGCGACACCACGATCGTCAACGCGATGAGCCATCTGCTTGATAGCCCGCATGCCGAGCTGCTCGGTGTGGCCTTCAATGGCGCCGGCAAGGGGGGCACCAGTGTTGACGGCCAAGCCGATCTGGGCTTCGAGTTCCGCTTGCACAAGGCTGACGGAACCCATGGCTGGTTCAGCGCCGCGATGGGTGGCGAAGACTACACGGTGCTGCGCTTGCGACTGGATGTGCAGCCGATTGTGATCAAACGGCCGTTCTACACACCCGTGAACAGCGCGCGCTAGCCTGCCACGCAAGCCTCCAACGGATTCTTCCTGCCTCGGCGCCTCAGCCGGGCTAGGCCCAAGCTTTGACTGGACATTTGATGCAAACCCAATTGCACCCCCTGACGCTTGCCAGTGCCGGCACCGCCCGGCAGTTGCGCAGCCTGCATTTCGGCCGCTGCGAAACAGGCCGCAAGACCTATATCCAAGCTTCCCTGCATGCCGACGAGGTGCCGCCTATGTTGGTGGCGCAAGCGCTGCGGGAGCGCTTGGCGGCACTCGAGGCTGCCGGTTTGATCGGCGGCGAAATTGTGCTGGTGCCGATGGCCAATCCCATCGGGCTGTCGCAAGAGATGCAAGGTGTCTTGTGCGGCCGCTTCGACATGGCCACCGGCATCAACTTCAACCGCAACTATCGGCATTTGACGGCTGAGCTGATTCCGCTGCTGGAGCCCTTGTTGGGCGCGGACGAGACTGAGAACCGCCGACTGATTCGCTCGACTTGCCTGGCCTTGCTGGCAACCAGGCCGGCCGCACAGACCCCCACAGAAACTGAGCGGCTCAAGCAAGTGCTGCAAACGCTGGCGATGGATGCCGACATCGTGCTCGACCTGCACTGCGACAACCAAGCCGTCATGCATGTCTACACCGGCACACCGCTGGCCGAGGCCGCGCGGCCCTTGGCGCGTCTGCTGGGGGCGCAGGCCTTGCTGCTGTCATTGGCCTCGGGCGATGACCCCTTTGACGAAACCGTCGCTCGTATCTGGTGGGAGCTGGCCGCGCATTTCGGCCCCCAGAGACCGGTGCCCTTGGCCTGTTTTGCGGCCACGGTGGAACTGCGCGGCGAGCTGCAAGTCGAGCCGGAGATGGCAGATCAAGATGCGCGCGCCTTGCTGGAGTTCCTGCGCCAAAGCGGCCACATTGAAGGCAACGCCGAAACAGATCTGGCCGCCCTGACGCCGCTGTGCGAGGCCACACCACTGGAGGGCGTGGAGCCCGTGACCGCGCCGCATAACGGCATCCTGGTGTTCTGCAAGGCGCCCGGCGATATGGTCAGCGCCGGCGAGGCGGTGGCCGAGGTCATTGACCCCCTGACCGACCGACGCAGCATGCTGTGCGCCACGGTGTCGGGGCGCTTGTTTGCCAGGGTCTCAAGGCGCTATGCCAGTGCCGGCATGCGCGTATGCAAGGTAGCAGGCGCCCAAGCTTTTCGCAGCGGCAAGCTGCTGTCGCTCTGACTTTTTACTGCATTGAAATCCATGTCAAAACTAAAGTTTCCCAACACATTTGTCTTGCTGTTCAGCTTGTTGGCGCTGATCGCGCTGGCGACTTGGGTGGTGCCCGGCGGCAAGTACGACACGCAGCTGATAGACGGCAAGACCGTCATCGTTGCCGATTCTTTTCACCAGGTGGCTAGCAATCCGCAAGGCCCGGCCGCGCTGATGATGGCGCCCAGCAAGGGCTTTGTTGAAGCGGCGCTGATCATCGGCTTTGTGCTGATCGTCGGCGGTGCGTTTTCGGTCTTGCAGCGCACCGAGGCCATTGACTCGATGATCAAGTCGGTCGCCAAAGCGCATACCCACTCTGCCTGGGTGAGGGTGGCCATCATCCCGGTCTTTGTGACCATGTTCTCACTCGGCGGCGCCACCTTTGGCATGGCCGAGGAGGCGATTCCCTTTGTGCTGATCTTCATTCCGCTCGCCTTGGCGCTCAAGTACGACAGCATTGTCGGCGTGGCTATTCCCTTTGTCGGCTCGCAGATCGGCTTCGCCACCGCCTTCTTGAACCCCTTCAATGTGGGTGTGGCGCAAAGCATTGCCGGTGTGCCTATGTTCTCTGGCATTGGCTATCGGCTGATCTGCTGGGCGATCGCCACCACGCTGACGATTGCCTTCCTGATGTGGTATGCGGCACGCATCAAGCACACACCCGAGCTGAGCCCTTGTTTCGAGATGGACGAGGAAAAACGCAAAGAACTGAAGTCCGCCGATTTTGAAAACTTCGCCGGCATGACGGCGCGCCACAAGCTGGTGCTGAGCCTGTTCGTGGCCACGCTGGCGGTGATGATTTTTGGCGTGGTCAAGTTCGGCTGGTACATCGAAGAGATCGCCGCGCTGTTCTTGCTGATGGCCATCACGGTCGGACTGGTCGGCCGCCTGAATGCCGATGAGTTTGTAGCCAGCTTCATGGCGGGCGCCAAGGACCTGGTCAGCACCGCCTTGGTGATTGCGCTGGCCAAGGCCACCGTCGTGCTGATGCGCGACGGCCACATCATCGACACCATGTTGCATGCACTGGTGCCCTTGGTTGAATCGAGCAGCCCGATCTTTTCTGCGCAAAAGATGTTCCTGATTCAATCGGTGATCAATTTCTTCATCCATTCCGGCACCGGCCAGGCCGCGCTGACCATGCCCATCATGGCGCCGCTCGCCGACCTGGTTGGCGTCAGTCGGCAGACCGCCATCCTGGCCTTCCAGTTCGGTGAGCTGACCACGCCGGTGATCCCGACCTCCGGCATCACGGTCGGCGTGCTGGCGCTGGCCGGCATCCCCTGGACGAAGTGGGCGCGCTGGATGATCCCCTTGCAACTGATCTATCTGCTGATGGCCCTGGTCTTGCTGGCGGTGCCGTCGATGATCAATTGGCAATGACGAGTTGGCAATGAACACAGGCCTCTGAACTACAGTGCAGCCGTGAACAGCCCCACTTCGACAACTGCCGAGCCGCGACGCTGCGCCGTGCTGCTGCTGCCGGGCGCCTCGTTGCTGGCGCTGGCCTCGGTGTTGGAGGCGCTGCAGGCGGTCAATGGCTTGCAGGAAGATGCGTGCTATGCGGCCGAGCTGGTTTCAGGCGAGGGCGGCGCGGTGTGTTGTGGGGAGCTGAGCTTGCCGACCCAGGCTTTGGCGGCCTCGGCGGCAGCGGGGTCCTGGTATGCGGTTTTTGTGCTCAGCGGCGAGGGCGCTCGGCCCGCTCCCTGGGTCTTGCAATGGTTGAGTGAGCAGGCCAGCGTCGGTGTCACGCTGGCCGGCATCGACGGCGGCAGCGCCGTCTTGGCCGAGGCCGGCCTGCTGGCGGCCGAGCGCGCCACCGTCAACGCCCATCTGGCCGAGGCGCTGCAAGACGAGTTCCCCGACGTGGTCTGGAGCGGCAATGTTTGGGAGATCAATGCCGACGCCACACGTCTAAGTTGCGCCGGCGGCAGCGCCGGCCTGGACTTGATGATTGCCTGGTTGGGCCGCAGCCATGGCGAGCGGCTGGCGCAAGACCTGACCCTCAGGCTGGGGCTGGAGCGCGCGCGCGGCCGCGACGAGCGCCAGCGCCGCCCGGTGGCCGAGCAGCGTGGCGGCAGCCCCAAGCTGGCCGAGGCCCTCAGCCTGATGGAAGCCAATCTGGCCGAGCCGCTGCCGACCGAGGACGTGGCGCGACTGGTTGGCGTGTCGCGCCGCCAACTGGAGCGTTTGTTCAAGCAACATCTGGATGCCTTGCCCTCACGCTACTACCTGGAGCTGCGGCTTAACCGCGCGCGCCGTTTGCTGCAGCAAAGCGGCCAGTCGATTTTGCAGATTGGCCTGTCCTGCGGTTTTTCGTCCGGCCCGCATTTTTCCAATGCCTACAAGGCACACTTTGACAAGACGCCGCGCGATGAGCGCAGCCAGCGCGCCATTGCCTGGCGCCGACCCGCTGGAGACCCGCCATGACCCCCCGTGATTTGCTGCTGCGCCCGGTGGCGCTGGCCGACTTAGCCGCGCTGGAGCGCATCGCCGCTGCCAGCGAGCATGGCATCAGCTCGCTGCCTAACGACCAAGCCAAGCTGCGCGCCCGCATCGAGCGATCGATCGAGGCTTTTTCCAGCCAGGACGATGCCAGCGGCGAGGAAACCTATTTGTTCGTGCTGGAGGACCTTGCGCGCGCCGAGGTGGTCGGCTGCAGCGGCATCGCCGCCAGCGCCGGGTTCCATGATCGCTTTTACAGCTACCGCAATGAGTTCGTTGTACATGCGAGTGCAGCTTTAGGCGTCAGCAACCGGTTGCACACCTTGCATCTCTGCCATGACCTGAGCGGCTACACGCTCTTGACCTCGTTCTATATTGACCCGGCCTATGCCCATGGGCCGGCGCCGCAACTGCTGTCGCGCGCCCGGCTGCTGTTCATCTTGCAGTTTGCCGAGCGCTTCAACGAGCGCATCGCGGCCGAGAACCCCGGCCTGGCCGACGGCGACGGCCAAAGTCCCTTCTGGGACGCGGTCGGGAGGCGCTTTTTTGATATGGACTATCCGCAAGCCGAGGCCGTTACGGGCGGGCGCAACAAGGCCTATATTGCCGACCTGATGCCGCATTCACCGATCTATGTGCCCTTGCTGCCCGAGGCCGCGCAATGGGCGATAGGCCAGCTGCACCCAGTCGGCGAGCTGCCTTTTTCTATCCTGCAGGACGAGGGTTTTGATGCCGACACCTATATCGATATTTTTGACGGCGGCCCCACGGTCGAGGCCAATCTGGGCCTCTTGCGCAGCGTGCGCCATGCGCGCCGGCTTGCGGTGCAGGGCGAGGCGATCAACGCAGGCCCGTCGGTCTGGCATCTGGCCGTGAGCGCGGGCCGGGCCGATTTTCGAGCGGTCTTGTGCGAGTTGCCGCGGGCGGCGCACGCGGTGGCGCCCGAGGACGAGTTGGCCCTGCGCTTGGGCCAAGGCCTGGGCGGCCACATCTTGACCACGCCCTTGTGGCCGGAGTCGGCCGAGTCGGTCGTGCGGGGGCGGCCATGACACAGGACAGCACGAACAGTCATTTTCTTGTGCGCGCTTGGCTGCCCAGCGACGCCGCCACCGTCAGCAGCTGGCGCCAGCAGACCGGCGTGCCGTTGAGGCTGGCTGGTGTGGACGGCGGTGTGGACGGCGGTGACCACGAATGGCTGGTGCTGGCCGACCCAGCTTCGGCGCAGCCGCTGGCCTGTCTGCGCCTGGTCCAGCAGTTGGGCCTGCAAATGCCGCGCTACAGCTACCATGTCGGCCGCGTGGTGCATGCCGCTGTGGAGTTAGGCCTGTATCGCAGCCAGACCACCTTGCTGCTGGGCAATGACCATAGCGGGGAGAGCGAGTTGGCCGATCTGGCCTGCGCGCCGGCGTTGAGCGATGCGGCCCAGGTCGATGCCCTGCTGCGGCTGATACAGGCGGCCTTGCAGCGCATTCAAGCGCAGCCGGCGCTGTTCGGCGAGCGGCTCATTGTCGAGCTGGCCGGGCCGCGTGATCAGAGCGGCAAGGCGCCGTTCTGGCAAGGGCTGGGGGCGCATTTCTATGCCGGTGACCCGGCCGCCGCGCAGGCAAAATTTGGCGACGCATGGCGCAGCCATCTGGCGGCACTGTTGCCAAGGCAGACCCTCTATCTGTCCTTCTTGAGCGATGCCGCGCAGGCGGCCATGGGCCAAGTGGGTGACAGCGGCCAGCCCGCGGCGCGGGCCTTGGCAGCCTGCGGATTTGGCTTTTCCCAGCATGTGCGCATCGACGACGGCGGGCCGGTGTGGGAGCGGCGGTTACGCTGAATCTGCGCTGTTGATTCGGGCACGAGCTAGGCCGCCAGACACACCTGGTTGCGCCCGCCGGCCTTGGCGCGGTACAGCGCCTGGTCGGCCTGGCCGACGAGTTCCTGGGCCAGCATGCGCGAGTCGCCGCTGAGATGGCCCTTGGGCAATAGGGCCAGACCGATCGAGACGCTGACGGGCAAGGCCTCACCCTGGGGCAGCGCCAGCAAGGGGCTGGCGGCAATGCTCAGGCGTATGCGCTCGGCGATCTCGCGGGCATGTTGTGCGGGCGCCTGCGGCAGCAAGACCACAAACTCTTCGCCGCCAAAACGCGCCACCGTGTCGCCGGCGCGAAGCTGGCCCTGGATGATGTGGGCAACGCCCTGCAGCACCACATCGCCGGCGGCATGGCCGAAGCGGTCGTTGACCGACTTGAAGTGATCAAGGTCAAGGAACAGGCAGGCCAGGTCATGTTGATAGCGGCGTGCCTGGCTGACCTCGATCTGGCAGCGATGCTCGAAATAGCGGCGGTTGTGCACGCCGGTCAACATATCGCTGAGGCCGGCCAGCTTCAGCCGCTCATGATTCAAGGCATTGTCCAGGCAGACCGACACGATCGCCGCCAGCCGTTCCAGCAATTTGGTGCCGGCAGCGCGCTCATAGCGGCCGGGGTCGGTGCTGCCGAAATGCAGGCTGCCAATCAGCTCGCCGTGGCGGCTCAGCGGCAGCAGCGCCACCGAGGCCAGGGCCGGCGAGGGCGTGCCGAAAAGCGGCCGATGCTGGGCCTCGATATAGGGGCCCAAAGCGGGTCGCGCCAGGTCTTGAAACAAAGACTCGATCGGCGCCAAGTTGTTCAGCAGGGTCAGGCCGTCGAGCTGAGCCCGCTTGTCCGCGTCGTCGCGGGTGCGTTCGGCCTCCAGCATGGCGCTGGTTTCCTGCTCGCGGTCCAGCAGGGCCAAGGTCACGCAATCGATGCCGAAGCTCTGCCGGTATTCGTTCAAGAGCAGGCGCAGTAGGCCGGCCATCGAGCGCGCCCCGATCAGGCGGTGCTCCAGCTGCTCGAAGCGCCGCATCTTGTCTTCGTTATTGCGAGCCTCGCGCAGCAGCGCTTCCAGTTGCTGGCGAAGCGCCAAGTTTTCGGCCTCGAGATCGCTTTGTTCCATCAGGTGGCAGTGGTTCTGAAGGTTATTGCGCCAATGACATCTGCGCTGGGCCTGACTGTAGCTGTTTAAATCAGGGCGCCTGGCGGAGTTGCGCCAACTCGTCTTGCAGGCTGCGCACCTGCTCTTTGAGCGCCTTGTTCTCGGCGTTCAGCTCGGCCAGCGAGCTTTGCAGTAACTGCAGCTGGGCTTCGCGGTTGCGTTGGTCGGCGTCGCCTTCGTGGCCTCCTTCGCTTGCATTTTCCTCAGCTGGCTTCGGTGCACGCGTGCCGCCCTTGCTTTCGCGCACGCGCTTGGCGGCCTGCTGCAGCTCCTTTTTGCCGCCGGCTACCGCCGCGACCTGCTCGTCATGCCCGAGGCTGGAGACTGCCGCGGCCGCGTTGATCGAAATCGTGCCGGCCTTGACCGCCTGCACCAGCTCGGGCGCGGCGCTCTTTTGAATCTTCTCGATCTGCACCACGGTATTGCTGCTGATGCGAGCCGCCTTGGCCACGCCTTCTCGGCTGGTCAAGGGTTGCTCCTGACTCGTGGCGGCTTT
Organism: Roseateles sp.; assembly: GCA_018780415.1. Classification (GTDB taxonomy): domain Bacteria; phylum Pseudomonadota; class Gammaproteobacteria; order Burkholderiales; family Burkholderiaceae_C; genus Paucibacter_A. The sequence goes on along the minus strand of JADMJQ010000092.1, from coordinate 10,462 downwards.
GGCATCGGCACTGATTTCGGCCGCGAACTCGCTGCCAATGCCTGCGCCGGCCTCGGCCAGCGCGCTCACTGCGGCCTGGGCGCGCTCCGCCGTGATCTCTTTCTTGCGCAGCGCCAAGACGCCGCGCTGAAAGTCCGACAGGCTGCGACGTCCGAGGTGCTGGTCAATCATCCACAGATGCACGTCCTCCATCGACTTGAAGCGGGTGTTCTGCACCGTGTTGAAGGGCAGGCCATGTTGCTGGCAGATGCCGTAGCGGTTGTGGCCGTCCACCAAGATGTCGCCCCACAGCACCAACGCGTCGCGGCAGCCTTCGCTCAGGATGCTGCGCTCCAGCGCTTGGTGTTCCTCGGGCGTCAAAGGGTCAATATAGATACGCAGTTCTTCGAGGACGGTGATAGTCATGGGGGGGAGGGCAGTTGGATCAAGGTCGGGGCGGGCGCGCATTTTAGAGGCAGGGACGGATGCGGGCGGTCCGGCCCCCTGCGGACGCCATCCTGCAATTTGGGAGCTGGCTCTAGGAAAGTCAGGTTTTTAGCCCTGATTTGGGTATCGCTCTCTAGGGCTTTGCCGGGAAACTGCGTTCATCGCCGGGGCTTTGCAAAAGCTGATTGGCGAGCTTCATTGACCGACCCCATAGAGAAAGCAAACCATGAACAAGCAGACCCTGAGCACGACCGCCCTGGCCGCCATCGACAACTACGCCCGCGCCGCCAGCTTGACCGTCAAGGCCTACCGCGCCGGCAGCAGCCGCTTGCTCGACGGCGTCAGCCATGGTCTGCAAACCCAGGTCTATAGCCGCAGCGTCAAGCTGGCACCCAATTTGACCGGCGCGATGACGCAGCTGCGTGACAGCCTGAACGAGATTATCGAAGGCGGCGTCGGCAAGCTGAGCAGCGGCAGCGAGCGCGCCATCAAGGCCGGCTCGGCCAAGGCCCGCGTCGGCGTTTCGCGCATGGCCGGCTTCAGCGCCAAGGTCAAGAACCCCCTCTTGGCACGCAGCCTCAGCACGGCGGCCAGCCTGAGCATGCCGGGTGCGCGCGCGGCGTTGGCGGTGTCTGCCGGTTTGGTCGAGGGTGCCGGTCGCTTGCAGCGCCTGGCCGGTGGTTCGGTGACGGTCAAGAAGACCGCCCGCAAAACCGCCGTTCGCGCCAAGCGCAGTCTGGCCAGCAAAGTTGAGGCTCAAGTTGCCGCAGTGCCCAAGAAGGTCGCGGCGGTCAAGCAAGACGCTGACAAGGCCGTGGTGGCGACCAAGCGTCGTGTGCGCAAGGTTGCAGCCGCTGTGACTGCATAAGCTTTCCAAGACAGCTGCCGCCCGGCTGAGCCGGCGCGAGGGCAGGTCATCGACGGGGCCTTGATTGTTGGATTCAATCAAGGCCCTAGTTTTGTCTGCTTGCTTTGTATCCATACGTAATGCTTGTGCACGCGACGCCACGCCCGGACGTTGTCTACACAGCGTTTAGCGACTTGGAGTTCGATATGAAGCGATTGGCCTGGATGTTTTTGAGCGGTTTGGGACTGCTGGCGATGGGTTCGGCCCAGGCCGCTGATGTCGGCGTGTCGATCAGCGTCGGTCAACCGGGCTTTTACGGCCAGATCGACCTGGGGCATGCGCCGCAACCGCGGCTGATTTATGCACAACCGGTCATGATCGAGCGCGCCCACCGGCGCCCGGAACCGGTCTATCTGCGCGTGCCGCCGGGGCATGAGAGAAATTGGCGCAAGCATTGCAAGCACTACGGCGCCTGCGGCCACAACGTCTACTTCGTGCGTGACGACTGGTACCGACAGAACTATGAGCGCCAAGACCAGCGGCGCGACCATGGGCACGGGCATGGGCAGGGTCGCGATGATGACCGTGGCCACAACCGTGGTGATGACCGCGGCCATGACCGTGGCCATGGTCGCGGCAACGACCGCCATTGATGTCAGTCCTCAGGCCCGGGCGACCCCGGCCTGAGCCAACATCGCGTGCAAGAGCACATTGCAGCCGGCCTCCAGATGGGCCGGCTTGGCATCCTCGATCTCGTTGTGGCTGATGCCGTCCTTGCACGGAATGAAAATCATCCCGGCGGGTGCCAAGCGCGCCATATAGACGGCGTCATGGCCGGCGCCCGAGACCACCGGCATCTGTGAATAGCCCAGGTCGGTGGCGGCCTTGGCCACAGCAGCTATGCAGTCGGCGTGAAACGGTTGGGCCGGGTAATGCGAGACCAGTTCGATCTGGATGCCCAAACCGCTGGCCTCGCTGAGGCGCTCAGCGCAGGCCTTGATGTCGGTGTCCATCGCCTCGACCAGCTCGTCCGAACTATTGCGCAAATCGATGCTGAACTTGACCCGTCCGGGGATCACGTTACGGCTGTTTGGGTGCACCTGCACCATGCCGACCGTGCCGCGGCCATGTCCTTTTCCATCAGGAGGGTGGCGGTGAGCGACGGCCACCACCTCCAGCATCAGCTGGGCGGCGACCTGCAAAGCATCCTTGCGCAGCGCCATCGGCGTCGGCCCCGCATGGGCCTCCATGCCGGTGACCGTGCAGTCATACCATTTGATGCCAAGCACGCCGGTGACGACGCCGATCGTGATGTCGTGATCCTCCAGCACCGGGCCTTGCTCGATATGGGTCTCGAAGTAACTGCCTATTGGGTGGGCGCCGGGCACTTCGCTGCCGATATAGCCGATCTTCTCCAGCTCACCCTTGACCGTGAGCCCTTCGGTGTCTTTCGCCGCGTAGGCGTGTTCCAGCGTGAAGGCCTTGGCAAAAACGCCCGAGCCCATCATCACCGGCACAAAGCGCGAGCCTTCTTCATTGGTCCAGAACGCGACCTCGATAGGCGCCTCGGTTTCAATACCTCGGTCATTGAGCGTGCGCACCACCTCAAGGCCGGCCAGCACGCCGTAATTGCCGTCGAACTTGCCACCGGTTGGTTGCGTGTCGATATGGCTGCCGGTCATCACCGGGGGTAGGGCATTGTTGCGACCGGGGCGGCGCATAAACGCGTTGCCGATTTGGTCGACCGTCACCGTCATGCCGGCCTCGCGTGCCCAGCCCAGCACCAGGTCGCGGCCCTGGCGGTCCAGCTCGGTCAGCGCCAGTCGGCAGACACCGCCCTTGGGTGTCGCGCCGATCTGCGCCAGCTCCATCAGCGCGGCCCAGAGCCGCTCCCCATTGATACGTAGTTCTTGAGTCGTCATGATCGAGTCTTTCAACGCGGTACGGCTGTCGGGGTCAGGTCTTGCGTGCGCAGCAGCGCCGCCTTGGTGTTCGGCCCGAAGGCCGGCCGTTTGACATAGCGGCCGGCGCCGGCCACCGCGCGCAAATCACCGTTGGCATAGACGACGCGGCCTTGGCTGATCGTGTGGCTGGGCAGGCCGCGCACCTCTCTGCCCTCGAAGGTATTGAAGTCGCCCAAGCTGCGCTGCGTCTTGACCGAGATGGTCTTGGTGGCCAGCGGGTCCCACAGCACCAGATCGGCGTCGGCGCCCTCGGTGATGCAGCCTTTTTGCGGATAGATATTGAACAGCTTGGCGGTATTGGCCGAGGTGATGGCGACGAACTCGGACGGTGTTAACCGGCCCGTGTTGACGCCCGCATCCCAGATCACCGCCAGCCTCTCCTCGACGCCGCCGCAGCCGTTCGGGATCTTGGCGAAATGCTCGCTGCCGGCCGCCTTTTGCGTCGAGCAAAAGGTGCAATGGTCGGTCGCCGTGGTGTGTAAATTGCCGGCCTGCAGGCCGCGCCAGAGCATTTCCTGATGAACCTTGGGGCGAAACGGCGGGCTCATCACATGGGCGGCGGCAAACGCGAAATCGGGGTGGCGGTAGACGCTGTCGTCGATCAAGAGATGGCCGGCCAAGACCTCGCCGTAGACCCGCTGGCCGCGCGATCTAGCCCTCGCGATCGCGTCGACGGTTTCCTGGCAGGACACATGGACGATGTAGATCGGCGTGCCCAAGACCTCGGCAATCGCAATCGCGCGGTTGGCGGCCTCGGCCTCGACCATCGGCGGGCGTGACAGCGGATGGCCCTCGGGGCCGGTGATGCCCATCTTCGCGACTTCTTGTTGCAGCAGGTAGACCAGCTCGCCGTTCTCGGCATGGACGGTCGGCATAGCGCCGAGTTCAAGCGCACGCTTGAAGCTGTTCACCAAGGTCTCGTCATCGCACATGATGGCGTTCTTGTAGGCCATGAAATGCTTGAAACTGTTGACGCCTTCTTGCTGCACCAGCGTGGCCATATCGGCGTGCACGCTGTCGTCCCACCAGGTGATGGCGACATGAAAGCCGTAGTCGGCGGCCGACTTCTCGGCCCAGCCGCGCCAGGTTTGGTAGGCCTCCAGCAAGGGCTGCTGCGGGTTCGGGATGACGAAATCGATGATGGAGGTGGTGCCTCCGGCAAGGCCTGCAGCCGTCCCGCTGAAGAAGTCATCCATGGTGACCGTGCCCATGAAGGGCAGCTGCATATGGGTGTGCGGGTCGATGCCGCCGGGCATCAGGTACTGACCGCCGCCGTCCAGGCTTGGGCAGCCGGGAGGTGCTTCGCTGAGCGCGCGCGGGCCGACGGCCGCGACTTTGCCGTTGACGCACAAGACATCGGCGATGAACTCGCGGTCGGCGTTGACGACCGTGGCGCCGCGAATCAATAGCGACTCTTTCATGTCGGCCTCCGCGCCGTGAAGTAGTGATACAGCCCCGCCACGGCCAGGCTGAAGAACCAGCCGAAGTCATACAGGCTCAAGAGCAGGGGCGCGACCGATTCCTTGGGGATCACACCCGAAACTGCCAGATAGCCGGGCAGGCAGGGCAGCACGCCCAGCGCAAAGGCGATCAGCGCATGGATGTTCCAGCCGCCGCTGTACTCGTATTCACCGCCGCGCCGGTAGAGGTCGTCTATCTTCAGCTCGGTCTTGCGAACAAGGTAGTAGTCAACCAGCAAGATGCCGGCGACGGCGCCGAGCAGGGTGCCATAGCCGCCCAACCATGTGAACAGATAGGCGCCCGAGCTGGCGAGCAGCTTCCAGGGTTGGAACAGCAGGCCCAGCAGGGCGGCAATCAGGCCACCCATGCGAAAGCTGATCTTGCTTGGCGCCAGTTGCGAGAAGTCATAGGACGGCGAGACCAGATTGGCCGCCACATTGGTGGTCAGGTTGGCCAGCAGAATCACCACCAAGCCGATGCTGGAGGCGACCGGCCCCATCTGCGTCAACAAGCCGTCGGGGAAGAGCTGGGCCTTGCCATAGAGAATTTGCGAGACCGAAAAGCCGATCACGCCGACCAGGGAGAACAGCGCCATGGGCAGCGGCAGGCCGACCGCCTGGCCGATGACCTGGTCGCGCTGCGACTTGGCGAAGCGGGTGAAGTCGGGGATGTTCAGCGCCAGCGTGGCCCAGAAGCCGACCAGGCCGGTCAGCGCCGCCCAGGTCTTGGGCCCGCCCTCGACGACCTTGGCCGGCAGGCTGAAAATCTGAGCAGGCGGCACGTTCATAAAAGCCCAGATGACCAGCGCAATGGAAGCCGTGATCATCAGCGGCGCGGCCACCACCTCAAGCAAGCGTACCGATTCCAATCCCTTCCAGATAAAGGCAATATGCACGGCCCAGAACAAGAGGAAGCAGACGAATTGAGAAGTGCTGATGGTTTCACCGGCCGCCGGTCCGGCCAAACCCATGCCAAAAGAGTTGGCTAGGCCATGCATGGCCAAGGCACCGAAGTAGCAATTGATTGAAAACCAGCCGCAGGCGACCAGACCGCGCAGAACAGCCGGCAGGTTGGCGCCGATGACGCCGAACGGGGCGCGTGCCAAGATGGGGAAGGGGATGCCATGTTTGGTGCCGGCCCGGCCGATCAAGAGCATGGGCACCAGCACGATCAGATTGGCCAGGAACACCAACCAGATGGCCGACTGCCAGCTGAAGCCCTGGTCCAGCATCGAGCTGGCCATGGTGTAGGTCGGCACCAGGTCGGCGTTGGCGAGCGAGGTATCGGTCATGCGCAGGGCTCCTTGGGTCTCATCACGGGACGTGCAATCTTTGTGCCTGAATGGTCAGGGCGCCATGGGGATAAACCGCTAGGTCGAGACTCGCATCGGGTTGTTCGCATGCGTGGTCCAGTTGGCATAGTCGCCGCTCACCGCTATGCCGGTACGCAGATCAATCTCGCCGGGCTTGAGGGCGCGCATCGTGATGGTGTTGGGCACCGGGCAGATCGAGACGCACAGATTGCAGCCCACGCATTCATCATCCTTGACCTCGAAATGGCGCTTGCCGTCCTTGGTCGCCGTGATGGCTTGGTGCGAGGTGTCCTCGCAGACCACATGGCAGCGCCCGCATTGGATGCAGCTGTCCTGGTTGATGACGGCCTTCTCCACATGGTTCAGGTTCAGCTGGTTCCAGTTCTTGACCGAGGGCACGGCCAGGCCCCGCATTTCGTCCAGCGTCTTGTAGCCTTTTTCGTCCATGAAGTTATTCAGGCCCGAGCACATGTCCTGCACGATCTTGAAGCCGTAGACCATGGCCGCGGTGCAGACTTGCACCGTCCCGCAGCCCATCGCGATGAACTCGGCCGCGTCGCGCCAGTTGCTGATGCCGCCGATGCCGGAGATGGGAATGCCGGCGGTCAGCGGATCGCGGGCGATCTCGGCCACCATGTTCAGCGCGATCGGCTTCACCGCCGGCCCGCAATAGCCGCCGTGCGAGCCCCAACCGTCGGTGCTGGGGCTCATCAGCATGCGGTCCAGGTCGACCCCCATCACCGAGTTGATGGTGTTGATCAACGACACCGCGTCGGCGCCGCCGGCCTTGGCCGCGCGGGCCGGCATCCGTACATCGGTGATGTTAGGCGTCAGCTTGACGATCACCGGCAGCTTGCTGTGCAGCTTGCACCAGGCTGTCACCATCTGGATGTACTCGGGCACTTGGCCGACGGCCGCGCCCATGCCGCGCTCGCTCATGCCGTGTGGGCAGCCAAAGTTCAACTCCACGCCGTCGGCGCCGCTGTCCTCGACCTGCGCCAGGATGCTGCGCCAGGCCTGCTCCTCGCAGGGCACCATCAGCGAGACGATCATCGCCCGGTCGGGCCAGGCGCGCTTGACGCGGCGGATTTCGGCCAGATTGGTGGCCAGCGGCCGGTCGGTGATCAGCTCGATATTGTTGAGGCCGATGACGCGGCGGTCGGCGCTCATCAGCGTGGTGTAGCGCGGCCCATTGACGTTGACGACGGCCGGGTCTTCGCCCAGCGTCTTCCAGACCACGCCGCCCCAGCCGGCCTCGAAGGCGCGATTGACATTCACCTCCTTGTCGGTCGGCGGCGCCGAGGCCAGCCAAAACGGGTTGGGGCTGTGGATGCCGAGGAAATTGCTGCGGATATCGGCCATGTTGTTCAGCTCCTCAAAAATGCGTCAATGGAAACAGCGGCCTGTTTGCCATGCTCGACCGCCTCGACGGTCAGGTCGCGTCCGCCATAGCGGCAATCGCCACCGGCCCAGAGTTTGGGGTGATGGGGGACGCGGCCGGCCGCGTCGGTTTCGATCTTGCCGCCTTTGAGCGTGATGCTGGGCAAGTCAGCGGCAAAACTCTGGCCGATGGCGGTCAAAACCATATCGGCGGCCAGATCGAAGCGCTCGCCGGTTTCGACCAGCTTGTCCCCCATTTGCTCGGTGACGGCAAAGCGCACGCCGGTGACCTGACCGGCCTCGCTCAGAATCTCGACCGGTGCCGCCCAGCAGCGCAAGTTGACGCCATTTTTCTGAGCCCAGTCCTGCTCATACGAAGAGGCGCTGAGCGCCTCGACGCCGCGCCGGTAGACCATGCTGACCTCGCGGGCACCGAGCAGCTTGCATTGCACGGCCGCGTCAACGGCGGTCATGCCGCCGCCTATCACCACCACTTGGCGGCCGACTTTGACAGTGGCCGGGTCCGACTGGCGCAGTTCGGCGATGAAGTCGACCGCAGGGCGCAGACCGGCGCAGGCCGCTGCGGGCAGGTTCAGGGCATTCACGCCGGCCAGGCCCAGGCCCAGAAAGACAGCGTCGAAATCAGCCGTTAGCTGGGCGAGCTCAAAGTCGCGACCCATCATTTGCTCGGTCTTGACCGTGATGCCGCCAATCGACAATAACCAGTCCACCTCTTGCTGGGCAAAGCCGTTCGGCGTCTTGTAGGTGGCCAGACCATATTCGTTCAGGCCGCCGAGTTTGGGTTTGGCGTCGAACAGCGTCACCGCATGGCCCATGCGCGCCAGACCATGGGCGGCGGCCAAGCCGGCCGGGCCGGCGCCAATCACGGCAACCGACTTGCCGCTGTCGGCGGCTCTGCTGAACAGCGGCGCCGCGTCCTTGTTGGCGAAGAAGGTGTCGGTGGCATAGCGCTGCAGGCGGCCGATCTCGACCGGCTTGGCTTCATCACAGCCATTGCGCACGCAGCTCTGCTCGCACAGCACCTCGGTCGGACAGACCCGCGCGCACATGCCGCCCAGCGGGTTGGCGCTCAGAATCGCTTCGGCCGCGCCGCGAATATTGTCTTGGGCGATGCGCTGAATGAAGCTGGGTACATCGATGCCGGTCGGGCAGGCCGTGATGCAGGGCGCGTCGAAGCAGTAATAACAGCGCTCGGCCTCGACCAGGGCCTGCGTGCGCGTCAGCGTCGGATGCGCGTCGCAGAAATTTGCCGGGTATTGCTCGGCTTTGAGCCGACCGGCCTGAATGCCGGGGGTGTTTTGATCCATGCCAAGCTCCCTGAAGATTTGCTAAACGTTGGATGTCATAATTTACCGAGTGGTAAAAAATTACCAGTTGGTAAATTCCCGCATGCAAAGCGATTTTGATGTCAGAAACCACAACAGGGCTCAGCCCCAGCCGCCGGGCCAAGGAAGCTGCGATCTGCGCGGAGGCCGAGCGGCAGTTCGCGCAGTTCGGATTTGAGGGCGTGTCGCTGGAGGTGATTGCCGCCGGCTTGAACCTGACCCGTCACAACCTGCTGTATTACTTCCCGAACAAAGAGGCGCTGTACCGGCGTGTCTTGGACGAGGTGCTGGACGAGTGGCTGGCACGCATGGACGGCTTGGTGGCCGGCAACGACCCCCAAGTGGCGATGCGCGACTACATCGCCGCCAAGCTGCGCTTCTCACGCGAGCGACCGGCGGGCTCGCAGGTGTTTGCGCGCGAGGTGATGGCCGGAGCGCCGCGCTTTCGGGATGCGATTGAGGGGCGGGTCCTGCCGGCCTTGAATGCCGATGTGCAGACCTTTGAGCGCTGGGCCGATGCCGGCCTGGTCGCCAGGCTGGACTATCGACATCTGATGTTCAGCATTTGGGCCAGCACGCAGGCTTATGCTGATCAGGCCGCGCAGTTCGCGATTCTCTTGGGCAAGCCGGCTTTGGAGCAGGGTGACTTCGACGCGGCCGAGAAGCTGATTACGGGACAGGTGTTGGCGGCGTTGAAGGTCGGCTGAGCTTGCGCGTGAGCATGTGATTTTGGTGCTCGCTCACTTTGCTGCGCAAAATGAGCGATCCCCGAACAGAACGCATGCCCTAACGGGCATGCGTATCGGCCTTCAGCCAATCCGCCCGAGCAAAAGGTACTCCATGAGTGCCTTTTGCACGTGCATTCTGTTCTGGTGTGCACCCGCCGCTCACGCGGCTTCACTTCGCTTGGCAGCAAAGTGAGTGCACCCCAAATCGCATGCGGCCCTGGCGGGCCTGGGTCACCTCGGCTGTTCAGCCGATGCGCCCCAGCAGAAGGTACTCCATGAGTGCCTTCTGCACATGCATGCGATTTTCCGCCTCGTCCCAGACGACGGATTGGGGGCCGTCGATCACGTCGGCGGTCACTTCTTCACCCCGGTGTGCCGGCAGGCAATGCATGAACAGGGCGTCCGGCTTGGCCACAGCCATCATCTCGGCGTCGACACACCAATCTGCAAAGGCCGTGCGGCGCTTCTCGTTCTCGGCTTCATAGCCCATGCTGGTCCACACATCGGTGGTGACCAGATCGGCGTCGCGGCAAGCTTCCAAGGGGTTCTTGAAAACCTTGTAGCAGTCGCTGTTCTGAATGCCGGCGACAACAGGGTCGACCTCATAGCCGCTCGGCGTGCTGACATGCACGGTGAAGCCCAGGATTTCGGCCGCCTGCAACCAGGTGTTGGCCATATTGTTGCCGTCACCGACCCAGGCTACGACGCGGCCTTTCAGGCAATCAACGTCGACAATGCCGCGCTGGTTCATGCCGCGCACTTCGATGAAGGTGAACAGGTCGGCCAGGATCTGGCAGGGGTGGTACTCGTTGGTCAGACCATTGATGACCGGTACACGCGAGTGCGCGGCAAAGCGTTCGATCTTGGTGTGCTCGAAGGTGCGGATCATCACCAGGTCAACCATGCGGCTGATCACGCGCGCACTGTCTTCGATCGGCTCGGCCCGGCCCAGCTGGCTGTCGCCGGTGGTCAGGTGCACCACCGAGCCGCCCATCTGG
>JADMJQ010000065.1 GCA_018780415.1 Roseateles sp. | reverse complement strand
GCGGCATCATGAAGTGCGACACCATCGCCACCGGCGTGATCACCGCCTGCAAGGCCGTGAACCTGTCCGTGCCGCTGGTGGTGCGCATGAAGGGCACCAACGAAGACCTGGGCAAGAAGATGCTGGCCGAATCCGGCCTGCCCATCATCGCCGCCGATTCGATGGCCGAAGCCGCGACGAAGATCGTCGCCGCCGTTGCTTAATCTGGCTTAGGCCCACAAGGATAAGAAATCATGTCGATCTACATCAATAAAGACACCAAGGTCATCACCCAAGGCATCACGGGCAAGACCGGTCAATTCCACACCCGCGGCTGCCGCGATTACGCCAACGGCAAGAACTGCTTCGTTGCCGGCGTGAACCCCAAGAAGGCCGGTGAGGACTTCGAAGGCATCCCGATTTACGCCAATGTGACCGAGGCCGCACAAGCCACCGGCGCCACCGTGTCGGTGATCTATGTGCCGCCTGCCGGCGCCGCCGCCGCGATCTGGGAAGCTGTCGAAGCCGACCTGGACTTGGCCATCTGCATCACCGAAGGCATCCCCGTCCGTGACATGCTGATGATCCGCAACCGGATGCGCGCCAAGGAAGCCGCCGGCGGCAAGCGCACCTTGCTGCTGGGCCCTAACTGCCCAGGCCTGATCACGCCGGACGAAATCAAGATCGGCATCATGCCCGGCCACATCCACCGCAAGGGTCGGATCGGCGTAGTCTCGCGCTCCGGCACGCTGACCTATGAAGCAGTGGCTCAGTTGACCGAAATCGGCCTGGGTCAGTCCAGCGCCGTCGGCATCGGTGGCGACCCTATCAATGGCCTGAAGCACATCGATGTGATGAAGGCCTTCAATGACGACCCGGACACCGACGCCGTCATCATGATCGGCGAAATCGGCGGCCCGGACGAAGCCGAAGCGGCGCGCTGGTGCAAAGACAATATGAAGAAGCCTATCGTCGGCTTCATCGCCGGTGTCACCGCACCTGCCGGCAAGCGCATGGGCCACGCCGGTGCCCTGATCTCCGGTGGCGACGACACCGCCGACGCCAAGCTCGCGATCATGGAAGCCTGCGGCTTCACGATCACGCGCAACCCGTCGGAAATGGCCAAGCTGCTGAAGGGCTTGCTGTAAGCGGCTCGCGCCCAGCGACAACCGAAAAGGGGCGTCAGCCCCTTTTTTTATGCGCATTGATGTGTTGAATTTTGGTCCTCGCGTGCTTCGCTATAGTCGGCTGCTGTGCAGCCCCCAAGCAAGCACCAATTGCCGCCATTCTTGAAGAAACCCCATGGAAACTTTTCTGAGTCCCGAGTTCTGGTTGGCCGTCGGCCAGATCATCATGATCGACATCTTGCTCGGCGGTGACAACGCCGTCGTGATCGCCTTGGCCTGCCGCAAGTTGCCGCCCGCCCAGCGCACCAAGGGCATCATGTGGGGCACGGCGGGCGCCATCGTGCTGCGCGTGGTGCTGATTTTCTTTGCGCTGACGCTGCTGCAAGTGCCCTATCTGAAGATCGTCGGCGGCCTGCTGCTGGTCTGGATCGGCATCAAATTGCTGGTGCCCGAGGGCGAGGACGAGCATTCGAATATCCAGGCCAGCGACAAGCTCTGGGCGGCGGTCAAGACCGTCATCGTGGCCGACTTTGTGATGAGCCTGGACAATGTGATTGCCATCGCTGGCGCGGCACAGGGCGCTGGTGGTGACCATCAGATGCCTTTGGTGATCTTTGGCTTGCTGGTGTCGATTCCCATCATCGTGTGGGGTAGCCAGTTGGTCATCAAGTTGATGGACCGCTTCCCCATGGTCATCACCGTCGGCGCGATGTTGCTGGGCTGGATCGCCGGCACCATGATCATCGGCGACCCGGCCCTGAAGGATTGGGTCCCGACCCTGCCTAGCGACAAGCCCGGCGCAGCGGCGGCGGTGCTGCCGGCCTGGCATTACGGTTGCGGCATAGCCGGCGCCTTGTTGGTGTTGGCCGCAGGCAAATTGTTGGCGGCACGCGGCGCCAAGGCCGAGTAGCAACAGCAAGGAACAAGATGGGTGGCTTCTGGCGGCGAATTTTTGGCAAGTCCAAAGCTCCAGCAGCGGCGACCGAGTCGACGCTCGCCACCGTCGACGGAGCGTCGGTTCTGGCGGTGCAGGCGACCCGCGCAGCCGTCGGTCTGCAGGGCTATGAGTTGCAACGAGAACTCGGCCGCGGAGCGATGGCGGTGGTGCATCTGGCCCGCCAGCTCAGCAATGGCCATATGGTGGCGATCAAGCGCCTGTCGCTGCAGCGCGAGTTTGCCGCCGAAGATTTAGCCGATGTGCGCCAGCGCTTTATGCGCGAGGCGCGCGCCGCCGGGCATCTTCATCATCCCGATATTTTGCAGGTGCTGGACGCTGGCGAAGCGGGCGAAGACGCCTGGATCGCGATGGAGTTTGTGCAGGGCAAGGACCTCAGCCACTACACCCGAGCGAACCAGTTGCTGCCGGTGCGCGAGGTGGTGAGGATTGGCGCGCGCCTGGCCCGTGCGCTTGACTACGCGCATCGCCAAGGCGTGGTGCACCGCGATATCAAGCCCGCCAATGTGATGCTGGACCTGGCCAGCGATGTGTTGAAGGTGATGGATTTCGGCATCGCCCGCATTGCCGATGGCAGCCGTACTCGCACGGGCTTGGTGTTGGGCACGCCGTCATTTATGTCGCCTGAGCAGTTGGCCGGGCTTAAGGTCGACGGCCGCAGCGACCTCTATTCGCTTGGCGCGATGATTTATCAATTGCTGACCGGACATTTGCCCCATCAGTCCGATTCAATGGCCAAGCTGATGTACCAGATCGCCAACCAGACGCCGGCCGATGTGCGCCATTACCGACCCGGCCTGCCCGAGGCACTGGCCCTGGTGTTGGCCCTGTCGCTGGAAAAGCGTCCCGAACTGCGCTATGCCAGTGGCGAGCAAATGGCCCAGGATCTGGAGGCGGTGCTGGCGCAGCCGGGCTTGGATGCCGCGGCCGAGGCGCTGCCGACTGTCGACGCCAGCTCCGCACAGCCAATTTCTGCCGATTCTTTCGCACAAACAGTCCGTCTGAATGGGCTGGAAGCAGGGCAGAATCCGGCGGCCAAGCAACCGAAGACAAAGCCATGACCCTGGAGTTTTTCAGCGCCACCGATGTAGGCCGCGCCCGCGATAACAACGAAGACTCGGTGGCCATGGACGAGGCTGTCGGCTTGGCCGTGCTGGCCGACGGCATGGGCGGCTATAACGCCGGCGAGGTGGCCAGTCAGATGTTGACCAGCTTCATCCGCGCCGAGCTCGGCCGCTGGCTGAAGGAGTCGGGCGCCAGCGCCACGGTGGCCGATGTGCGTCGCGCCATGGACATCTGCGTAGACAACGCCAATCGCGCGATTTTCAACGCCGCCAATACCAACCCGCGCTATGCCGGCATGGGCACGACCTTGGTGGTCGGCGTGTTCCGCGAAGAGGGCTTGCTGATGGGCCATGTGGGCGACTCGCGCGCCTACCGCCTGCGCGGCGGGCACTTGACGCAGATCACACGGGACCATTCCTTGCTGCAGGAGCAGCTTGACGCCGGGCTGCTGACGGTCGAAGAGGCGGCCCAGTCCAGCAATAAGAATTTGGTGACCCGCGCGGTCGGTGTTGAAGACGCGGTGATGCTGGAGCTGCATCTGCATGAGGTGCAGCCCGGGGACGTCTACCTATTTTGCTCGGACGGCCTGTCCGATATGCTGGACGACGCGTCGATCTGCCAGTTGCTCTTACACCACCCTTCGCTGTCTGAAGCGGCGCAAGCCTTGATAGATGGAGCCAATGACATGGGTGGCCGGGATAATATTGCACTGGTGCTGGTCAGGGCCGAAGGTCGCGTCAAACCCGAAGCCAAGGCTTGGTGGCCATTTGGGCGGCGCTGAAGCAGTTCGCGAAAATATCAACGGCGGTGCATCACAACGCCGACGCA
>JADMJQ010000182.1 GCA_018780415.1 Roseateles sp. | reverse complement strand
GCCATTGGCGCAGGAGCCCATCGACAGCACCCAGCGCGGCTCGGCCATCTGGTCGTACACCTTGCGTAGCGCCGGCGCCATCTTGTTGCACAGCGTGCCGGCGACGATCATCAAATCGGACTGCCGTGGGCTGGGCCGAAACAGCATGCCGAAGCGGTCGATGTCATAGCGGGCCGCGCCCGCATGCATCATCTCGACTGCGCAGCAGGCCAGACCGAAGGTCATCGGCCAGAGTGAGCCGGTCTTGGACCAGTTGATCAGCTTGTCGACCGAGGTGGTGACAAAGCCTTCCTTCAAAACGCCTTCGATACCCATTGCAAGCTTTCTTTCGTTCAGGCCTAACCGGGCCGAGCGCCGGGCCGCTCCCTAGCCGGCCCGCCATGCCAACCGAAAGGTTGGCGTCCCCTCGGGGGACCGCTCAGCGGAATCCGCTGAGCGAGAGGCAAACAACTACTCCCAATCCAAAGCACCCTTGATCCATTCGTAGGCAAAGCCCACGACCAGAATGCTGAGGAAACTAATCATTGCCCAAAAACCCGTCGGGCCAATCTCCCGCAGCGCCACCGCCCAAGGGAACAAAAAGGCAATTTCCAGGTCGAACAAAATAAACAAAATCGCCACGAGGTAATAGCGCACATCGAATTTCATGCGCGCATCTTCAAAGGCCTCGAAGCCACATTCGTAGGGGGAGTTTTTGGCCGCATCGGGCCGATTCGGGCCCAGCAGGAAGCCGAGCACTTGCGGCGCCACGCCGACGCCGGCGCCGACCAGGATGAAGAGGATGACGGGTAGGTACTGATCCAAGTTCATGGGTGACGCTCTTTAAAAACCGCCGCCCGCCTCCAGGCCCCGGCTCTGTTTCAGAAGTGATTCAGAAGAAGAAAAAACTACGGGCGCGGCGTCAGCGCAAAAGCGCCGACGAACTGCGCCCGCCTTACAAAATCCACTCTCCTCATCCAGTAAATAACATGGATTCAGTTTGCGATGATGCTCAAGGGCAAATACCTTAAGGGCTCCAACCCCGAGATACTAACCGATGATTTGGTGCCGTCGGCGAGACTCGAACTCGCACAGCTTTCGCCACTACCCCCTCAAGATAGCGTGTCTACCAATTTCACCACGACGGCCTTACTGCAAATCTTTGACTTGTCTTCAACGGCAAGAGGATTTGCCATCAAGTCAGCCTCGAATTCTATACTGAAAATTTAGCGTCTCAGCCAAAGCCCAGACAAATTATCTTCGCAAAGTCGAGGCAAGCCCCGAATCAGTTGGGCGCTGCCGAGGCTGGTGCAACGGCAGGCGCAACAGCGGGCAAAGGCAGCGGGCCGGCCGGCGCACCGGGAATAGCAGCGGCACCTGAAGCAGCGATAGCCACCGGCGTTGCCTTATCCAAAATGGTGTCCTTGCTGCCAGCCCCTGAGCGATGGTTGGCCAAGTAGGCCATGGCCAGGGTGCTGACAAAAAACACCGTCGCGCACACCGCGGTGCTGCGCGAGAGAAAGTTCGAACTGCCGGTTGCGCCAAACAAGCTGCCGGAAGCGCCGCTGCCGAACGAAGCACCCATATCGGCACCCTTGCCATGTTGAACCAGGACCAAACCAATCATCACCAACGCGCTCAGCAACTGCAGCACCAAGACCAAATTCATCCAAAATTGCATTTCAAACACTCCAAAAGTTCATCAACGAGCACGGCCCCATCGGCCGAACTTGTGGCTTAAAAATTACATTGCGGCGCGGCAAATCGCCGCGAAGTCGGCCGCCTTCAAAGCAGCACCACCAATCAAGCCACCATCAATATCGGCTTGCGCGAAAAGTTGAGTGGCGTTGTCAGGCTTGACACTGCCGCCATAGAGAATGCGCATGTCGCCGGCTTTTTGCGTCGCCGCATGGAGCTGCGTGCGCAGCACCGCATGCACCTCCTTCGCTTGCTCTTGGCTGGCGGTCAAGCCGGTGCCAATGGCCCAGACCGGTTCATAGGCAAGCACAATTTCGCCAATGCAATGTGTCAGCGTGTGAATCACGGCGGCCAACTGCCGCTTGACCACCACCTCGGTCTGCCCTGCCTCACGCTCAGCCAGGGTTTCACCAACACAAACAATCGGCGTCACGCCATGCGCCAAGGCCGCCTTGGCCTTGTCGGCGACCAATTGGTCGCTCTCATGATGAAAAGCGCGACGCTCCGAGTGACCAACAATCACATAACGGCAACCCAGATCGGCCAACATCAACGAAGAAACCTCACCCGTGTAAGCCCCTTGCTCGTGCGCCGAACAATCTTGCGCACCCAGCAACACGGCTTGCCCCGTCAAGGTCAAGGCAGTTTCCGCCAAATAGGGAAATGGCACACAGACGGCCACATCCGCACTCCAGGGCCCCGCCTCCTTCAGCGCACCCAGCAGCGCTGCATTGGCGGCTCTGCTGCCGTGCATCTTCCAGTTACCGACGACCAACTTCTTGCGCATTGCCATCTCCCGTCTTACCAACTCAATACGATCTTGCCGACATGCTCGCCGGATTCCATCAAGGCATGAGCCATTGCCACTTGGTTTGCCGCAAAGCCGCGATAGATCACCGGCTTGATCTTGCTGCGCGCAGGCAGCAAGGGCCAGACCCACTCACGCAAGGCGCTCGCAATGCCTGCCTTGAAGGCGATAGAACGCGGCCTCAAGGTGGACCCACTGATGGTCAAGCGCCGCCGCAGCACCGCCCCCGCATCAATACGGGCATCGCTGCCACCCTGCACCGCAATGACCACCAGTCGCCCATCATTGGCCAGACACTGAACGCCGCGCTCGATATAGCCGCCCGCCACCATGTCCAGAATCACATTGATGCCAACACCGTCGGTCGCCGCCTTCACTTCCGCGACGAAGTCCTGCTCTTTGTAATTGATGGCCAGATCGGCCCCCAAGGCCAGGCAGGCCGCAGCCTTGTCGGCGCTGCCGACCGTGACGAAACCGCGGGCACCCATCGCCTTGGCCAACTGAATGGCAGCCACACCAATACCGCTGCTGCCGCCGTGAACCAACAAGGTTTCACCGGGCTGCATGGCCGCTCGAACAAACACGTTCGACCAAACAGTGAAGAAGGTCTCGGGCAGACTGGCCGCCTCCGCCATGCTCCATCCTGCCGGCACCGGCAAGCAATGCCCGATCGGAGCCACGCAAAGCTGAGCGTAGCCGCCGCCAGGCGTCAAGGCGCAAACGGCATCGCCGAGGCTGAAGCCAGCCAGTCCAAGCTCCGCCACACCACCACCCACAATTCGCCCGGCCACCTCCAGACCGGGCAAATCGCTGGCCCCGGCGGGAGGCGGATAAGCCCCCTTGCGCTGTAACACATCCGGGCGGTTGATGCCAAAAGCCTCAACCGCGATCAGCAACTCCCCCACCCCAGCTTGCGGGTCGGGTCGTTCGATCATTTGCAGCACTTCGGGGCCGCCCGGCTGGGCGATGTGAATAGCCTTCATATCAGCGTCATTGATCCGTCAACAAGCCACTGGCGAGCTATTACTCAGCTTCGCCAACGACTTGAGCAGGCGCCGCATCACGGTCAAGCAAGACCTTCATCGACAGCTTGATGCGACCCTTCTCGTCGGTTTCCATGACCTTGACCTTGACGATCTGGCCTTCCTTGAGGAAGTCGGTCACCTTCTCGACGCGCTGGTGGGCGATCTGGCTGATGTGCAGCAGACCATCCTTGCCGGGCAGCAAGTTGATCAATGCACCGAAATCCAGGATCTTGGTGACCGGGCCTTCGTATATCTTGCCGATTTCGACTTCGGCGGTGATCTCCTCGATGCGCTTCTTGGCGTGCTCGGCCTTGTCGGCATCGGTAGACGCGATCGTGATCGTGCCGTCTTCGTTGATGTCGATGGTGGTGCCGGTTTCTTCGGTCAGCGCACGAATGGTGGCGCCGCCCTTGCCGATCACGTCACGGATTTTTTCCGGGTTGATCTTCA